>NZ_JBNDJO010000020.1:0-156590 GCF_050434965.1 Paraburkholderia sp. GAS38 | reverse complement strand
ATCACCAGCGAAGGCTGTTCCTTGTCGACCAGCGCCTTGAGCAGCTTGGCCACGGCCAGCGGCTGCAGGTCTTCGTTCGACTCGATCAGGATCGCGCGGTCCGCGCCGATCGCCAGCGCCGTACGCAGCGTTTCCTGCGCCTGCGCGACACCCGCCGACACGGCGATCACTTCCGTCGCCACACCCGCTTCCCGCAGACGCACCGCTTCTTCCACGGCGATCTCGTCGAACGGATTCATCGACATCTTTACATTCGCAATGTCGACACCCGTGCCGTCCGACTTCACCCGGACTTTCACGTTGTAATCGACCACTCTCTTGACTGGCACCAGGATTTTCATGCACACGCTCCAAAGTTACGAATACGTCAACCCAACGGACATTATAACGACTGCCCCTTTGCGGCAGCCGTGTCGCAGGCTGGTTTACCTCGAGGATAGCGCTCCTCAGCGGCGTGACGGCAATAACGAACGATCGTTCTATTTTAATCCCGAAAAAACCCGGGCGACAACCCCGGGTCCCGACTTACGACTCTAATTCATCATTTGCCATCCATGACGGATGCGATGACTCAATCATCGTGCAACGCGCCACCTTCTTGCATCACCCGTTTGGGTGGCTAGCTCAGATTGCTCACCACGCGGCAATCACCGCACCGCCGTATTTCGTGTCGATGTACTGCTTCACTTCCGGCGAGTGATACGCCGCGATCAGCTTCGCCACCCACGGCTTGTTACGGTCCGCTTCGCGGATCGCGATGATGTTCACGTACGGGCCTTTCGGATCTTCGATCGCGATCGCGTCCTGTTTCGGCTTGAGGCCCGCCTGCATCGCATAGTTGGTGTTGATCGCGGCAGCATCCACGTCGCCGAGCGAGCGCGGAATCTGTGCGGCGTCGAGTTCGACGATCTTCAGCTTCTTCGGGTTGTCGACGATGTCGAGCGGCGTGGCCTTCAGGCCAGCGTCGGCGCGCAGCTTCAGCAAGCCTTCCTTCTGCAGCAGCAACAAGGCGCGGCCGCCGTTGGTCGGATCGTTCGGCACGGCGATCTTCGCGCCAGGCTGCAGTTCGGCGAGCGACTTGATCTTCTTCGAGTAAATGCCCATCGGGAAGGTCACCGTGTCCGCGACCCTGATCAGCTTGTAGCCGCGATCCTTCACCTGCGCCTCGAGGTAGGGGTCGTGCTGATAGCTGTTGGCATCCAGATCGCCACTGGCGAGCGCCGCGTTCGGCTGCACGTAGTCCGCAAATTCGACGATCTTGATGTTCAGGCCGTTCTTCGCGGCGACACCCTTCACGACTTCCATCAGTTCCGCGTGCGGACCGCCGGTGACGCCGACCTTGATGGTGTCGTCGGCATAAGCCGCTGTGTTTGCGGCGAAGAGCGCTGCGGCGCCGAGAGCAGCCGCTACCTGCAGAATGAAACGACGTTGCATGACTGACCTTCTCCAATTCTCTTCAAACGGGTTCCGATAACCCTTGTTCTAGTTGCGACGCCCTGTCTGCCGCTGAAGGGCGTCTTACTTGTGGCTCAGGCGACGCACGAGCCAATCCCCAAACGACTGCACCAGTTGCACGAACACGATCAGGATCGCCACGACCGTCCACATCACGTCCGGCTCGTAGCGTTGATAGCCATAGCGGATGCCCAGGTCGCCGAGGCCGCCGCCGCCGATCGCGCCGGCCATCGCCGAATAGCCAACCAGCGAGACGAAGGTGATCGTCAGCCCCGCGACCACACCGGGCCACGATTCAGGCAACAGCACCTTGAAGACGATCTGGCTGGTGGTTGCGCCCATAGCCTGAGCGGCTTCGATCAGGCCGCGGTCCACTTCGCGCAGCGCCGTTTCCACGAGACGCGCGATGAACGGTGCAGCGGAGATCGTCAGCGGCACGATTGCCGCAGCGGTCCCAATGGAAGACCCGACCACCAGCCGCGTAAACGGAATCACCGCGACCAGCAGAATGATGAACGGTGTCGAACGCACCGCGTTGATCACGATCCCCATCGAGCGATTGAGGCCGACGTTCTGCAGGACGCCCTGACGGTCCGTCAAATACAGCAACACACCGAGCGGCAAACCGACCAGCGCGCCCACGAGGCCCGAGATGCCCACCATGATGAGCGTCTCCCAGAACGACTGGACGAACATATCGAGCATTTCACTCAACATAGGACATCTCCTCCACCACTACACCCTGTTCGCGCAGATACGCCAACGCCTGCGCCACATTCACCGGTTCGCCGCCCGCGAGCACCGCGAGCGAGCCGAACGCCTGCCCCTGGATCTCGTCGATCTGGCCGTGCAGGATGTTGAAGTCGAGCTCGAAGCGGCGAATCGTTTCCGAGAGGATCGGTTGATCGACGCCCGTGCCGGTGAACGCGAGGCGCAGCAGATGACCGCTGCCGGTCTTCAGACGTTCGGCGACACGCGCCTTTAGTGCAGGCGGCAACTCCTGCGCAATCACATCGCCGATCAGCGCGCGCGTGACTTCGTGATGCGGCTGCAGGAACACGTCGATGACCTTGCCGTGTTCGACGACCCGGCCCGCATCCAGCACCGCGACGCGGTCGCAGACCTGCTTGATCACGTCCATCTGGTGCGTGATCAATACGATGGTCAGGCCGAGTTCGCGATTGATGCGCTTGAGCAGATCCAGAATCGAGCGGGTAGTTTCCGGGTCGAGCGCCGAAGTGGCCTCGTCGGACAGCAAGACCTTGGGCTTGCTCGCCAGCGCCCGGGCAATCCCCACGCGCTGCTTCTGACCACCGCTAATCTGTGCCGGATAACGGTCTTTCTGCGCCGTGAGGCCCACCAGTTCGAGCAGCGGCAACACGTTGGCTTCGATCTCGGCGCGCTTCAGGCCGGCCAGTTCGAGCGGCAGCGCGACGTTCTCGTACACGGTGCGCGACGACAGCAGGTTGAAATGCTGGAAGATCATGCCGATCTCGCGCCGCGCCTCGCGCAGTTGCGCGGCGGAGAGCGTGGTGAGATCGCGGCCGTTGACGACGATGTTGCCTTCGCTCGGACGTGTCAGCAGGTTGATGGTGCGCACGAGCGTGCTCTTGCCGGCGCCGCTGCGACCGATGATGCCGAACACCTCGCCCGCCGGAATCGACAGGTCGACGTTGTGCAGCGCCTCGACCCAGCCCCGCGGTCCGGCAAAACGCTGGAAGATATTGCGAATTTCGATCATGAAAAAACGAAACGGCGGGACTGCCGGCGAGCGTGGATGCGCTCCCGACAAGCGGCCGCCGTTACTTTTATAGGGATTTGGTCCGCGATTCTACCGCAGCGTCGACATTCCCTTTAATAATCAATTCCGATTTTTTCATAACCCAAAGGAATTAGAGGCGCATCCCGCACGCAGCGCTCGCGCGTGTCGCATGCGTACGACTATGATCGGGCGGGTCAAAACTACAACGATGGCGGACATGGAGACTACCCAGCACAACAACGCTCGTCCTGACTCAGCGACCACGGCGGTCGCCCCGCAGCGGGGCGGGGGCGCGGCGCGCCCGGTCGTAACGACACGGGACGGCGTCGAGCTGCCGCTGTACCGGTGGCCCGTCGCCGGTACCCGGCGCGCGACGGTGGCGCTACTGCACGGCCTCGCGGAACATGCCGGCCGCTACGCGGCCCTCGCCGAGCGGCTGAACGCAGCGGGCATCGAACTGCTCGCCATCGACCTGCGCGGCCACGGGCAAGCACCCGGCAAGCGCGCCCGGATCGATCGCTTCGATGACTATCTGCTCGACGCCGAGGGCTTGTTAGGCGTCGCGGCACGCGAAGGCGGCCCCTTGTTCCTGATGGGCCACAGCATGGGCGGCGCGATTGCCGCGCTGTACGCGATCGAACGTCTGCCGGCAAGCGGCCACCGGCTGGCGGGGCTGATCCTGTCGAGTCCCGCGCTCGCGCCGGGCCGCGACGTACCGCGCTGGATGTTGACGATGAGCCAGATCATCAGCCGCGTCTGGCCAGGCTTTCCCGCCATGAAGATCGACGCGGCGCTGCTGTCGCGCAACGCGGCGATCGTCGAGGCGAACCGCAACGATCCGCTGCTGCATCACGGGGCGATTCCGGCTCGCACCGGCGCGGAGATCTTGCTGGCGATGGCGCGCATCGAGCGCGGCCGTGCCGGTCTGCAGGTGCCCTTGCTGGTGTATCACGGCACCGCCGACAAGCTCACCGAACCCGACGGCAGCCGCGCATTCGGCCAGCATGCCGGCTCGCCGGACAAGACGCTGACGCTTCACGAAGCGAGTTACCACGAAACGATGAACGACCTCGATCGCGAGCGGGTGATCGGCGAGTTGCTGGCGTGGATCGAGGCGCGGTGCGGTTGAAGTTGCGCACGCCGCGCCGCGCGCCGGGGACGCTCAGATTCCCGCGAGCGCCCGCACGTGGGCGACCACGCTGCGCCCCAACGCCGACAGGTTGTACCCTCCCTCGAGGCAACTGACGATCCGCCCCTGCGCATAGCGGTTGGCGATCTCGCGCACCTGATCGGTCAGCCACGCGTAATCGTCTTCGACGAGCCCCATGTTGCCGAGATCGTCCTCGCGATGTGCGTCGAACCCCGCCGAGACGAAGATCATCTCCGGCTTGAAGGCGTGCAGGCGCGGCAGCCACATCATATCCACCGCCTCGCGCACTTCCATGCCCTTGGAGCGTGCCGGCATCGGCAGGTTGACCATATTGGGCGCCTGGTTGTCGGCGCCGCTGAACGGATAGAACGGGTGCTGGAAGATGCTGCACATCAACACCCGCGAGTCGCCGGAAAAAGCGGCTTCGGTGCCGTTGCCGTGATGGACGTCGAAATCGATAATCGCGACTCGCTCCAGCCCATGCACTTCCAGTGCGTGGCGCGCGGCAATCGCGACGTTGTTGAAAAAGCAGAAGCCCATCGCGCGAGCCGGCTCCGCATGGTGACCGGGCGGCCGCACGCTACAGAACGCGTTGTCGTAACGGCCTTCGATCACCGCGTCGGTGGCGGCCACCGCAGCGCCGGCGGCGCGCAAGGCCGCCTGCCAGGTATGCGGATTCATCGAGGTGTCCGGGTCGATCTCCGCGTAGCCTTCTTCAGGCGACCGGCTGCGGATGTAATCGACGTGCGCCTGGGTATGCACGCGCAGCAGCGCGGCCTCGTCGGCAAGCGGCGGCGACTCGCGCTCGATGAGCGCGTCGATGCGGCTGGCGATCAGTTGATCTTCAATTGCCTGCAGGCGCGCCGGACATTCGGGATGCCATTCGCCCATCTCGTGAAGCAGGCAGTCTGGGTGGGAATAAAAGGCTGTTGCCATGATTCTCTTCTGCGTCGCTTCGCGCAAGCGCGCGCGGCGTGTCTCCGTCCAAAGGCGCGCACACGCGGCGCGCCCAACCCCATCAAGTTACCACACCCTTTGCCGGAGACGCCCTGCGGCAACGGTTCTGCACAGTTCCGCAATGGGCCTCGGGTATACTGCCCCGTAACCTTCCGTCACCGTCTGTCTCCTTCGCACTGCTCTCCCAGTTCACTATGACCGTCAAGCTTGCTCCGTCCGCACGAAACCGGCTACGCACCCAGAAAGTAGCCACTGCACTATCCGTCGCATGGTGCGCGTTCGCGGCAGCCAGTCCGGCCGAGGCACAGACCAGCGCCCCGCAGCGGCCGCTGCTGGTGACGCAGTCTCAGCCGCAACAAGCGGTGCCGCAAGGCCAGACCTTCGAAGAAGAAATCATTCCGCAGCGCTACGCGAACAACCCCGACGTCGACGGTTTCATCAACGACATGGTGGCGCGCTACGACTTCGATCCCGCCGCGCTGCATACGTTGTTCGCCGGTGTCAGTTACTCGACGACCGCGGTCAAGCTCGTCACGCCGTCGACGGCGCCGTCGGTGAAGAACTGGCGCGTGTACCAGTCGCGCTTTCTCGACCCGGTCCGCATCAATGCGGGCGTGCGGTTCTGGCGTAACAACCAGGCCACGCTGCAACGCGCCTATGAGGAATTCGGCGTGCCGCCCGAGGTGATCGTCGGCATTCTCGGTGTGGAGACCATCTACGGGCGCTTCATGGGCAACTTCCGCGTGCTCGATGCACTGACCACGCTCGCCTTCGATTACCCGAACACGCCGAACCGCGCCGATCGCGAGCAGACCTTCCGCAAGAATCTCGAAGACTATCTGGTCTGGACCCGCGACTCGCAAATCGACCCTACCTCGGTACTCGGTTCGTACACGGGCGCAATCGGCATTCCGCAGTTTCTGCCGAGCAGCATCGTGCAGTATGCGATCTCGTATGACGGCAACAAGCAGATCGACTTGCGCACCAGCCAGGCCGATGCGATCGGCAGCGTCGCGAACTATCTGAAGCAGAACGGCTGGGAGAACGGCCGCCCTGTGATCTGGGACATCAGCCCGGATGCCGGCAGTCAGGGCATCGCCCAGGCCGCCGCCGACGGTCAGCCCGAGCCGCACTGGCCGCTCGAACAACTGCTGCGCGCCGGCCTGCTGCTGAACCAGCCGGGTCTGGACATGGCCGCGGAGGCCGGTACGCCGGTGACCATCGTCGACCTGCCCTCACCTGGACTGCCGACCGAATACAAGCTGGGGCTGAAGAATTTCTACGTCCTGACGCGCTATAACCGCAGCTTCTTTTACGCGCTATCGGTGTATCAGCTCGGCGAGAAGATCAAGGCGCAAATGGAGGCGTCCGGCGATCTGGACAGCAACGGCGCACCGGCCTCGATGGCGCCGCCTGCGGCACTGCCAGGTACAGCGCCTGCACCGATGGTCAGGCCTGCGCCTGCCGCTGTTCCGGGTACTGCGCCGCTGGGCCTGCCGGCTCCGATACCGGCCCCCGCTGAGGACGCGCAATAAGCGGCCGGCAAGCGCTTCGCTTCCTTCCGCTGGAATCGAAGCGGGAATTGCCTGAATGAAAAAGCGCCGGTCAGTTTGAACTGAGCGGCGCTTTTGTTTGGTGAAGCGTTTCGTGAGACGTCTGCGACGTATCAGGCCATCAAGGCCTGCCCTGACTCACGCCGGGAACACGCCCGTGGACAGATAGCGGTCGCCGCGATCGCACACCACGAACACGATGGTCGCATTCTCGACCTGCCGCGCGATCCGCAAAGCCACTTCGCACGCGCCCGCTGCCGAAATACCGCAGAAGATCCCTTCGACCGCCGCCATCTTGCGCGCCATCGCTTCGGAGGCCGCCTGGCTCACGTTCTCGACGCGATCGACCCGGCTGCGATCGAAGATCTTCGGCAGATACGCTTCGGGCCACTTGCGGATCCCCGGAATACGTGAGCCCTCTTCCGGCTGCGCGCCGATAATTTCCACCGCCTGATTCTGTTCCTTCAGATACTGCGATACGCCCATGATCGTGCCGGTGGTGCCCATGGCCGACACGAAGTGCGTGATGCGTCCTTCGGTCTCCTGCCAGATTTCGGGGCCGGTGGTTTCGTAATGAGCAAGCGGGTTGTCCGGGTTCGCAAACTGGTCGAGGATGATGCCCTTGCCTTCGCGCTGCATCTGCTCGGCGAGATCGCGGGCGTATTCCATGCCACCCGTCACCGGCGTCAGCACGATCTGCGCGCCGTAGGCAGCCATGCTCTGACGGCGCTCGACGGACAGGTCTTCCGGCATGATCAGCACCATCTTGTAGCCGCGAATGGCGGCCGCCATGGCGAGCGCGATGCCGGTATTGCCGCTGGTGGATTCGATCAGCGTATCGCCCGGCTTGATGCGGCCGCGCATTTCGGCCTTCTTGATCATCGACAACGCCGGGCGGTCTTTCACCGAACCCGCCGGGTTGTTGCCTTCGAGCTTGCCGAGGATCACGTTATTGCGGCTGCGGATCTCGTCGTCGGGCAGGCGGACGAGCTGTACGAGCGGCGTATTGCCGATCGTGTCTTCAATCGTTTTGTAAGCCATATCGGGGTGCGGTGCAGTCGCTGCGCGGAGTCTTCAATCCAACGATTCTAAACTACCGTGCGTCGGCCTGCCGTGCGGCCCTGTCAGCGGCATGGATGCAGCCGCGCACGGGTATGGCGATATAACGTTGAGATATAAGCCGGCGCGCAACGCAAAAAGCCCGCGGTCGAGCACCGCGGGAGCCAGTCATCTGAGTGACGGCTGAAGGAGTGTGCTGTGCCGACTCCAACCAGAAAGGACATTCACCTTGCGGCGGCGCGGGGGCAAGCACGCGCCGCCGCACGGGGCTATTTCTTCACCACCACGGCCGCGCCGCTCTTCTGCGTGCCGGCCGCATTCGCGGCAGCGGCCGTAGCAGTCGCGGCCTTGCCCTGCGCCGGCGCCGCAGCCTGTGCGCCAGCAGCAGCGCCAGCCGGACCGACAGCGAGACCCTCCGCCTGCAGGCGCTCGACGGTATGCCCGCCCATGCCCTTGACGCGCTTGCTGAGATCCGCCGTGTCCTTATACGGACCGTGCGCATCGCGCTCTTCAAGAATCGCTTTCGCTTTGGCCGGACCGATGCCCTTGATGCCACGCAGGGCAGCTTCGTTGGCCGTGTTGACGTCGACCGCCGCATAGGCGTGACCGAACGCGGCGAGCATTGCCGCGGTAACCATGATTTTTCGCAACATATGGAATCTCCCTCTACAACCTGCCGGTGACGACCACCGGCGAGGAGATTCCAGTTTAAAGAGGTCTACGAATGATTTATAGCTGGCCGAATAGCCAACGCACGTAGCGGTCGACACCTTCCTGCACGCTCAGGAACGGCGCGTCGTAGCCGGCGGCGCGCAGCTTCGTGAGGTCCGCTTGCGTGAAGCACTGATACTTGCCGCGCAGTGCGTCGGGAAACGGAATGTACTCGATCAGCCCACGTTGCACCTGCTCGGCGAGCGAAAGCGGAGCCTCGTTGTTCAGCGCGCGCAACGTGTTGACGACGGTGCTCGCGATGTCGTTGAACGGCTGCGCGCGACCGCTGCCGAGATTGAAGATACCCGAGCGCTCCGGATGATCGAAGAAGTGCAGATTGACCTTCGTGACGTCTTCAACCGAAACGAAATCGCGCGTCTGCTCGCCCGCGGCATAACCGTTGTATTCGCCGAACAGCTTGACCTTGCCCTCGGCGCGGAACTGGTTGAAATTGTGGAACGCCACCGAGGCCATGCGGCCCTTGTGGGTCTCGCGCTGACCATACACGTTGAAGTAGCGAAAGCCCGCGATCTGGCTTTTCGCGGTGGGCAGCACGCGGCGGATCACCTGATCGAACAGGAACTTCGAATAGCCGTAGACGTTGAGCGGCTGCTCCACTTCACGCTCTTCGACGAAGCGGCTGGAGCCGCCGTACGTGGCCGCGGAAGACGCATAGAGGAACTGCGTGCCCTGGGCGAGACACGCGTCGAGTACCGCGCGGCTATAGCGGAAATTGTTGTCCATCATGTAGCGGCCGTCGGTTTCCATCGTGTCCGAACAGGCGCCTTCGTGGAACACCGCGCGCACCTTGCCGAAATCGCCGCGCGCAAAGCGTTCGACGAATTCGGTCTTGTCGAGATAGTCGTCAATTTCGCAATCGACGAGGTTCTTGAACTTGTCCGCGCGCGTGAGATTGTCGACCGCGATGATGCGTTGTTCACCGCGCTCGTTGAGCGCTTTCACGAGATTGCTGCCGATAAAACCGGCCGCGCCGGTGACGATGAGAGTCATGGTCGTCCTGTCCCGAAATTGGGTTCGACTGACGCCCGCCGCCCGCGCCGCAAACGCGCGCGAGGCGGCGTGCGGCATTAGAGAAAGAGTTCGTCGTAGTCGACGGTAGCGGTGCCGAGCTTGCCGACCACGATGCCGGCCGCGCGATTCGCCAGCGCCACCGCATCGACAAGCGACAGGCCCGCGCCGAGCATCACGGCGAGCGTGGCGATCACGGTGTCGCCGGCACCCGAGACATCATACACTTCGCGTGCCACGGCCGAAGCGTGCAGGATGCCGTCGTCCGAGAAGAGCGTCATGCCTTCTTCCGAGCGCGTCAGCAGCAGCGCCTTGAATTCGAGTTCGGTGCGCAGCTTCGTCACGCGCGCAATCAGATCGTCTTCCGACTTCCATTGCCCGACCACCTCGCGCAACTCGGCGCGATTCGGCGTGATCAGGGTCGCGCCACGGTAGCGCTCCCAATCGTCGCCCTTCGGATCCACCAGCACCGGCTTGCCTGCCGCATGCGCCTTCGCGATCATTTTCGTGACGTGCGTCAGGCCGCCTTTGGCGTAATCGGACATCAGGATCACGTCGTGAGCGGGCAGCAACTCGTCAAAGCGTGCGAGGCTGGCGAGCAGCACTTCGTGCGTCGGAGTATTCTCGAAATCGACCCGCAGCAACTGTTGCTGACGCGACAGCACGCGCAGCTTGATCGTGGTCAGCAAGGCCGGGTCGCGCTCCAGATGCGGCACCACACCGCTATCGTCGAGCAACTGGACGATGCGCTCGCCGGGCTCGTCGTGTCCGACCACGCAGAGCAGCCCCGCCTGCGCGCCGAGCGCGACCGCGTTGCGTGCGACGTTCGCCGCGCCGCCCAGCCGGTCTTCCTGCTTCTGCACGTGTACCACAGGCACCGGCGCTTCCGGCGAAATACGGTTGACGTCGCCGAACCAGTAACGGTCGAGCATCACATCGCCGACCACCAGCACCCGGGCTCCGGCGAGCCGCTCACGCGGCACGGCGACGGCCCCGGGAGCGGACACGGCGGTTTCGTTGAGGGTGGTCTCAGGCATCGGCTGGGAGTTCGGTGGGTTGGGCATAGGGACGTCCAATCGAGTGGTAATCGATGCCCAGTTCGGTCATCGCTTCCGGTTCGTAGAGGTTGCGGCCGTCGAAGATCAGCGGCGTCTTCAGCACCGATTTCAGATGCACGAAGTCCGGGCTCTTGAACTCCTTCCATTCGGTGACGATCACCAGCGCGTCGGCGCCGACGAGGGTCTCGTTCTGGGTGCTCGTGAAGTGCAGACGCGACAGGTGTTCGGGCGCATCGTGCAGGTCGATCGCGAAAACGCGGCGCGCTTCGGTGATGGCGACCGGATCGTACGCCCGCACGTTGGCGCCGCGCGCCAGCAGCTCGGCGATGATGCGCCGGCTCGGCGCTTCGCGCATATCGTCGGTGTTCGGCTTGAACGCGAGGCCCCACACGGCGAAGGTGCGGCCGCTCAGATCCTCGCCGAGCTTGCCGGCAATCTTGCGCACAAGCACTTCCTTCTGCTCGTGATTCACCGCTTCGACCGCTTCGAGAATGCGCAGGTTGTGGCCGCTCTCGCTGGCGGTGCGCACGAGGGCCTGCACATCCTTCGGGAAGCACGATCCGCCATAGCCGCAGCCGGCGTACAGGAAGTGATAGCCGATGCGCGGGTCGGAGCCGATCCCGCGGCGTACCGCTTCGATATCCGCCCCGACGCGATCCGCGAGGTTCGCCATCTCGTTCATGAACGAGATGCGCGTGGCGAGCATGGCGTTCGCCGCATACTTGGTGAATTCCGCCGAGCGCACGTCCATGTAGAGCGTGCGTTCGTGATTGCGGTTAAACGGCGCGTACAGACGCTTCATCAGCTCGCGCGCACGCATGCCGGCGTCGTCTTCGTCATGGCCGAGCACGATGCGGTCGGGGCGCATGAAGTCGTCGACCGCCGCGCCTTCTTTCAGGAACTCCGGGTTCGAGACGACCGAGAAGCGATGCTGCTCGCTCTCGCCGAGACCGCGCTTCGTCAGCTCTTCTTCCACGACAGCGCGCACGCGTTGCGCGGTGCCGACCGGGACCGTCGACTTGTCGACGATCACCTTGAAGCCGTTCATCGTGCGGCCGATATTGCGCGCCGCTTCGAGAACGTATTGCAGATCGGCCGAGCCGTCTTCATCGGGCGGCGTGCCGACCGCGATGAACTGGACCTCGCCGTGCGCCACGCTCGCTTCGACATCCGTCGAAAACGTGATGCGCCGCGCGGCCCGGGTGCGGGCGATGATTTCCTGCAACCCAGGTTCGTGAATCGGGACGCCGCCGTTGTTCAGAATCTCGATCTTGCGCGGATCGACATCCAGACAGAAAACGTCGTGGCCGATTTCGGCAAGGCACGCGCCAGTGACAAGGCCGACATAGCCCGTGCCGATAATGGTGATTTTCATACGCGTTCCGCTAATGGGTTCCGGTGAGGATTTCCGGCATTGAATCCGGCGCTGACTGCCGTATACGAACAGCCCATGCATGCTGCAACGGCCGCCACACTCCGGCGTGGCGTTGCGCGGTCATGACGCGCCGCTCAGCTTGACGCTGCGATCGGCTCGACGCGCCGCGGTGCATAGGTTTCCCACCCACTGCAACCCGGACACTGCCAATAGAAAAGACGTGCCCGGAAACCGCAATTCTGGCACGTATATCGTGGCAGATTTTTGGTGCGCTGCTTGATCAGCGTACGCATCAGTTCCAGTTCGCTGCGGCGCGGCTCCTCCGCGCTCGCCTGCTGCGCTTCGAGCAGCCGCGTCATGCCGGCGAGGTTCGGCGACTTCTGCATCTGCGAGCGTGCGAGTGCGTGCGCCGCATCCTGCCCGCGCAGGGCCGCGACGTGCTGGTAGGCCACGTCCAGCAGATCGTTCGAAGGGTAGCGGTCGACCCAGCTCGTCAGCAGATCCGCCCCGTCCTCCGGGCGCCCGAGCGCTTCATACGCTTTCATCAGCTTTTCGGCCACCAGCGGCAAATACGAGGAGTTTTGCTCCTCGACTTTCAGCCAATGCGCGATTGCAGCCTCCGGCGCGCCGCCCACCATGTCCACATCGCCGAACAGGATGGTCGCGCGCACGCTTTGCGAGTTGGCCTTCAACGCCAGATGCAACTGGTGGCGAGCCTCATCGGGCTTCTTTTGCTGGAGTGCTTCCTGCGCCAGTTCACAGTGGAACTGGGCGATTTCCTTGTCCAGCGACTCGGCGCCCATTGTTTCGAGGTGACGCGCGGTGTCGATCGACTTGTGCCAGTCCTTCTCGATCTCATAGATGGTGAGCAGCGCGCGCTGGGCGCCCAATGCATGCTCACCGGCCTCGAGCGAGCGGAAGGTCTCTTCCGCGCGGTCCAGCAGGCCCGCCTTCAGGAAGTCCTGCCCCAGCTCATAGGCCGCATGATCGCGCTCCTTGACCGGCAGGTCGGCACGGCTCAGCAGGTTCTGATGCACGCGAATCGCGCGGTCCGTCTCGCCGCGGCGGCGGAACAGATTGCCCAGCGCGAAATGCAGCTCGATGGTTTCCGGGTCGAGCTTGACGACCTCGATGAACGCATCGATAGCCTGGTCCGGTTGCTCATTGAGCAGGAAATTGAGGCCGCGGAAATACGAACGCGGCAGGTTGGCGCTCTCGGACAGCAGCGTCTTGAGGTCGTAGCGCGCGGCCATCCAGCCGAACGCGAAAGCGACGGGAATGACCAGCAGCCACCAGAAGTCTAGATCCATGCGATTGATCGGGAGTACAGAAACGAAAGCCGCGTGCCTCGGGCACACGGCATGGGAAAACCTAGATCAGCGGCGGCAGCGGCGGTTGCTCGACCACCACCGGGGCCTCGCGCGCCACGCGCAGCTCACGCTTCAGGCGGCCGTTTTCGAGCCGCAGCCGAAACAGCGCCGGCACCGCCGACACCAGCCCGGCCAGCAAACCGACCACAAAGAACGCGAGGCCGATGAGGATCAGCGGGGCGGACCATGCGTAGCCGGCCAGGAAATTCAGCGTAGCGGTTTGCGTGTTGGAGAGTGCGAGCACCAGCAGCAGCACGAACACCAGAACGCGGATCAGCCAGACGATAAATTTCATGAATAAGGTCTCTTGACGGCAGTTGCGGGTATGACGCCGGCTTGATGACGCGCGTCGCGCCATGGTGTCGCCCGCGCCGAAGTGACCCGTATTGTAATGGAAGGCCCAGCGAGTGGGCAGGAACAAGGCGTCTGGATGCGCTTACGTGGGGTTTACCGCCCGGTTTGCATGGCGTCTCGCGCCGCGCGGATCTTCCACCCGGCAAAAAGGCAGTTGCCGGGTAACCTGAGCGTCTCCGGCGTGCTCCCCCGGCGGAGCGCCGGAGCGTAGACGAAAAAAAAGCGCCCGAAGGCGCTTTTTCTGGTCTTTTGCCGTCTGGCTTTGGCCGCTGACGCTACCAATGCCACGCTGCGAACCGCACAGCGGAACATTTACAGGTCGTCGTCATCCGGCTCTTCAGCCTTCAGCGGCTCGCCCGAACGTCGATCTACCCGCTCGCGCAATTCCTTGCCGGGCTTGAAGTGCGGTACGTACTTCTCGGGTACCAGCACCTTCTCGCCCGACTTCGGATTGCGTCCGACACGGGAGGGACGACGATTGAGGCCGAAGCTGCCGAAGCCACGAATTTCAATGCGATGGCCGTTGGCAAGCGCCTCCGACATCGCATCAAGCATCGTCTTCACCGCGAAATCCGCATCTTTAAGTACAAGCTGCGGAAATCGCGTAGCCAGCTGGGCGACCAATTCCGATTTGGTCATACTGCAGCAGACCTCTCAAGAAAACTCAAGGCTTACTGGTTCTGGCCGTCGAGCTTGGCCTTCAACAGCGCGCCGAGGTTCGTCGTGCCGGTGGCAGCCGAGCTGGAATCCGACGAAGCCAGGCCGCGAATCGCTTCCTGTTGCTCAGCCGAGTCCTTAGCCTTGACGGACAGGTTGATACCACGCGACTTGCGATCGATGTTGATGATCATCGCGTTGACCTTGTCGCCTTCCTTCAGCACGTTGCGAGCATCTTCCACGCGGTCTTGTGCGATTTCCGAAGCGCGCAGGTAGCCTTCGACTTCTGCCGACAGCTGAACCACAGCACCCTTCGCGTCTACCGTCTTGACCACGCCGTCGACGATCGAACCCTTGTCGTTCATTGCAACGAAGTTGCTGAACGGGTCGCCTTCGAGCTGCTTGATACCCAGCGAAATGCGTTCCTTCTCGACGTCGATGCCGAGAACGATCGCTTCCACTTCGTCGCCCTTCTTGTACTTGCGAACCGCTTCTTCGCCCGTTTCGCTCCACGACAGGTCCGACAGGTGAACCAGACCGTCGATGCCGCCAGGCAGACCGATGAAGACGCCGAAGTCGGTGATCGACTTGATTGCGCCTTGCAGCTTGTCGCCCTTCTTGAAGTTGCGGCTGAAGTCGTCCCACGGGTTCGGCTTGCATTGCTTCATGCCGAGGCTGATACGGCGGCGGTCTTCGTCGATTTCGAGAACCATGACTTCGACTTCGTCGCCCAGCTGCACAACCTTCGACGGTGCAACGTTCTTGTTCGTCCAGTCCATTTCCGACACGTGAACCAGGCCTTCGATGCCCGATTCGACTTCGACGAATGCGCCGTAGTCGGTGATGTTGGTGACCTTACCGAACAGGCGCGTGCCCGACGGGTAACGGCGGGAAATGCCTTCCCACGGATCGTCGCCCAGTTGCTTGATACCCAGCGAAACGCGGTTCTTCTCTTGATCGAACTTGAGGATCTTCGCGGTGACTTCCTGGCCAACCGACAGCACTTCGCTCGGGTGACGCACACGACGCCATGCGATGTCGGTGATGTGCAGCAGGCCGTCGATACCGCCGAGGTCCACGAATGCGCCGTAGTCCGTGATGTTCTTCACCACGCCTTCCACGATCGCGCCTTCCTTCAGCGTTTCGAGCAGCTTTGCGCGCTCTTCGCCTTGCGTGGCTTCGATCACGGCACGGCGCGACAGCACGACGTTGTTACGCTTGCGGTCGAGCTTGATGACGCGGAATTCCAGCGTCTTGCCTTCGTACGGGGTCGTGTCCTTGACCGGACGCGTGTCAACCAGCGAACCCGGCAGGAACGCGCGGATGCCGTTGACCATGACGGTCATGCCGCCCTTGACCTTGCCCGTGATCGTGCCGGTCACGAGTTCGTTGTTGTCGAGGGCCTTTTCCAGCGACAGCCACGAAGCCAGGCGCTTCGCCTTGTCGCGCGACAGGATGGTGTCGCCATAGCCGTTTTCCAGCGCGTCGATCGCGACGGAAACGAAGTCGCCCGCCTGCACTTCTACCTCGCCCGCGTCGTTCAGGAACTCTTCGAGCGGGATGTAGGCTTCGGACTTGAGACCAGCGTTGACGACCACGAAGTTGTGGTCAACGCGCACGACTTCGGCGGAGATCACTTCGCCGGCGCGCATGTCTTGCTTGGTCAGCGACTCTTCGAACAGAGCCGCAAAAGATTCGGTATTCGGGTTGGAAGTTTGCAGGTCGGACATAAAAATCAAAATTTGCATGGTTCTCGCGTGCCCGGCTGGCCGGACGGTCAGCAATTTCGGCGAGGTGCGAATCCCACGCGGGGTTAAAGGGTTAATACACGCTCCACGACGATCGCGGAGCACCTACACGACAACAGACTGCTTTCACTGCTTGCTACTTGATACGGTTGATGCCCGAGCCGCACTTTCATGTGGCCGGAAGAAGCGCCTGGTACCACTGCACGACCTGATCGACCGCCTGGTCGACCGACAATGCGGAGGTATCGAGCAGCTTCGCATCCGCTGCAGGCTTGAGCGGCGCGGCCGCGCGCTGACTGTCGCGCTCGTCGCGTTCACGCAAATCCCGGAGCAAGTCATCTATATTAGCAGAAAAACCTTTTTGGATCAATTGCTTATGTCGCCGGACGGCACGGGCCTCGGCGCTGGCCGTCAGAAACACCTTGAGGGCCGCGTCCTGGAAGATCACCGTGCCCATGTCGCGGCCGTCGGCGACCAGTCCCGGCTCCTTGCGGAAAGCCCGCTGACGGGCCACCAGCGCGGCTCGCACGGGAGCGTGGACGGCGATGGCGGAGGCCCGTTTGCCGATTTCTTCGGCGCGAATCTCGCTCGATACATCCACGCCGTCGAGCTGGGCGAGCCCCTCGCGGAAGGTGATATGGAGGTCGTCGATCAGCTTCGCAAGGGACTCGGCGTCGTCCGCCGCAATGCTGTAACGGACGCTCGCCAGCGCGGCGAGCCGGTACAGTGCGCCGCTATCGAGCAGGTGGAAGCCGAGATTGGCGGCGACCAGCGCGGCCACGGTGCCTTTGCCGGAGGCGGTCGGGCCGTCGATCGTAATGACGGGCGTCTGGTGAAAGGGACGGGTCGGTTTCATCGAAAAAGTCGCACGTCAGGTCGGTTCAGGTCGAATCAGGGTTGGGCCAGCGCCATGAAGCGCTCGAAATAGTCCGGGAAGGTTTTGCCGACGCATTTCGGATCGTTGATCCGCACCGGCACCCCGCCGAGACTCACCAGCGAAAAGCACATCGCCATGCGGTGGTCGTCGTAGGTGTCGATCGCGGCGTTCGGCGTCAGTTTCTCGGGCGGCGTCACAGCAATGTAGTCCTCGCCCTCGGTGACCTTGGCGCCGACCTTGCGCAACTCGGTCGCCATGGCCGCCAGCCGGTCGGTTTCCTTGACGCGCCAGCTGGCGATGTTGCGCAGCGTGGTCGTGCCATCGGCGAACAGCGCGGCGACGGCAATCGTCATCGCGGCATCCGGAATCAGGTTGCAATCCATGTCGATCGGTTCCAGCTTGCCATGATCGTGGCCAATGCCGCGCACTTCGATCCAGTCTTCGCCCATCGTCACGTTCGCCCCCATCCGGATCAGCGCGTCGGCAAAACCGACGTCGCCCTGGATGCTGGCCCGTCCGACCCCTTCCACCCGCAGCGGACCGCCGCCGAGCACGCCGGCGGCAAGGAAATACGAAGCGGTCGACGCATCGCCCTCCACCATGATCCTGCCCGGCGACTGGTAGCGCTGGCCGGCCGGCACGGTGAACTGGTGCCAGCCGTGGCGTTCGACCTTGATGCCGAAGCGCTCCATCAGCTTGATCGTGATCTCGATATAAGGCTTCGAAATCAGCTCGCCGTCCACCTGAACGATCGTCACGCCGCTGTCCGTGCGCAACAACGGCAGCGTCATCAGCAGGGCGGTCAGGAATTGGCTCGACACGTCGCCGCGCACGCGGATCGGCGCTTCGACGGCGATCTTGGCCGGACGAATCCGCAGCGGCGGAAAGCCGTCGTTTTCCTCGTAGTCGATCTTCGCCCCGATCTGCCGCAGACCGTCGACCAGGTCGCCGATCGGCCGCTCATGCATGCGCGGCACGCCGTGCACACGGTAGTCGCCGCCGTTGACCGCAAGCGCTGCCGTCAACGGCCGCACAGCCGTGCCGGCGTTGCCGAGGAACAGGTCCGCGGTTCTTGCCGTGAACGCGCCGCGTGTGCCGGATACGACGCACTCGTCGCCCTCGCGCTTCAGCTTGACGCCGAGCTTTTCGAGCGCGTCGAGCATCACGCGCGTGTCGTCGGAGTCGAGCAGATTGGTGATGGTGGTTTCGCCCTCAGCCAGTGCCGCGAGCAGCAGGACGCGGTTCGAAATGCTCTTCGAGCCAGGCAGGCGAATCGTGCCGGACGCACGGGAAAACGGTCCGAGATCGAGGTATTCCATGATTGAGTCCAGTTTCCGGTTATTTCGCGGGGTCGGCGGCAGCGCTGACGTTGGCGCGCTGCTCCTGCCATTCGGTACGCGCGACGCGGGAGCGGGCGAACACCGCCTCGAGCGCGGCGCCGTCCGCGGCCTCGACGGCCGCGCGCAGGCGCGCGAGCACCGCCGTGTAGGCGTCCAGTTCATCGAGCAGCGCAGCACGGTTGGCGACGCAGATGTCCCGCCACATTTCCGGACTCGACGCGGCAATCCGCGTGAAATCGCGGAAGCCGCCCGCGGCGAAAGAAAACTTCAGCGCCGCGTCAGGCGAGTTCAGGATCTGCTCGACCAGCGCAAACGAGAGCAAATGCGGCAAATGGCTCACCGACGCCAGCACGCGGTCATGCTGCTCCGGCGTCATCTCGTGCACCGTCGCGCCGGTGGCGCGCCACATCGCGGCGACGCGCTCCACCACGTCAGGCGGATTGTCGGGCAACGCGCACAACACGACGTTGCGGCCTTCATAGAGATCGGGCAGCGCGGCATCCGCGCCGCTCGATTCGCGCCCGGCAATCGGATGCCCCGGCACGAATTGCCCGACCCGCTCGCCGAGCGCGGCACGCGCCGCGGCGACCACGTCGGACTTGGTGCTGCCCGCGTCGGTGACGATGGTGGAGGCTTCGAGAAACGGCGCGATCCGCTCGAGCAACGGTTGGGTCTGCGCAACCGGCGCCGCCAGCAACACATAGTCCGCGCCGGCGAGCGCGGCCTGCAACGCCGCGTCGTCGCTCAACGCCACAGCGGCGTCCACCACCCCCAGTTCGAGCGCGCGCGCGATCGACGCGGGCGTGCGCCCTACCCCGATCACGGCGCGCGCACCGGCCACGTCGCCGCGCTCGCGCAATCCGCGCGCCAGCGAACCGCCGATCAGGCCGACACCTAAAATCACCAGCTTGTTAAAAGAAAACCCGGCCACGTCGATCACAGGAAAAAGCGCGCCATCGCGTGAAAAACGCTGGCGCGCGGGTCAAAATCTCACGCTCGGTTCGAGCGCGCTTGCACCGCTCAGGCAGACGCGAGCGTCTTTTCGAGCGCGGCGATAAATGCTTCGTTTTCTGCCGGCAGGCCGATCGTAATGCGCAGCCATTGCGGCAGACCGTAGTTGCCCACCGGACGCACGATCACGCCCTGCTTGAGCAACGCGAGATTGACGCGATTGCCGGCGCCGTCGTCCTGGCCGACACGCACAAGGACGAAGTTGCCGAACGACGGCACATACTCGAGGCCGAGCCGGTCGAACGCTTCCGTCAAAAAACGATAGCCCTGCGCATTGAGTGCCGCGGTCTTTTCCAGGAAAGCCTTGTCGTTCAGGGCAGCGATCGCAGCAGCCTGGGCCAGCGTATTGACGTTGAACGGCTGGCGCAGGCGATTCAGCAGATCGGTCAGCTCCGGCTGGGCAATCGCGAAGCCGACGCGCAAACCGGCGAGGCCAAACGCTTTCGAGAACGTGCGCGACACGAGCAGGTTCGGATAGCGGCGCACCCATGCGATCGAGTCGTAGCGCTTTTCCGGCGCCAGATATTCCGTGTACGCCTCGTCCAGCACCACCACGACGTTGCGCGGCACCTTGTCGAGAAATGCCTCGAGCGCCGGGCCCTCGATGAAGGTGCCAGTGGGGTTGTTCGGATTGGCGACGAACACGAGACGGGTGTCGTCGGTGATGGCCGCGAGCATCGCGTCAAGGTCGTGGCCGTGCTTGACCGCCGGCACGACGATGGCGCGCGCGCCCAGCCCCTGGGTTGCCAGCGCATACACGGCAAACGAATACTCGGAGTAGACGATCGACTGGCCCTTTTCGACAAACGCATGCGCCGCGATTTCGAGAATGTCGTTGCTGCCGTTGCCGAGCGTGACCCAGTCGGCCGGGACGTCATAGCGCGCGCTCAACGCCGCCTTCAGTTCGAACGCGTTGGCGTCCGGATAGCGACCCAGTTCGCTCGCAGCCTGCGCCAGGGCGCGCTGCGCCGACTCCGGCATGCCCAGCGGATTCTCGTTCGACGCAAGTTTCACAATGCTCGCCTCGTCGAGGCCAAACTCGCGGGCCACTTCCGAAATCGGCTTACCGGCGATATAAGGCGCAATCGCGCGCACATAGGAAGGACCGAAAGGCGTTGTCATGAATATCTCCGGTTCGACTAATTGAAGTAATGAATGAGGTTCGACGAAAAGGGCCAGGCAGACGGATCAGCGCGCCCGCGGGTACGAGCCGAGGATCTTCAGGAATTCAGCCTTCTGACCGAGCTCGGCGAGCGCCGCCGTGACGGACGCATCGTCCCGGTGTCCTTCGACGTCGATGTAGAAGTAGTACTCCCACGTCCCGACACGGGCCGGACGCGACTCGAAACGCGTCATCGACACGCCATGCCGAGCCAGCGGCTCGAGCAGCTTGAACATCGCGCCCGGCTCATTCGCCACCGAGACGATCAGCGAGGTCAGATCGCTACCGCTCACACCGGTCGGCTCCTTGCCGATCATCACGAAACGCGTGCGGTTGTGCGGGTCGTCCTGGATCAGCGCGTGCGCGACCTGCAGGCCGTAGTGGATCGCTGCGCGATCGCCGGCGATCGCTGCCACGGTTGGATCGGCCGCGGCGATTCGCGCGCCTTCGGCATTGCTCGCCACCGCCTGCCGCTCCAGATGCGGCGCGTTCGACGCGAGCCAGCCCTGGCATTGCGCAAGCGCCTGCGGATGCGCGCAAACGCGCGTCACGCCACTCAGGTCGCCGTTGAGCGTCAGCAGATTGTGGTGGATCGGCAAAGCAAGTTCGCCACCGATCAGCAACTGCGTTTGCAACAGCAGGTCCAGCGTGCGCGAGACCGCGCCTTCGGTCGAGTTCTCGATGGGCACCACGCCGAATTCGGCGGCACCCGCTTCGACCGAACGGAAGACTTCATCGATGGACGGACACGGCAGGCCTTCGATCGACTGACCGAAGTACTCGTGCATCGCCTGTTCGCTATAGGTGCCCGCCGGGCCGAGATACGCGGCCTTGATGGTCTTTTCGAGCGCGCGGCTGGCGGCCATGATTTCGCGCCAGATCGCACTGATGTGCTCGCTGGCGAGCGGCCCGTCGCTCATGTCCTGCAGACGCGCGATCACCTGCTGCTCGCGCTCCGGCCGGAACACCGGCGCGTTGAAATGCTTCTTGACTTCGCCAACCTCGAGCGCAACCGCGGCCCGCTGGTTCAGCAGCGCGATGAGTTGTGCATCGAGCGCGTCAATACGCTCGCGCAGCGGTTTAAGTCGTGTATTAAGTTCGTCGTCCATGCGTGAAACGGCTCTGCCGGGAAACTGCGGGAAGGGATGCCCGCGCCTGAGGCTCAGGCGCTGCGCTGTTCGAATTCCTTCATGTACTCGACGAGCGCTTTAACGCCTTCGAGCGGCACCGCGTTGTAAATCGACGCCCGCATGCCGCCGACGGACTTGTGGCCCTTCAGCTGCACCAGCCCGCGCGCTTTCGCACCGGCCAGGAAATCTTCGTTGCGCGCTTCGTCGGCGAGGAAGAACGGTACGTTCATCCGCGAGCGCGAAGTGCGTTCAATCTTGTTCAGGTAGAAGCTGCTTGCATCGATGGCGTCGTAGAGGAGCTTCGACTTCTCGATGTTGCGCGCTTCCATGGCGGTCAGGCCGCCCTGCTTCTTCAGCCACTTGAACACGAGCCCGGCGATGTAGATCGCGTACGTGGGCGGCGTGTTGTACATCGAATTGTTGGCGGCGACGGTTTTCCACTCGAACGCGGACGGGCACACGCTCATCGCGCGGTCCAGCATGTCCTCGCGCACGATCACCACGGTGACGCCGGCCATGCCGATGTTCTTCTGGGCACCGCCGTACAGTACGCCATATTTGGCGATATCCATGGGACGCGAGAGGATATGCGACGACGCGTCGGCCACCAGCGGAACGTCGCCGAGGTCGGGAATTTCGAAGGTTTCGACGCCGTGGATCGTCTCGTTCGTGCACAGATGCACGTAGGCAGGATCGTCGGACAATTGCCACTCGGCGCGCGCCGGGGCGCGTGTAAAGCCGTCGGCAGTTTCACCGCTCGCGGCCAGATGCACGCTGCCGTACTTTTGCGCTTCCTTGAACGATTTCTGCGACCAGGAACCCGTCACCACGAAATCGGCGCGCGGCTTCGAACCGAACAGGTTCAGCGGCACGATGGCGTTCTCGCCCAGACCGCCGCCCTGCAAAAACAGAATGCGATGGCTGGCAGGCACGTCGAGCAGGTCGCGCAGATCGGTCAGCGCTTCCTCGTGAATCGACATGAACTCTTTGCCGCGATGGCTCATTTCCATCACGCTCATGCCGCTGCCGTGCCAGTCGAGCATCTCGTCGGCGGCGAGGCGCAGCACTTCTTCGGGCATGGCCGCAGGTCCGGCCGAGAAATTAAAGACGCGCATCGTGAAACCCCTGAAGCGGGCGCGCAACGAATCACCGTTGCGAATTCGCGCCCGAAAAGAAAATGGCCGTCTGCGCGTGTGCGCAAACGGCCATTATCGCATTGACACCGCTACCCCGCCAAACCCGGGCGCCGCGAGGCGCCTGTGGCCGGCCGGTTAGCCCGGCATCAGCAAAGCCCGATCGACCTGCTTACTTGGCCGGCTTGACCGAAGCGACTTCCTGGTCAGCTTGAGCGCGCGTTGCCTTGATCGATTGCGGCATGTACTTTTGCATCAGACCGTTCACGACGTCGCGGCCAACCTGGTCCTGGACCTGGATGAACTTGCGGCCCGTCGGGCTCTTGTAGAACGCCGTCAGATCTTTGATTTCCGACGTCGAATAGTACTTCGCGTAAGCGTCGTACTGAGCTTGCATTGCGTCCTGACGGAAGCCATCCGTTGCGAAGACCTGGCCTGCCGCGTCAACCAGCTTCGGCACAGCGTTCTTCTGCAGCGTCGGGACGGAAGCTTGCTTCTGCTTGTCCGTCATCGTCTTGTTTTCGCTCAAAGCGTCCGACAGGATGGCCGGAACCAATTGCTTGGCTTGCATTTGTGCGCTGTTACCGATTGCGCCGACGAGCTTCTGCGCGTCGATCGCGTCCAGCAGATCCTTGATGGCAGCCTGCTTGGCCGGATCAACCGGCGCTGCAGCAGCCGTGCTGTCCGCCGGAGCCGGCGTTTGGCTTTGGAGCGCCTGCGCCATTGCAAGGGTCGGCACGAAAGCAGCCAGCAACATCAACTGTTTGAATCCTTTTTGCATCATTACTCCCTAAGAGAAATTAGTCGAACTGCTTGCTGCGTGGACTGCGCATCGGCCCGATGCGCCAGTCTGCGTCCCCGCAGCGTTCACCCTGTACATGATTGCCGGTGCGAATCAGGCTGCGCCGCCCTCTTCACCGCTTTCGTCACCGTCAGCGGGACCTTCGGCGTCGCCATCCACATCAGCTTCGGCCTCAGCAACCTGCTGCAAACCGGAAAGCTTCGTCCCTTCATCAAGACTGATGAGTGTAACACCTTGGGTTGCGCGGCCCATTTCACGGATTTCCGACACGCGCGTGCGAATCAGCACGCCCGTATTCGTAATCAGCATGATCTGCGCCTCGGAATCCACCAGCGTGGCGGCAACCACACGGCCGTTGCGCTCCGACGTCTGGATCGCGATCATTCCCTTCGTACCCCGCCCGTGGCGGGTGTACTCAGTGATCGGCGTACGTTTGCCGAAGCCATTTTCCGTGGCGGTGAGCACTGACTGCTGCTCGTCGCCGGCGACCAGCAGCGCAATCACCTGCTGCCCGTCGTCAAGCTGCATGCCGCGGACGCCGCGCGCCTCCCGGCCCATCGGACGCACGTCGTTCTCGTCGAAGCGCACTGCCTTGCCCGAATCCGAGAACAACATCACGTCGTGCTGACCGTCGGTGATAGCCGCGCCGATCAGGTAATCACCATCATCCAGACCGACCGCAATAATACCCTTGCGCAGCGGCCGACTAAAGGCTTCTAGCGGCGTCTTTTTTACCGTTCCTAACGCGGTGGCCATGAACACGTATTTATCCGCCGAGAATTCCTTGACCGGCAGGACCACCGTGATCTTCTCGCCGTCCTGCAGCGGGAACATATTGACGATCGGGCGGCCGCGCGAGTTGCGCGAACCCTGCGGCACTTCGTAGACCTTGACCCAGTAGACGCGGCCGCGGTTCGAGAAGCACAGGATGTGATCGTGCGTGTTGGCGATGAAGAGCGTGTCGATCCAGTCGTCTTCCTTCATGGAAGTCGCCTGTTTGCCGCGACCTCCGCGCTTCTGGGCGCGATATTCGGACAACGGCTGCGATTTCACATAACCGGCATGCGACATGGTCACCACCATGTCCTGCGGCGTGATCAGGTCTTCGGTGTTCAGCTCGGTCGCGTTCAGCTCGATCTTGGAACGGCGTGCGTCGCCGAATTCGGCCTTGATCGAGGTGAGTTCCTCGACGATGATCGCCGCAATGCGTTCCGGGCGCGCCAGGATGTCGAGCAGGTCGGCGATTTGGGCCATCACTTCGCGGTACTCGCCGATGATCTTGTCCTGCTCCAGACCGGTCAGGCGTTGCAGACGCATCTGCAAGATTTCCTGAGCCTGGGTGTCGGACAGACGGTAGAGGCCATCGGACTGCATGCCGAACGCGGGGTTCAGGCCTTCCGGACGATACGCTTCGCGACCGCCCGCCGAGGCGTTTTCCGTCTCGGCGCGCGACAACATTTCGCGCACCAGCGACGAATCCCACGGCCGGTTCATCAACTCCTGCTTCGCGATAGGCGGAGTCGGCGCAGCCTTGATGAGGGCGATGAACTCGTCGATATTGGCGAGCGCCACCGCCAGGCCTTCCAGCACATGACCGCGTTCGCGCGCTTTACGCAGTTCGTATACGGTGCGCCGCGTCAGCACTTCCCGCCGGTGCGACAGGAAGCAGGACAGCATTTCCTTCAGGTTCAGCAGCTTCGGCTGGCCGTCGACCAGCGCGACCATGTTCATGCCGAACGTATCCTGAAGCTGGGTCGCCTTGTACAGGTTGTTGAGGATGACCTCGGGCACTTCGCCACGCTTCAACTCGATCACGACCCGCATGCCGCTCTTGTCGGACTCGTCGCGGATGTCGGAAATGCCTTCGAGCTTCTTCTCGTTGACGAGTTCGGCAATGCGCTCGAGCAGCGAGCGCTTGTTCACCTGGTACGGCAACTCGTCGACGATGATCGCCATCCGCTGGCCGCGGTCGATTTCCTCGAAGTGCGTGAGCGCGCGCATCACCACGCGGCCACGGCCGGTGTGATAGCCGTCGCGCACGCCGGCCACGCCGTAGATGATGCCGGCCGTCGGGAAGTCGGGCCCCGGAACGATTTCGATCAGCTCGTCGATCGTCGCTTCCGGGTTCTTCAGCAGATGCTGACAGGCGTCGACGATTTCGTTCAGGTTGTGCGGCGGGATGTTCGTTGCCATCCCCACCGCGATCCCGGACGAGCCATTGATCAGCAGATTGGGAATACGCGCCGGGAGGATAGCCGGCTCGTTTTCGCTGCCGTCGTAGTTCGGCGTGAAGTCGACCGTTTCCTTGTCGATGTCGGCGAGCAGCTCATGGCCGATCTTGGACATGCGGATTTCGGTGTACCGCATCGCCGCGGCGTTGTCGCCGTCGACCGAACCGAAGTTGCCCTGACCGTCCACCAGCATATAGCGCAAGGAGAAGTACTGCGCCATCCGGACAATCGTGTCGTAGACAGCCGTGTCGCCGTGCGGGTGATATTTACCGATCACGTCGCCGACAATACGCGCCGACTTCTTGTAAGCTCGGTTCCAGTCGTTGTTCAGCTCGTGCATCGCGTACAGCACGCGCCGGTGCACCGGCTTCAGGCCATCGCGGACATCGGGAAGCGCACGCCCCACGATCACGCTCATCGCGTAATCGAGATACGAACGGCGCATTTCCTCCTCTAGGGAGATTGGCAGAGTCTCTTTGGCGAATTGATCCATTATCCGTATCTTTTACGTGCGAAGACGATGGCGGGACCCCGTCTTCGCGTAGGCGCTGCAGGCGCAACGCATCACGCGATTCTAACACGCGAGGCATCCACCCCCGGCGGGGGCACGTATACCTATTAGTGGGCAGCACACGAAGGGCGCCTGGGAGGCTCCAGGGACAGGCAGGAGCGGGCCCGATTTATGCTGGCCCCTATTCGGCTCTCAGCCATGACTGGCGGGGCGTACCGCTCCCCCCACGCTTCTGTTGCGGATGCACCACAATCGGACAGGGGTAGGGAACGGGGGCAGATTTTTTTACGTGGGAAGGGAACGATATGGCAAAATGCCAACGCACAAAGAAGTTAGACACTGCTCGAAGTCTACACAGCGCGTTTTTTGTTCCGCACCAATGTTATACTTCGAGCAATGTATGACTTGTCATCGTCAACAAGCTCGCAGTAAACCTGCGGTAATCTCAATTTCGAGAGGAGAAATATGAATAAACTTTCAAAGCTCGCGTTCATTGCAGCTACCGCAGTAATGGCTGCATCCGCAATGGCACAGTCGGTGCCGGCGTCGCGACAAGCTACGAACGACAACTGGGTGAACGGTACGGGCGAGTACGTGTGGATGAACGGCACGAACGAACTCTGCTGGCGCGATGCATTCTGGACGCCGGCAACCGCTAACGCAAAGTGCGATGGCGCCCTGGTTGCTCAGGCACCGACCCCGCCGGCACCGCCGCCGGTCGCTCCGGTTATCCAAAGCCAGAAGATTACGTATCAAGCTGACGCGCTGTTCGACTTCGACAAGGCTATCCTGAAGCCGGCTGGCAAGGAAAAGCTGGACGATCTGGCATCGAAGATCGGCGCGCTGAACCTGGAAGTTGTGGTCGCAACGGGCTACACGGACCGTATCGGTTCGGACAAGTACAACGACCGTCTGTCGCTGCGTCGTGCACAAGCTGTCAAGGCATACCTGGTCAGCAAGGGCATCGAAGCCAACCGTATCTATACGGAAGGCAAGGGCAAGCGCAACCCGGTTACGACCGGCTGCAACCAGAAGAACCGCAAGCAACTGATCGCCTGCCTCGCACCGGATCGTCGCGTGGAAGTCGAAGTTGTCGGTACTTCGAAGCAGTAAGCTCCAAGTTACCGCAGTATCAAAGCCCCGCTTCGGCGGGGCTTTTTTTATGCCCGAATGCTTCGTTACGTCACGTCAGGGCGACCCACCGGGCATCGGCCTTAGGCCGGTTGCCGGCAACCGAGGTGCCCGTGGCATTTTGCCGCCCTGTGCGTCGGCCTATATACTCGGGGCTTATCCTCGACACCCGTTCACCCGCTCTCATCAAGGCCTCATCCGTCATGACCAATGCCGATCCCCACGAACTGCAGAAATTCAGCGATCTCGCCCATCGCTGGTGGGACCCGAACGCCGAATTCAAACCGCTGCACGAACTGAATCCGGTCCGGCTCAACTGGATCGACGCGCATGCGCAGCTCGCCGGCAAACGGGTGCTCGATATTGGATGCGGCGGCGGCATTCTGACGGAATCGATGGCCGGATTAGGTGCACAGGTGAAGGGAATCGACCTGTCGAGCCAGGCGCTCGGCGTGGCAGATCTTCACAGCCTTGAAAGTGGTGTAACCGTCGATTACGAAGAAATCGCCGCAGAGGCGCTCGCCGCCCGCGAACCCGGCACTTACGACGTCGTGACCTGCATGGAAATGCTGGAACACGTGCCCGAGCCGGCGGCCATCGTCGCGGCCTGCAAGACCTTGGTGAAGCCTGGCGGGTGGGTTTTCTTCTCGACGCTCAACCGCAACGTGAAGTCTTATCTGTTCGCGGTAATCGGCGCGGAATATATTGCGCGGATGCTGCCCAAGGGCACCCACGACTACGCGCGCTTCATCCGCCCGTCGGAACTGGCAGGTTTCGTCCGCGCCGCCGAGTTGCGCACCGCGGACATCAAGGGCATCGCATATCACCCGCTCAGCAAGCACTTCGCCCTGTCGGACGACACGAGCATCAACTACATGCTCGCCTGCCGCCGCGACGCCTGACGCGCACCGACTCCACTACGCATCCATGAGCGACCCTACCCCCCTGCCGCAGCGCGAAGACGAAGACGCCTCGATCGGCCTTTGCCAGGCGGTCCTGTTCGACCTTGACGGCACCCTGGCCGACACGGCGCCCGACCTGGCCGCAGCCGTCAACAAGATGCGCCACGAGCGCGGCCTCGAGATGGTGCCGCTCGACGACCTGCGGCCGCTGGCATCGGCCGGCGCACGCGGGCTGATTGGCGGCGCCTTCGGCATTGGTCCGGAGCACCCCGAGTTCGCGGCGATGCGCGAAGAGTTTCTCGCCAACTACGAAGCCGACCTGTGTATCGAAACCACGCTGTTCCAGGGCATCGACGCCGTGCTAGATGAACTGGACGCGCGCGGCGTGCGCTGGGGCATCGTCACCAACAAGGTAGCGCGCCTGACCGATCCGCTCGTCGCCCTGCTGGGGCTGGATCTGCGGGCCGGCTGCGTGGTCAGCGGCGACACGACCCCGCACTCGAAGCCCCATCCCGCGCCGCTGCTGCACGCGGCCCGGATGCTGGACCTCGCGCCGGAGCGAGTCGTCTACGTGGGAGACGACTTGCGCGACATCCAGGCGGGCTTCGCCGCGGGCATGGTGACGGTCGCAGCCGCCTACGGCTACTGCGGCAACGACATTCCCCCGACCCGCTGGCATGCGCAGCATGTGGTCCAGTCGCCGGCCGAACTGCAAAAGCTGCTGCGCGAGATCAGTTGAACAGGCTGCCGGCTGGCGGCCTTGGTGAACCCGGCGGCGGTCCTATCCAAAGACAGCCAGGACAGGGCTGTCAATCTATTGTAAAATCTACTTTGGTTCAGAAGTTTTGGGCAACAAACCGCGGGGGCGACCTGGTTTCGACAGGGGTTGCGAAGCGGCTAGGGCATACCGAGGACCCGTCACCTCGTTAATCAATGGGAAAAACGTAACTGCAAACGACGAAACGTTCGCACTGGCAGCCTAAGGGCCGCCGTCCTCTGCCTAGTTCACTGACGGGCTAGAGTCGCAAGACCGGTAGCAATACCGACAGAGGTCATATACGTCAGTTAAGCCTTGGCGGCGTCACGACGCCCGGGTCGAAAACCTAGTGAATCGCCGTCATGCAGCGTGTTCGTCCGCGTCGTGGTGGTTAAATCAAATGACAGAACTAAGTATGTAGAACTAGTCGTAGAGTGCTTCTGGACGCGGGTTCGATTCCCGCCGCCTCCACCAAACACCCTGCAAGTGGCAACACTGTTTTACTGGAAACCCCGACAGCGTCAGGCTCTCGGGGTTTTTTGCTGAGTACTGCGTTAGCTCGGCGGACGCGCAGATGCAGCCCATCGGCAAGACACGAGAAGCTTGAGCCAAGTCATATCCATACCGTCAAGAATTGCTTTTGCTAAACTTTAGCGAGCTAAACTTTAGTTAGCCGGATTGCTATTAAAGTTTCGATAGCAGCCTCCGGTCTGATTAAACTCTTTGGCCCCATCCTTTAGTTAGGACAGAACGAATCGCTGGCGACTACGTTGACGGCTCACTCGCCGCCGAACGCTATAAAGCGTTTGTTCCCCGTCCCCTGCCGCCTGATCCGCCCATCGCGATTGACTCGACCATGTTCATACTGCTCGAGGGTGCGAATCGCGCTCTCGGCAGATTGGACGGACTGGCGGCCCTGTTCCCCGACCCGGATCTGTTCATCTATTTCTGCGTTCGAAAGGAAGCGCTGCTATCCAGCCAGATCGAAGGCACCCAGTCGTCACTGTCCGATCTGCTTTTATTCGAGAATGATGAAGTACCCGGCGTCCCGCTGGACGATGTTCAGGAGGTGTCCTGCTACGTTGCGGCGATGAACTATGGCTTGGAGCGTATCGGGGCCAATTTCCCTTTGTCATTGCGGCTGCTGCGTGAGATTCACGGCAAACTGCTCAATAACGGGCGAGGAGCCGAGAAGGACCCAGGTGAGTTTCGGCGTCAGCAAAACTGGATTGGCGGGAGTCGGCCGAGTCTGGCGATGTTCGTGCCCCCACCTCCGGATCGCCTGATGCAATGCCTGGGAGACTTCGAGCGTTTCCTGCACGCCGATCCGCCAGCGGTCCCCCTGCTGGTCAAAGCAGCCATGGCACATGCCCAGTTTGAAACGATCCACCCGTTTTTAGACGGTAACGGACGCCTTGGACGCCTGCTCATCACGCTTCTCCTCTGTGCGGAGGACGCCATGTCGCAGCCAATTTTGTACCTCAGCCTGTACTTCAAGGCCAACCGCAACGAATACTACGAACGGCTGCAGCGTGTCCGGGAAAAAGCCGACTGGGAAGGTTGGATCAATTTCTTCCTGCAAGGCGTCAAAGAGACTTCCGAACAAGCGGCGGACGCGGGCCGACGGATCTTGAGTATCTTCGACGAAGACCGCAAAGCGATCGAACAGTTGGGCCGAGCCAGTGGGTCCGCCGCGCGATTGTTCCAGGCGTTGCAACGCAGGCCCATGTTGACCATTCCAGCCGCAGCTGAAAAACTGCAACTGTCTCAACCGGCAGTCACTGCTGCATTTGCAAACCTGATCGAATTAAAGATCGCCAGCGAAGTTACCGGGAAGCAACGTGGACGGGTTTTTGTCTACAGTCGCTATCTGGCAGAACTTGCACAGGGAACCGAGCCTATCAGGCGCTAGCCAACGACACTCCCCACATGAAATCACGCCTCCCAACCCTGCTCACCACAACCCTCCTCTGCGGCTCGCTATTCACCCAAACCGCGCAGGCTGTCGACCTCCACGTCATGAATTCCGGCGGCTTCACCGCGGCCTATCAGCTACTGGCGCCGAAGTTCGAAGCAAAAACGGCAGACACGCTGAACATTGCCTACGGACCGTCCATGGGCAACTCGCCCGAGGCGATTCCCAACCGTCTCGAGCGCAAGGAACCCGCCGACGCCGTCATCATGGTGGGCTACGCGCTCGACAAGCTGATCGCCGAGGGCAAGATCATCCCCAGCTCGCGGGTCGAATTAGCGGACTCGCGCATCGGCATGGCGGTTCGCGCAGGCGAACCCAAGCCGGACATCGGCAGCGTGGAAGCATTCAGGACGACCTTGCTGGAGGCAAAGTCGGTGGCGTATTCGGATAGCGCGAGCGGCGTCTACATCCAGAACCAACTCTTCGAGAAAATGGGCATCGAAGCACAGCTCAAGCCGAAAGCCACGATGATCCCAAAGATTCCTGTGGGCTCGGTCGTGGCCAAGGGGGACTATCAACTGGGATTCCAGCAGGTCAGCGAGTTGTTACCGGTGCCGGGCATCGAGTTCGTCGGGAAGATTCCTGAGTCGCTGCAATCGGTCACCCGTTATGCGGCCGGCATTCCGGTGGGCGCCGCTCATCCGCGTGAGGCCAAGCAGTTCCTCGACTTCCTGGCCTCGCCCGAGGCCGCGCCTGATGTGGCCAGCACCGGTCTCGATCCGCTAGCCGCGCACTAGCAAGCAATCCGTACCAGCAAAGCGAAGCCCGTGCGTGGCGGTGGCGCGAAGGTGCGGCAGCACCATGCCGCGCCAATGCGCGTTACTGATCCTGCGGGCACTGCAGATTGCAACCGTCCGGATCACCGTTGTCGCCCTTGCGGCGCATGGCGGACTTCTTGTCGGACTGGTACTTGTTGGACGGCGCCGATGCCGCGAACGGCAGTTGCGGATGCTCCTGCAGGTGGAATTCATCGTCCAGAATGCCGCCCGGCACGCCCGGTGAATTTTGCGCAAAAGCAATGGAGACTGTGGCGCACAACGCGCCTGCCGTCACGGCCACGGCACAGGCTTTGAGAAGAACGTTCATGTCGATCCGGCGCGGTGTGGCCGCGCAGTTGAGGCTAAATCATAAGACTACAGAGTATCTCATACCACTCTGCGACGCAGCGGCAGGCCCCTGGGCGCTTGTTACAGCCGCTTACCCGAGGGTCGCGCCGAGCCCTTCGTCGAGTTCCAGCAAGGTGCCGCAATCCTGTGGATTGTAGCCTTCCAGCCGCGCCACCCCGCTCTTGAAGGCAACGCTACGCAGCATGTCGATGACCGTGACAAGCGGCGTGCGCTCCAGCGCCGCCCGGTCGCATGCGAAGTAATAGTCTTCGTCGACGATCGGCACGAAATCGAGGCCGAAGTGATGCGCGGCCGGCTCGACGCCGAATCCCACATCGGCCATGCCGCTGGCGACAAACGCGGCAATCGCCGAATGCGTCAACTCCGTCGACGCATAGCCGTTGACCCGATCCGGATCGACACCCACGCGGCGCAGTGCCAGATCGAGCAGCATCCGCGTGCCGGATCCCGGCTGGCGGTTCACGAAGCGGATGTCGTCGCGCGCGAGATCGCCCAGTCCATTGATCCGCTTCGGGTTGCCCTTCGACAGAAACAGGCCCTGCTTGCGCTGCGTGAGGTGAAGCAGCACATGGCGCTCGGGATCGAGCCAGCGCCGGTAGGTATCGGCACAGGCAGCGCGAAACTCGCCGCGCGGCAGATGGAAGCCGGCCAGGTCGCACTCGCCGCGCGCCAATGCGGTGACCGCATCCGCGCTGTCGCGATACTTGATGTCGACGGGCACGTCATCGGCCACCAGCGCCGTGACCAGCGCTGCTACGGCATAGCCGTGCGAAGCGTGAATCCGTACATCGTCGGCGGGCGGCGCGAGCCATCGGTTCAGGTCGCTCGCCACCTCGCTCGCCAGCGCCCGCATGTTGCCGTCGAGCCGCTCGCTGCACAGCCGCTGCGCGCGCAACACGGCCTGGCCGAGTTCCGACAGCACCGAGCCGCGCCCACGCTCCTTGGCGATCAACGGACCGCCCAGCCGCTCCTCGATACTGCGCAGCAAACCCCATGCGTGACGGTAGGACAAACCCTTAAGCGTCGCCGCCTGGGCAATGCTGCCGGCTTCGTCGACGAGCGCCAAAAGCTGCACGACGTCCGTCAGGCTGGCTTCGCGGCCGTCCGGGTCGCGGACAACCAGCTGTGCGTGGCATTCGATCCTGATCATATATGTTGACTTGCCTCCTATTGCGTAAGGGCCAGTACCCGCCTATCGTTGGCTCTACACCTACAAACGAATGAAGCATAAGTGCACACTTTATGAAAGACAAGTGCATATTAGACTTCGGAGGAGTCCCCACTTTGCACGATTCCAACGCGATCGCGCCTGAGCCACTGGTGCAGCGTCACGCGCAACCCGGCCGCTCGCTGCTTGCCGTACTGCACGCCATCCAGGATGAACTCGGCTTTGTGCCGCCGGATACCGTGGCACCACTCGCCCGCGCAATGAACCTGTCGCGCGCGGAAGTCCACGGTGTGCTGACCTATTACCACCACTTTCGCACCCATCCCGCTGCGCCCGTCACCGTGCAACTGTGCCGCGCCGAAGCGTGCCGCAGTATGGGCACCGAGGCGCTTGCGCAGCACATCGAGACGCGCACCGGTTGCCGCTTCGACAGCGCACATCAACATCAAGACGCGGAAGGCGCAGCAGTCGAACTGGAATCGGTGTATTGCCTTGGTCAGTGCGCGCTGTCGCCGGCCTTGACGATCAACGGCACGTTGCACGCGAAGGTGACACCCCAGAAGTTCGACGCGCTGCTCGCGGCCGCGACGAAGCGGGTGGAGGAAACCGCATGACGCGCATTTACATCCCTCGCGATTCCGCAGCGCTTGCGCTCGGCGCCGACGCGCTCGCCGACGCGATTGCCCATGAAGCGGCGCAACGCGGCATCGCCATCGAACTGATCCGCAACGGTTCGCGCGGCTTGCTGTGGCTCGAGCCGCTCGTCGAAGTAGTCACGCCGCGCGGGCGGATCGGCTATGCGAATGTCGACGCAGCAGACGTCGTCTCCTTGTTCGACGCGGGCTTCATTGAGGGCGGCGCTCATCCGAACCATGTGGGTGTCGTCGACGAGATTCCTTATCTGCAAAGGCAGCAGCGTCTGACCTTTGCCCGCATCGGCATTACCGATCCGTTATCGACCGACGACTACCTCGCCCACGGCGGCCTTGAAGGTCTGAAGCGGGCGCTCGCCGCCGACGGCGATGCCGCCTGCGAAGCCCTGATCGAATCGGGCTTGCGCGGCCGCGGCGGTGCGGCGTTCCCCGCCGGCATCAAATGGCGTACTGTGCGTGGCGCCAGCGCGCCCCAGAAGTACATCGTCTGCAACGCCGACGAAGGCGATTCCGGCACCTTCTCCGACCGTCTGATCATGGAGAGCGATCCGTATGTGCTGATCGAAGGCATGATCATCGCGGGGATCGTGACGGGCGCGACGCTCGGCTATATCTACGTGCGCAGCGAGTATCCGCATTCGATCGCGACGCTCGAAGCCGCCATCCAGCGCGCCCGCGACGCCGGCTGGCTCGGCGACAGCGTGCTCGGTTCGGCTCACCGTTTCGAACTGGAAGTCGCCAAAGGCGCGGGCGCCTATGTCTGCGGCGAAGAAACCGCGCTGCTCGAATCGCTCGAAGGCAAGCGCGGCATCGTGCGGGCCAAGCCGCCCGTGCCGGCGCTGGTGGGCCTGTTCGGACAACCCACCGTCATCAACAACGTCATCACGCTCGCCACGGTGCCGATCATCTTCGCGCGCGGCGCCGCGTTCTATAAAAACTTCGGCATGGGCCGCTCGCGCGGCACCCTGCCGTTTCAGCTCGCCGGCAACGTGAAGCAAGGCGGACTCGTCGAACTCGCGTTCGGGGTCACGCTGCGCGAGCTGCTGTACGACTATGGCGGCGGCACCGCGAGCGGCCGGCCGGCGCGCGCCGTCCAGGTGGGCGGCCCGCTCGGCACCTATCTGCCGGAAAGCCAATGGGACATTCCGCTGGACTACGAAGCGTACGCGGCGGTCGGCGCCGTGGTCGGTCACGGCGGCATTGTCGTGCACGACGACACCTCGAATCTCGCGGAGCTCGCGCAATATGCCATGCATTTCTGTGCGCTCGAATCGTGCGGCAAATGCACGCCATGCCGGATCGGTTCGACGCGCGGCGTCGAGGTGATCGCGCGGATTCGCAACGGCGATACGTCGACGCGGCAAGTGCAACTGCTGCGCGACCTGTGCGACACGATGGTGTCCGGTTCGCTCTGCGCAATGGGCGGCATGACGCCCTACCCGGTGCTGTCCGCACTCGACCACTTTCCCGAAGACTTCGGTCTCGACACCGTCCAGCCCAAAGCGGCGGCGGCCTGACGATGGAGCCCACCATGTCCGACGTGCTCAAATCCACTGCCGGCGGTTGCGGCTCCGGCAATTGCGCGTGCAAGTCGCAAGCGCAGTCTCAGTCGCAAAGAAATCCGCAACCCCGCTCCCCCTTCGACGACACCGACTACGGCACGCCACTGCGCCACGCGGATGTCGACGTGACGCTCGAAATCGACGGTCAGGCGGTGACCGTTCCGGCTGGCACCTCCGTGATGCGGGCCGCGATCGAAGCCGGCGTGAACGTGCCGAAACTGTGCGCCACCGATTCGCTCGAACCGTTCGGCTCGTGCCGTTTGTGTCTCGTCGAGATCGAAGGCAAGCGCGGCTATCCGGCCTCGTGCACGACGCCGGTCGAAGCAGGCATGAAGGTGCGCACGCAAACGGACCGTCTGCAGTCGCTGCGCCGCAATGTGATGGAACTGTACATCTCCGATCACCCGCTCGACTGCCTCACCTGCCCCGCCAACGGCGACTGCGAACTGCAGGACATGGCGGGCGTGACGGGTCTGCGCGAGGTGCGCTACGGCTTCGACGGCGCGAACCACCTGAAGGATCAGAAGGACGAATCGAATCCGTACTTCACCTACGATCCGTCCAAGTGCATCGTCTGCAACCGCTGCGTGCGTGCCTGTGAGGAAACCCAGGGCACCTTCGCGCTGACGATCGCCGGACGCGGCTTCGAATCGCGCGTCGCCGCCAGCGCCAGCGAGCCGTTCATGGACTCGGAATGCGTCTCGTGCGGCGCGTGCGTCGCTGCGTGCCCCACCGCGACGCTGCAGGAAAAGAGCGTTGTGATGCTCGGTCAGGCCGAGCATTCGGTGACCACGACCTGTGCGTACTGTGGCGTCGGCTGCTCGTTCAAGGCCGAGATGAAGGGCAGCCAGGTCATACGCATGGTGCCGAATAAAAACGGCCAGGCCAACGAAGGCCACGCATGCGTAAAGGGCCGCTTCGCGTGGGGCTATGCCACCCACAAGGACCGCATCACCAAGCCGATGATCCGCGCAAAGATCACCGACCCCTGGCGTGAAGTCAGTTGGGAAGAAGCGCTGAGCTATGCGGCCTCGGAGTTTCGCCGCATCCAGGCGAAGCATGGCCGCGATTCGATCGGCGGCATCACGTCGTCGCGCTGCACTAACGAAGAAACCTACCTGGTGCAGAAGCTCGTGCGCGCCGCGTTCGGCAACAACAACGTCGACACCTGCGCGCGCGTGTGCCATTCGCCGACCGGCTATGGCCTGAAGACTACGCTAGGGGAATCGGCCGGCACGCAAACTTTCGCATCGGTCGACAAGGCCGACGTCATCATGGTGATCGGCGCGAATCCGACCGACGGTCATCCGGTGTTCGGCTCGCGCCTGAAACGCCGCGTGCGCGAAGGGGCGAAGCTGATCGTGGTCGATCCGCGCCGCATCGATATCGTCGATACGCCGCATGTCAAGGCGTCGCATCATCTGCAACTGCGGCCGGGCACCAACGTCGCGATCGTCAATGCCCTCGCGCATGTGATCGTGACCGAGGGCCTCCTCAACGAAGCGTTTATCGCAGAACGTTGCGACACGCGCGCGTTCGATCAATGGCGCGCCTTTGTCGCGCTGCCGGAAAACGCACCGGAAGCCACGGCGGACATCACCGGCGTACCTGCCGAACACGTACGTGCAGCGGCGCGTATCTACGCCACGCCCGGCAATTCCGCGATCTATTACGGCCTCGGCGTCACCGAACACGCGCAAGGCTCGACCATGGTGATGGGCATCGCCAACCTTGCGATGGCTACCGGCAACATCGGCCGCGAAGGGGTGGGCGTGAATCCGCTGCGCGGCCAGAACAACGTGCAGGGTTCGTGCGACATGGGCTCGTTCCCGCACGAACTGCCGGGTTACCGCCACATCAGCGACACGACCACCCGCACCCTGTTCGAAGAAGCCTGGCACGTCACGCTGCAACCCGAACCGGGCCTGCGCATTCCGAACATGTTCGACGCGGCGCTCGACGGTAGTTTCAAGGGGCTCTACTGCCAGGGCGAAGACATCGTGCAGTCGGATCCGAATACGCATCATGTGTCGGCTGCGCTGTCGTCGATGGAGTGCATCGTCGTGCAGGACATTTTCCTCAACGAAACCGCGAAGTACGCGCACGTACTGCTGCCCGGTTCGTCGTTCCTCGAAAAGGACGGCACCTTCACCAACGCGGAACGCCGCATCTCGCGGGTTCGCAAGGTAATGCCGCCCATTCCCGGTTACGCCGACTGGGAAGTCACGGTGATGCTCGCCCGCGCGCTCGGTTATGAAATGGACTATGCGCATCCTTCCGAGATCATGGACGAAATCGCGCGCCTCACGCCGACCTTCCACGGCGTCTCGTATGCGAAGCTCGAGCAGCTCGGCAGCATCCAGTGGCCGTGTAACGAGAACGCGCCGGACGGCACGCCGACCATGCACATCGATACTTTCGTACGCGGCAAGGGCAAGTTCGTGATCACGAAGTTCATCGCGTCGCCCGAAAAGGTCACGCGCAAATTCCCGCTGATCCTCACGACGGGCCGCATCCTGTCGCAATACAACGTGGGGGCGCAAACGCGCCGCACGGAAAATTCGCGCTGGCACGACGAAGACCGCCTCGAGATTCATCCGCACGATGCCGAGGAACGCGGCATCAAGATGGACGACTGGGTAGGCATCGAATCGCGCGCGGGCCAGACCGTGTTGCGCGCCAAGGTGACCGAACGGATGCAGCCGGGCGTCGTCTACACGACGTTCCACTTCCCCGAATCGGGCGCCAACGTGATCACGACGGAGAGTTCCGACTGGGCCACCAATTGCCCCGAATACAAGGTGACAGCCGTGCAGGTGATGCCGGTCGAACAGCCGTCGCAATGGCAGAAGGACTATTCGCGCTTCAACACGGAACAGCTCGACTTGCTGCGCCAGCGCGAACTGGCCAACGCAACGTCGGGCAAATGAGGGCGCGCCATGGATGAACAGAACCTGATCGACATGGCGAACCGGATCGGCGAATTTTTCGATTCGATGCCGGATCGCGAAGAAGCGCTCGCCGGCATCGCCGATCATATTCGCCGTTTCTGGGAGCCGCGCATGCGGCGTGCGTTGCTGGCCACGCTCGATCGCCCGGATGCGGACGGCCTGCAGATGTCGGGCATCGTCAGAGAGGCCGTGCTGGCGAATCGCGAGAAGCTGACACCGGCGGCCGCTGTGGCCGGCTGACCTGGAGGCGAGCGCGGCATGCGACGCGTCGCAACGTCATGCCGCGCCAGGTGTCGCTGGGCACATCGCCCTAACCGGCCGCCTGCTGCGGCGTCACGCTCCTCGCGAACCACGCCTCGCAGTGGCGCAGCAAGCCGTTCAGATCCGACGCCGGACGCCCACGCGCACAGATATACCCGTCTGGACGCATCAGATAAAACGCCGGCCGGGTTCGCCCATAGGACTCGGACAGCGGCGGCGCGCCCTCGCCTGTCGTATCGCTGATCCGCCAGATTCGCACCGCGCCGGGCAAGAGCCGCTCGATGGCGTCGCTCAGGCGGTCGAGATCGGCGTCGCGCGCCGCGTGGCGGCTCGCAGCCGGATCGAGCGGCGCTTCGTTGGGCGCGACCGGTGCGACCAGCAGAAACAGCGAAAAAAGCGCCGGGTCGTGCAGATCGAAAATGCAGCCGATACCGGGTGCACGCCCCAGTGGGCCATCCACGACATGCACAAGCGCATCGGGTGCGCGCTCACCGGCGCGCGGTCCGCCATCGAGCACCCGTTCGAGCGTGAGCGGACTGCGCCGGTACTGGATCGACAGTTCGCTCACCGTCAGGCGTGCGGCATCGCGCAGCGGGCCGAGCGCGGCAAGCGCCGGCATGACACGCTCGCGCAATAGCTTGAGCGGCCCATGATCGGCTTCCGCCATGTGCGTCACAAAGCTGGTCTGCCGCAACACATCGCGCTCGATCGGATGCCGCTCCAGGTGATACGAGTCGAGCAGCCGGTCCGGCGCATGCCCCTTCATCACGCGAGCCAGCTTCCAGCCCAGGTTGAACGCTTCCTGAATTCCGGTGTTCATGCCTTGCGCGCCGGCGGGGCTGTGCACATGCGCGGCGTCGCCGGCCAGAAACACGCGCTCGACCCGCAACTGTTCGACCATCCGGCTGTTCAGATGAAAATGCGTGGCCCACGTCAGGTCCGCGAACTTCACCGGATGATGGATACGCCGTGCGGCAAGCGCGCGGCACTCCTCGAGCGAAGGCGCGGGCGCAGGTGCTGCGACCTTTGGCGCTGTCTCGCCGGAACCGTCCGGTGAGGCCGGCATTGCCGGATGATCCGCAATCAACCGGTAGCGCCCCGCGCCCATCGGAAACAGGGCCGCGAGTCCTTCGCCCGAGGCAAAGATATGGAACTCGTCGTCTGACCAGTCCGTCTCCGCCTGCAGATCGGCGAGCAGGAAAGTCTGCTCGAAAGTCTTGCCGGCGAAGCTCATGCCGAGGCGGTGGCGAATCGCGCTATGCGCGCCGTCCGCCGCGATCAGGTACGACGGATGGACGGTTTCGCTGCGTCCGTCGGCGTGTTGCAGCGTCGCACTGAGCCCGGCCGATCCCTGCGCGAACATCGTCAGCTCGACACCGCGCTGGATGTTCACGCCGAGCGTCGCCAGATGCTCGGTCAGCAAGCGTTCGGTGACGGCCTGATCGAGGAACAGCACGTACGGATAGCGCGTCTGCAGCGGATCGAAATCAAGGCGCGCGAGACGTTGCCCATTGGAATAGAGATTCGCTGCGCGGGCGCGATGTCCCAGTTCCAGAAACGGCTCGATGAGGCGATGCTGTTCAAGCAGTTCAAGCGTGCGTGCCTGAATGCCGATGGCCCGCGAATGCGGATCCGGCTGCAGCGCCTTGTCGATCAGACGCACAGAAATATGCGCACGAGCGAGGCTCATGGCTGCAGCAAGCCCGGTTGGGCCCGCCCCAACGATCAGCACCGGCGACGCATCGTATGAAGCGGCGGCCATGCAGAACTCCGGAGACCAACATGCCGCCTAGTGTACGCCGCTGCCCCGCCGCCTGACGGTGCACTGCGTCAATCCCGCATCAGTGCGCGTGCGGGTGCTCGAGGGAGCAGTGGTGATCGGTCGTGCCGAGATCGACCTGCAGGGTGGCGTGCTGCATCGCAAATCGTTCGCGCAGCGTGAGTACGATGGCGTCGACAACTGCGTCGCCGGGATGTCCCGCCGGGATCACGAGATGCGCGCTCAGCGCGTTGCCGGTGGTGGACAGCGCCCACACGTGCAGGTCATGCACGTCGGTGACGCCCGGCTGGCCCGCGAGATAGTCGCGAATGCGCTGCAGGTCGACGCCGGGCGGAACCGCATCCAGCGCGAGCCGCACCGAATCGCGCAGCAGCCCCCACGTGCCGTACACAATCACCGCCACGACAACGAGACTCATGACCGGGTCGAGCCAGGTCCAGTTCGTACCGAGAATCACGAGGCCGCTCACCGCGACGGCCGCGGAAATCAGCGCATCGCCGGCCATGTGGAGAAAGGCGCCGCGAATATTGAGGTCTTCCTTCTGGCCGCGCATGAAGAGCCACGCGGAGAAGCCGTTGACCAGCATCCCGACCGTAGCGACGACGAACACCGTCAGCCCCGCAACGGGCGCGGGGTTCATCAGACGGCCGATCGCTTCGGCGACGATCACGCCGCACGCGAACAGCAACAGCCCGGCATTCGCAAGCGAAGCGAGGATCGAGGTGCTGCCATAGCCGAAGGTGTAGCGCGCCGAGGGGCGTCGCGTGGTGAGCCACGTCGCGCCCCAGGCGAGCAGCAGGCCCAGCACGTCGGAGAGATTGTGGCCGGCGTCGGCGAGCAGCGCAGTGGAATGCGCGAGCACGCCGTAGATGCCCTGAACCAGGACAATGACGACGTTCAGTACGACGGCGATAGCGAAGGCGCGTCCATGGCCCGCGACCGGCGCGTGGTGGTGATGGTGGCCGCCGTGGCTGTGGTTGTGATCGTGGGTATGGCTGTGACCGTGCGCGGCGTGCTCATCGCCGTGTGCGGCGTGATCGTGTCCGGTGTGGTCATGCCCCGCGTGATTTTCGTCGCGCTCGCCGGCGGGGTCATCGGGAACGGGAGGGGTCGTCATAGGATACGGGCCGCGTCGTCGACACACACATGAACAGTGCGTCATACGTTATAGATCAACATCCCGACCGTCAATCGATGGGTGGGAGGCCGCGAGTGTGGGAAAATACGACATTTGCCTTACAAGACTTGCCCTTCCCGTCATGGAACCCCTGTTTGAGAGCGCCTACGCGGCGCATCGTGACGGCCGCCTCGACGATGCCGAGCGCGGCTATCGTGCCGCGCTCGATATCGATCCCGCGCATGTCGATGCGCTGCACCTGCTGGGCGTACTGCGCCACCAGCTGGGTCAGCACGCCGAAGCAGCCGACCTCGTCGGCCGCGCGGCCGACCTGCGTCCGCAGGATGCCGCGCTGCAGCTAAATCTCGGCAACGCGCTCAAGGCACTGGGGCAACTCGACGGCGCCATCGAGCGCTTTCGCAACGCCTTGACGCTGGCACCGTCTTTTCCGCTCGCGCACTACAACCTCGGCAACGCGTATGCGGCGGCCGGCCGTCACGAAGACGCCGCCGATGCCTTCCGGAAATCGTTGCGCCTGCAACCGGATAACGCCTCGATTCACAACAACCTGGGCAACGCGCTGCACGCGCTCGGGCGCCACGACGAAGCAATTGCCTCGTTCCAGCGCGCGCTCGAACTGCAGCCGGGTCACGCGGGCGCCCACAACAATCTCGGCATGGCGCTCAATGCGCTTGGCCGGGCCGATGAAGCCGTCGAGCAGTTTCGCGCCGCGATTTCCGCGCAGCCGCGCTTTGTCGCCGCGCATTTCAACCTCGCCAACACGCTGGACGCCACCGGCCAGCACGAACAGGCGCTCGGCGCATTCGAAGTCGTGCTGGCATTGCAGCCGCAGCTTCCGCCGGCGCTGTACGGCTTGGGCAACGCGCTCGCCGCGTTGGGGCGTCACAACGAGGCGCTGCCGCGTTTTGAACTCGTGGTGGGCCTCGATCCGAAGTTCGCGCTCGCGTGGCTGAGCCTCGGCACCACGCACCACGCGCTCGGCGCGCATGCTGCGGCCGTACGCGCATTCGATCAGGCGTTGCGCCTGCGGCCCGATCTGGCGTCCGCGCATATGAACCGGGCCCTGGCGTGGCTCACGCTCGGCGATTTCGCGCGTGGACTGCCCGAATACGAATGGCGTCTCAAGACCACGGCGCAGCGTGCCCCGCAGACGCTGCCCCGCTGGCAAGGCGAGCCGATCGAAAAGCGCACGCTGTTCGTGCATGCCGAACAGGGTTTCGGCGACACGCTGCAGTTCGTGCGTTTCGTGCCGATCGCGGCGCAGCGCGCAGCGCGCGTCGTGCTCGAGGTGCAGCCGCAGCTCGTGCCGATTCTCGCGCCCGCCGCACTCGAGTGGCGCGTGACGCTGATCGCCCAGGGCACGCCGCGCCCACAGGCAGATCTGCAATGTCCGCTGCTGAGCTTGCCGCTGGCGCTCGGCATGAACAGCGAGACCATTCCGGCGCGCACGCCCTACCTCAGCGTGCCGCCTACCTACCGGCGCAAGTGGCGCGGCTCGCTCGGCGGCCACGCCAAGCGCAAGATCGGCCTCGCCTGGTCCGGCCGCGTCCAGCAACATGAAAACCGCACGATGCCGCTCGCCGTGCTCGAGCCGCTCTTCGCGCTCGAAGGCATCGACTGGATCGTCCTGCAGCCGAATCTCAGCGCGGCGGAATGCGCCACGCTCGACTCGCATCCGCGCGCCGGCTCGATTCACCGTTTCGACAAACGTGTCGGCGATTTTGCGGACACCGCGGCGATCATCGAACGGCTCGACGCGGTCGTTTCGATCGACACCTCGATTGCCCATCTGTGCGGCGCATTGCGCAAGCCGCTCTGGCTGATGCTGCCGTTCGCCGCCGACTGGCGCTGGTTCGTCGACGAACCGCGCAGCCCGTGGTATCCCGGCGCGCGCCTCGTGCGTCAGCCGCAACCGGGTGCGTGGGATGCCGTGGTCGAGAAGGTCGCGAACGAACTACGTCAGGCTTAGACGGCCGCCTTCGCAGCCCCAGACGCTCCAAAAGAAACCCCCCACGCTCTTGCGAGCGTGGGGGGTTTCTTTGCATAGGGGCCTGAAGCCGCTTTGAAGCCGCTTTGAAACCGCTTAAGCCGCGCGGTACTGGTTGCGCGATTCGGGCGTGCGATACAGCACGAGCGTCGCGATCAAACCGCAGATTGCCGCCAGACCGAGCCACAAGCCAGGCGCAGCCTTGTTGCCGGTCGTATGGATCAGCAGCGTGGAGATGGCCGGCGTGAAACCGCCGATCGTCGTCGCAAGGCTGTAGGCAAGCGAGAAACCCGCGGTACGCACTTCGACCGGCATCACTTCGGTCAATGCCACCACCATCGCACCGTTATAGCAGGCGTACAGGAACGAGAGCCACAGTTCGACAATGAGCAGGCGAGCGAACGACGGCTCGGCCACCAGCCATTGCACCGCCGGATAGGCCGTGAGGATCGTCAGGATGGTGAACACCAGCAGCACCGGACGACGCCCGACGCGATCCGAGACCGCGCCGGCGAGCGGCAGCCAGACCAGATTCGACAGCCCGATGCAAACCGTGACGACCAGCGAGTCGAGCGACGACAGCTTCAGCACTTCCTTGCCGAAAGTCGGCGTGTAGGCCGTGATCATATAGAACGAGACCGTCGTCATGATCACCATGCCCATGCCGCCGAGCACAATGCCCCAGTTGTCGAGCATCGACTTCATGATCTCGCGCATGCTCGGACGATGCTTGCGCGCCGCAAACTCTTCAGTTTCCTGCAGCGAACGGCGGATCAGGAACAGGAACGGCACGATCAGGCAGCCGATCAGGAACGGCACGCGCCAGCCCCAGTCAGTCATCTGTTCAAGCGGCAGAATCTGGTGCAAGACGACACCAATCAGCGCCGCAAACACGACAGCCACCTGCTGGCTGCCCGACTGCCAGGAGCAATAGAAGCCCTTGTTACCCTTGGTCGCGATCTCCGACAGGTAGACCGACACGCCGCCCAGTTCCACGCCGGCCGAGAAGCCTTGCAGCAGACGGCCCAACAGAACGAGAGCCGGCGCGAGCATGCCGATTGTCGCGTAGCCCGGAATGGCCGCGACCGTCAGCGTGCCGAGCGCCATCAAGCCGAGCGTCAGCATCAGGCCTTTGCGCCGGCCGTGATGGTCGATGTAAGCGCCGAGGACGATGGCGCCGAGCGGCCGCATCAGGAAGCCTGCGCCGAATACCGACAACGACAGCATCAGCGAAGCGAAATCGCTCCCGCTCGGGAAGTAGGTCTTGGCAATATACGAAGCGTAATAGCCGTAGACCATGAAATCGTACATTTCCAGAAAGTTGCCGCTGACGACGCGGAAAACTGTCCGGACCTTCGATTCATTGGAAGATGCGTGAGACGCAGTAGACATGACATTCTCGAAATGGCCCACCGCCGGATCGAGCCCGGCATGATTGGGCAGTTGACAACACTTCACCGCGTCGGCGAGCAGAGGCCACTGGCGAGGGAAAACCTGGGAACAAACAACGCGCCGGGGGCGCTGCATTTTGATGCTGTGCAGATTGCAGCGGTATAAGGGTAAACCTAGGGGTGCCGCTGCGATATCTGCGAGACCGCATGTTACCGTTCCTGACGCAAGCTTGCAGTCAAGTAACGCAATGATCGCGCCCCTTCGCGGCGCTCGCAGTACACTCGCGGTACCCTTGGTCGATTCCCCTCTTTCACGTGACTGTCGAACAGATGTCCACCGCCCGCGCGCTTTCGTTGCGCCCCGCCACGCCGGCCGACGCCGACCTGATCGCCTCGATCCATTCCACCAGTTGGCAAGCCACCTACCGTGGCCTCTTGCCCGACGCCTTCCTCGACGGCGAGGTAACGCGCGAACGCGCCGCCTACTGGCAGGTGCGGCTGAACGCGCCGGGCGCCGAACGGCGCAATGTGGTGATCGCCGAGATCGCCGGCGAGCCGATCGGGTTTGCGTGCGTCGAACGGCAACCCGACTCCCAGTGGGGCGTCTTGCTCGACAACCTGCATGCGCTGCCCGGCCACCAGGGAATCGGCGTCGGCAAGCTGCTGATGCGGGCGGTCGTCGACTGGGCACGCGCGCAAGGCGAAAACCAGATTTATCTGTACGTGCTGGAGGGCAATACGCCGGCCATCGGTTTCTACGAACGCCAGGGCTGGCAATTCGTCGGCGCGGAACCCGATCACATGGGCGGCGTGGATATCACCGCGCTGCGCTATGTATTGCGGCTGGAAAGCGCTTCCGGTACCGGCGGACGTTGAAGCAGCCGGCGGTGTCGGTACGTCGGCAAAGCGGGAACCCATCAGCGGCGGCCCACAAGCAGAAAGCCCGGCAATTTGCCGGGCTTTCTGCCTGAAACCACTACGAGGATTGCGGCCTGCCTAACGCGTTGGCGGCAACCCCGACTCGTTCTGACGCTGCAGTTGCAGCACCTGGTTTTGCACGGCACGCAACTGGGCCTGAGCCTTTTCCTTCTCGGCCCGCAGCGCAACCGCCTCGGTCTGCGACTGGCGCTGGTAATCGTTGACCTTGGCCTGCTGGGTACGCGCCACATCCAGGTCAGCCTGCAGGCGCTTCGCGCGGTCTTCCGACAGTGCAATCACATCCTGGATAAACGCCTTTTGCGCCTGCAACTGCGTGCGGCGGATTTCCACTTCGGCCAGTTGCGCGGTTTGCTGCACGAAGCCGGCATAAACAGCCTCGGCGCGCGCATCGTCCTGCGACTTGATGACCCGCCAGAAATGCTTGTCTTGAAACAACGCTACGTAGTACGTCATTTCCTGCGGATAGAAAAACAGACTCGCGCCATAGCTGCCGTTGTAGCTGGTGCGCAATTCGGTGAGTTGCGAGTCGTGAATCATTTGCATCAGCTCGGCGACATTGCCTTGCGCATCGCCGCCGGCGCTATCTGCAGCAACGGCGCCACTCGAATCGCCGGCACCGCCTGCAACCGACGCCGCTTGCAAGGCCGCGGCAACCGGCTGTGGCGTCAGCGTATTCATGGCCGGACGCGTGCCGACGACCGGCACCGAACCCGATGAACCGGCGCCCTCTCCTGCCAGCACGAGACCACCATGCTGCAGCAGCGCGCACGTGGTCGCGAGCAGCATTGCGCGCCGTACAGTTAAGAGGTACTTCATACTTGCATGCTCCATGCGAATTCCAAACAGCCGTGGATTATCGCGCGGATTTAGATGCAAGCGAAGCGTTACCGTGTCGCGTAACGACACTTTAAATCGAGATAGATGACAATCTTAGGATTCCATCAAATCAATCTGCACATCGCGAAAAAGTGTCCTGCTTGATGCGCTAAAAAAGAAACAATTGCATCACTTACTATCGCGCTAAAGCAGCGCATGGCCGCTGTCCTCTTTCAATCAAATCGCGAGACAGTATCTCCATAAGGAAACGGCTCCGTATGAAAACGGAGCCGTCTGGGTGTCGTCGCATCGAATCCGGCAGCGTGGTGCTGCAAACGCGTCCCTAGAAACGCGTTTCGCGCGCCACACGCAAAAACGTATCGAGCAGCGGTGTGCAGTCGAGCAACTCGGGGCCACCGGCACGGTGAAACTCGGGGTGCCACTGCACGCCCATCACGAAGGGCGCGCGTCGATAGCGAACCGCTTCGATGATGCCGTCCGCCGCCGACACCGCCTCAATATTGAGATCGCGTCCGAGCGTCTTGACCGCCTGGTGGTGAATCGAATTGACGATCGCGTCGCGGCGGCCCGGGAACATGTTGGCGAGCGTCGAGCCGTCCGGAAAATGGATGCCGTGGCGATGCTGGTCGTAGTGCTCGTTGACGTGCGCGCCGGCGGTCGGCACATCCGTGGCGATGTCCTGATACAGCGTCCCGCCGAATGCCACGTTGATTAGCTGACAGCCCCGGCACACGCCGAGCACCGGCTTGCCCGACTCGATGAATTCGTGCAGCAGTTCCAGCTCGTACATGTCGCGCACGCGGTCGCCTGGCCACTCGGGGCTCGTCGCCTGTTCCGCGTAAGACTGCGGCGACACATCCGCGCCACCTTGCAGCAACAGGCCGTCGAGATTCTTCGCGTAGTCGCGCAAACGGATATTGCTCGGATGCAGCATGCCCTGATGGCCGACCGTCGGGATCATGAAGACCAGCACGTCACGCGACATCACCCAGTGCGCGATCGATTCTTCGAGATATTGCAGGGTCTTGCCGCGCAGGCCTTTGGCGCCCGGCTCCGGGTGGAAAATCCGCGCCGATACGCCAATCCGCAAGGTACGCTGGGTGATCCGTCGCCCTGCCCGGTCGAAGATCTGGCGCGCCCGCGCCGCGATGATGCGGCCGAACACGGACCAGGCCGAGTCCGTCTGCTTCAGATAACGCGGCGGAGACGGCGGCAGCGCGTTCGGCGGTGGGGGATTCGTGGCGGTGAAATCCGGGGCGGCGCCGAAACCCGGCGGCACCGAACCCGCTCCGGCACGCGCGCCGGATGGAGCCGACGAGGCGCTCTCGGCATTCGCATTCGCTGCTGCCGCAGACGCCGCTTCCGCGGCGCGCGGCGCGGCGGCCGGCCCGGCACGCGCGGCGTCGCGTAACTGCTTCGTCTGGGTTTCCTGCTGTGCGTAAGCCTCCTGCCGCGCCGTCGATTCGGCAGCGGACGCGCGCGCTTCGGCGGCATCGCGTTGCTGGGCCGCTTTGGGATCGGTGGGTGTGACGCTCGATGCGCTGGCGGGATCGTCGGTCGACGAGCGAACCGCAGCTGCTTCGGCCGCAGGCGATGGTGTGACCGCCGGAGCAGACAGATCTTTGAGCGGCGACTGGACGGAATCCTCGTGTGAAGGCGGCAAGGTGACCTTCGGGGAGGTGGACGCAGTATCGGCTTGCGAGCCAGCGGCCTGTGAACCCGCTGACTGTGAAACTTCAGGCTTGGAAACCTCAGCCGGCGCGCCGGACGGGGATGGGGTGCCGGGCGTACCGGCATTCTCTGGCTTGTTTTCGCTCATGACTGTCGGACGGGCGCCTTCCACGCGAACGAATGGATATGGTTTGATTATCCGCTACCGGGCCATGCGCGGCAAACCTGCACACAATTGCTCACATTGTTCCGCCACGTTCGCCGGTTCATCGGCCGGCGCAACAACAGGATTCACGCGCGGCCGTCGCTCATGGATCAGGCTGCTCGTCGAACGTTTCGCGCAGTGCGATCTGCAAGGTCGCGTGGATTTTCACGCACCAGCGCCACAGCAGCGTCATCAGCAGCGCGGCGCACACCAGCACGACGATGAGCAGCCCGGTGGGCGGCAGGATGCCGCCCGAGAGCGCCGCCACCAGCAGAAACACGCCCACCATCGAGACCACCGGCACGAGGTCGGAAATCGCCGAGCGGATCGCGCGGGTGAAGCGCCCCGCTTTGGCCGGCTGGACGCTCAACTCGGCAAGCAGCAGCGCGAGCGATTTGGTCTTGCGATAGACCGCCACCAGAAACGGCATCGACACCAGCAAGGCCGCACTCCACAGCACGACGCGCTGCAACGGTTCGGACGGCAGCCAACGATCGAGCAGCGCACTCGCGTGAGGCGCGCCGTACGTCGTCGCGAGGAAGATCGCCACCACCAGCGCGAGGTTCACGACGATCTGCAGAACGATCCGGCGTGTGATGCCGAACAGCGTCGGGCCGTCGCTGGCAGGCCGCAGGCTGCCGAGCCATTGCGAATACATGCCGAACACATTGGCCACCGTGCGCGGCATTGCGTGGCCGAGCCGCTGCGTGAGGGGATCGGCGGCGCGGATCAGGTAAGGGGTGAACAGGGTCGTCAACGCCGACACCGCGACCGCGATCGGGTACAGGAACGCGCTCGTCACCTTCAGCGTGAGACCGAGCGAGGCGATGATGAAGGAGAACTCACCGATCTGCGACACGGTCATGCCGACCCGCATCGCCGTGCGGCCGTCCTTGCCGGCCAGGAAAGTGCCGAGGCCGCACGAGACGATCTTGCCGACGATCACCGCCACCGTGATCACCGCGATCGGCCAGGCGTAGTCGACCAGCACATGCGGGTTGAGCATCAGCCCAATGGTGACGAAAAAGATTGCCGAGAAGGCGTCGCGCAGCGGCGCAATCAGATGTTCGATGCGCCGCAGATGCCGCGACTCGGCCATGATCGCGCCGATCAGAAATGCGCCGAGCGCGATGCTGTAGTCGAGCTTCACAACCAGCAGACAGAAGCCGAAACAGAAACCGAGCACCGACACGAGCAGCATCTCGTCGCTACCCGAGCGCGCCACGTAATTCAGCGCCCGCGGCACGACGAGAATGCCCACCACCAGCGACACGGTCATGAACAGCAGCAGCTTGCCGAGCGTGACCAGCGCGACGCCGGCGCTCAACTGCCCGGTCTGCGCGATGCCGGACAGTAGCACCAGCATGGCGATGGCGAGGATGTCCTCGACGATCAGAATGCCGAACACCAGTTGCGCGAAGTTTTCGCGCTTGAGGCCGAGCTCGGACAGCGCCTTGACGATGATGGTGGTGGACGAGATCGCGAGGATCGCGCCGAGAAACAGCGAGTCCATCGGGCTCCAGCCGAACGCGCTGCCGATCTCGTAGCCGAGCCACAGCATCAGCACGATCTCGGACAAGGCCGCGACGATCGCCGTCGCGCCGACCTGAAACAGCTTGCGCAAACTGAATTCGAGCCCCAGCGAAAACATCAGGAACACGACGCCGAGCTCGCCGAGCGTCTGGATGGTCTGCTCGTCGTGGATCAGCTGGAACGGCGGTGTGTACGGCCCGATGATCACCCCAGCGGCGATATACCCGAGCACCACCGGCTGTTTCAGGCGATGGAACAGCACGGTGACGACGCCCGCGAGCGCCATGACCACCGCCAGGTCCTGAATGAAGCCGATACCGTGGTGCATAGGCCAAGCCTCCTTACAAAAAGTAATCTGAACGCCAGATAGTAACGCACCGCGACGACAAGCCCATCTGCCGTGCCGTCCGGCACAAAAATGTTTTTGAAACGCTGGACGCCTGTGAAATATCACAATAATATTTGCCGAATATTCAGCAGACGGAGTGCAGCAATGACGCAGGTATCGTTCAACGTGGTCAGCCGTTCGGGGGCAAGCGCCGCCTGTGCGGTCGAGGTGAACCGCTTGACCATCGCAGGCTGGGCGGGACGCGACCGCGCCGCGATCGAACACCACATCGCCGAACTCGCGGAACTGGGCGTCAAGCGGCCGTCGACCACGCCCTGCTTCTACCGCCTCGGCGCGGAACTGCTGACGCAGGCCGAACAGATCGACGTGGTCGGCGCGCATTCGAGCGGCGAGGCCGAGTGCGTACTGGTGCAATCGGCGCAAGGCCTGCTCGTGACGGTCGGCTCGGACCACACCGACCGCCTCGTCGAAGCCTATGGCGTCACCGTGTCCAAGCAGATCTGCCCGAAGCCCATCGCGCGCGACGCGTGGCGCTTCGATGACGTCGCCGGGCATTGGGACCAGTTGCAGTTGCGCGCCTTCGCGATCGTCGACGGCGTGCGGCGCGTCTATCAGCAAGGCAGCGTCGCCACGCTACTGGCGGCCTCCGACCTGCTGGAGCGCGCCCCCGTCGCAGCAGGGGCGGCCATGTTCTGCGGCACGCTCGCGGTGGAAGGCGGCATTGTCGGCATGGCCGAGGGCGACGCGCTCGAACTCGAACTGCACGACCCGGTTCTGAACCGCACGCTGCGCCACGCCTATCGCGTGCATGCGCTGCCCATCGTCGAATGAGACGCCCATGAACCCCGTTCCGTCTTCAGCCACGCCGCCCGCCGCTCAAGCCGCCGGCTCGAGCGCGGCGCCCGACGCCGCCCTCGAAGCCACCGCGCTGCGCAAGATCACCTGGCGCATCATGCCGTTCCTGTTCCTGGTCTACGTGCTGTCGTATCTGGACCGCGTCAATATCGGCTACGCGAAACTGCAGTTCACCGGCGATCTCGGTCTGTCGAACACGGCCTACGGGCTTGGCGCAGGCATCTTCTTCTTCGGCTATTTCGTCTTCGAAGTGCCAAGCAACCTGCTGCTGAAGAAGTTCGGCGCGCGCGCGACGATCGCCCGCATCACGATGCTGTGGGGCGCGCTGTCGTGCGTGATGATGTTCGTGCGCTCGGAGACGATGTTCTACGTGCTGCGCTTTTTTCTCGGCGTGGCCGAAGCCGGACTGGTGCCGGGCGTGGTGCTGTACCTGACGTTCTGGTTTCCGTCGGACCGGCGTGCCCGCATGGTCGCCGTGTTCATGGCGGCGATTCCGGTGGCCGGGATCATCGGTGCGCCGCTCTCGGGCTTTCTGATGTCGGCGCTGCACGACGCCCATGGGCTGCGCGGCTGGCAGTGGATGTTCCTGATCGAAGGCATTCCCTCGATCCTCGCCGGCTTCTGGGCGCTCGCGGTGCTGCGCAACACCCCTGCCGAAGCCGCCTGGCTCAGCGATGACGAAAAGCGCGTGGTCCTCACCCGGCTGGCCCGCGAAAACACCGCCGCCGCCACGGCCGGCGCCGAACATAGCCTGCGCGCGGCACTCGCGTCGGGACGCTTCTGGCTGCTGACGCTGATCTACTTCTGCCTCGTCACCGGCAACGCGGGCTTCTCGTTCTGGCTGCCGCAGATCGTCAAGGATCTCGGCGTGACGAATCTGGTGAGCAACGGCTTCGTCACCGCGATTCCGTATCTGGCGGCGGGGATCGGCATGATCCTGATCGGCCGCTCATCGGACATCACCGGCGAGCGGCGCTGGCACTATGCCGTGTGCTGCTTCATCGGCGCGGCGGGGTTGCTGGGCAGCGCCTCGGTCACGAACTCGATCCCGCTGGCGGTGACGGGGCTGTCGATTGCCTACATCGGCATCCTGGCCGGCTTCGGCATCTTCTGGTCGATGTCCACCACGTTCCTGCAAGGCAGCGCCGCCGTGGCCGGCATCGCCGTGATCAATTCGATCGCGAATCTCGCCGGCTACGTGAGCCCGTATGTGCTCGGCGTCGTCAAGGACGCCACCCATAGCGTGACCTTCGGCCTCGTGCTGATCGCCGGCGCGCTGATTGTCGGCGGTCTGGTGACGCTGATGATGCCGCGGGTCAAGGTGCCGCACGGTGTGGCGGAGCTGGCCTGATGGCGCGCTTCGGGTCGCCTGAGGGTGCGCCGCCAGCCTCAGGCCGGCGGCGTGAAGCCTTGTTCTACAATGCGTGCGAATGAGTTTCACCTTGGCCCCCGACCCCGTCCGCACTTCCTGTTCATGACGCTTTCGCAAACTTCCCTCGCTCCCAGGGCCGCCCGGCAAAACGGCGCGAGCCTCGCCGAACAGGCCTATGAATTCGTCAAGCGCGAAATCATCACGATGCGTTTGCGTCCGAGCGAAGTGCTCAACGAAGCCGAACTGATGACGCTGACCGGCATCGGCCGCACGCCCGTGCATCAGGCGCTGCACCGGCTCGTCCACGAAGGCATGCTCACCATCATGCCGCGCAAGGGCATCATGGTGCGGCCGGTCTCGCTCGACGACGTCCTCGCCATCATCGACGTCCGTCTGATCAACGAAGGCCATTGCGTCGAACTGGCGGCGCGCCACGCCCAGGCGCACGACTACGCCGCGATGGAAGCGCTGCTCGAGCGCTCGAAGGTGTGCGTCGCCGCGCACGACGTGGAAGGCATGATGGAGATCGACCGCGAGTTCCATCTGGCCATTTCGGCGGCCTCGCGCAATCCGGTACTCGCCGACATCCTGCGCGGCCTGCATGAACGGTCGCTGCGTTTCTGGTTTATCTCGCTGTCCGAGCCGCACCATCTCGAAGATGTCCACGAGGAACATCTCGAACTGTTTCGCTTGCTGCGCGAGCGCGATGCCGAGGGCGCCCGCCAGTCGGTGCAGCGCCATATCGAAGCGTTTCGCGCGACTCTCTTCAACCGGATTTAACCGTCAATCGCCTCTAACCGGACCCGAACGACCATGGCCACTGAATTCACGCCCTTCCCGCCGCTCGCCCAGCTTGCCGCCGATCTGGCCGCGGGCCGCACCACCAGCCGCAAGCTCGTCGAAACCGCGCTCGAACGCATCGCCGATCCGGCCGGCCAGGGCTCGACCGTCTTCATGCACGTGGATGCCGACAGCGCCCGCGCCGCCGCCGACGGCCACGACCGGCTGCGCGCCGCGGGCACGGTGCTGTCGCCGCTGGCGGGCATCCCGGTGTCGGTGAAGGACCTGTTCGACATCGAAGGCCAGGTGACCCGCGCCGGTTCGACCGTGCTGGCCGATGCGCCGCCCGCCACCGCCGATGCAGTCACGGTGGCTCGCCTCAAGCGGGCCGGCGCGGTGATCGTCGGGCGCACCAACATGAGCGAGTTCGCGTTCTCCGGGCTCGGCCTGAACCCGCACTACGGCCATCCGCTGTCGCCCTATCGCCGCGACGTGAAGGGCGACGAGCGGGTGTCCGGCGGCTCGTCCTCGGGTGCGGCGGCCTCCGTGGCGGACGGCATGGCAGCGATCGCGCTCGGCACCGACACCGGCGGCTCGATCCGCATCCCGGCGGCGCTGTGCGGCCTGACCGGCTTCAAGCCCACCGCCGATCGCATCCCGAAGCACGGTGGCGTGCCGCTCTCGGCGACGCTCGATTCGTTCGGGCCGATCGGCGTCTCGGTGGCGTGCTGCGCGCTGGTCGACCGCATGCTGGCGGGCCTCGAGCCGCGCATTCCGGCGGTTCGCCCGCTCGAAGGCGTGCGCCTCGGCGTGCTGACCAACTATGTGACGGATGGCGTGGAGCCGGCGGTGGCCGCCGCCCTCGACACGGCGCTCAAGCATCTGGAAGCCGCCGGCGCGATTGTCAGCGAAGTGCGCTTTGCGCCGCTCGACCGCTTGCCGGAGATCAACCGCTTCGGCTTTCCGTCGATCGAAGCGTATGCGTGGCACCGGCCGCTGCTGAACAAGCACCGCGAGCAGTACGACCCGCGCGTGCTGCTGCGCATCCTGAAGGGGCAGCCTGCCAGCGCCGCCGACTATCTCGACCTGGTGGCCGAACGCACCGCGCTGCTGGACGCGGCCCGCAGCACGCTGTGGCAACGCTTCGACGCGATCGTCGCGCCCACGGTGCCGGTGGTGCCGCCGCGCGTAGCCGACCTCGTTCAGGACGACGATGCCTTCACCCGCACCAACGCGTTGATCCTGCGCAATCCGAGCGCGTTTAACTTCCTCGATACCTGCGCGCTCTCGCTGCCCTGCCACCGGCGCGGCGACGCCCCGGTCGGGCTGATGCTGGCGGGCGCGCCGCACGGCGACGACGCGCTGCTGGCGATCGGCCGCGCCGCCGAAGCGGTGCTCAACACGATCCGTTAGCGATCCGTCGGACGAAAAACAAAGGGGCGGTGTTCGCGCTAGAATCGCGGGCACCCGCCCCTTTGGATTTTCGACAGCCACACGATCCATGAATAACGACAATGCGATGCTGCGCCGCGAGCGCACCCTGCTGGTTCTGCTTGGCCTGATCTGCGTGGCGCTGGTCGCCGGCGCGCTGTACCTGCAATACGGCCTGCACGAAGACCCTTGCCCGCTGTGCATTCTGCAGCGTTACTTCTTTCTGCTGATTGCGATCTTTGCGTTCCTCGGCGCGCGTTTCAATACCTGGCGCGGCGTGCGGCTGCTTGAAGTGCTGGCCGCCATCTCGGCGCTGGCCGGCATCGTGACGGCGGCACGTCATGTCTACGTGCAGGCGAACCCGGGTTTCAGTTGCGGCTTCGACGCGCTGCAACCGGTGGTCGACAGCCTGCCGCCGGCTCACTGGCTGCCGGGCGTGTTCAAGGTCGCCGGCTTGTGCGAGACGGCGTATCCGCCGATTTTCGGCCTTTCGCTGCCGCAGTGGTCGCTGCTCGCCTTCTTCGTGGCGTATGTGCCGCTGGCGCTGAGCCTGATCCGCAATCGCCGCCGGATTGCCTGAAAAATAAGCCATGAACCCGGCTCCCCGCCGGGTCGCGACACGCCGCCAAAGCGCGCGTCGTCGTAAACACCTGGGCGCCGGCTCGGCCCCTTTTTACCCCCTTCCAGCCTCGATTTCCGCCCATCGGCACCTGATCGGCGCCTCTCAGCGCCCCACGCGGCGGCCGCCGCGCCCGGCTCCGCCTGGCTTTCCGGCCCAACCGCCCGCCCTCGCCGCCGCGCCGTAGCCCGCGTCGCGTCCGACGCTCATGACCACCCGCGAATAACCCGCATCACCCAGGGGAAATATTTTCGGGACAAGGTAGTGCTATCGTCGGATATGGATGGCGATCTACGTGCGCGAGGCCGGCTACGGTACGACCCCCTGCGTAACGCGCGCCCGGTCCGCAATGTCTTTCGGATTCGCCATGACAACGCAAACCATCCGTTTCTATCACCGTGGGGCCGTCCGTGAGGTTCTGGGCGTGCCGGCGACGCGCACCGTGCTGCAGCACCTGCGCGAGGACCTGCATTGCACGGGCACCAAGGAAGGTTGCGCGGAAGGCGATTGCGGCGCCTGCACGGTTGTGGTCGGCGAACTCGATGTCGATGGCGGCCTGACGCTCAAAGCCGTCAACGCCTGCATCCAGTTTCTGCCTACGCTCGACGGCCGGGCGCTCTTCAGTGTCGAGGACCTGCGCGCGGCAGATGGCGCGCTGCATCCCGTGCAGCAGGCCATGGTCGACTGTCACGGCTCGCAATGCGGCTTCTGCACGCCCGGCTTTGTGATGTCGATGTGGGCGCTGTACGAAAACCAGCCCGCTGCCGCCGGACTTCCTACGCGCGACGAAATCAATACCGCCTTGTCCGGCAATCTGTGCCGCTGCACGGGCTACCGGCCGATCGTCGAGGCGGCGCAGAAGATGTTCGACTACGGCCAATACCCACGCGTACCGTTCGATCGCGCCGCCGTCGCCGAGGCACTCGAGCCGCTGCAACGCAAGAACACCTTCGAATACCTCGCGCCCGACGTGCGCGGCGCCGCTTTCGGCACACCCGCGTTCTACGCACCGGTGACGCTGCAGGCCTTCGCCACCTTGCGCGCGCAGCATCCGCAGGCTCGCATTCTCGCCGGTAGCACGGATGTCGGCCTGTGGGTCACCAAACAGTTTCGCGACCTCGGCGAGATCCTGTATCTCGGCAACGTGGCCGAACTGAAGCGCATCGAGCGCGATGCGCAAACGCTGACGATCGGCGCGGCGGTCACGCTGGAAGACGCCTACGCCGCGCTCGCCGTGGATTACCCCGAACTCGCCGAACTCTGGACCCGCTTCGCCTCGCTGCCGATCCGCAATGCGGGCACGCTCGGCGGCAATGTCGCGAACGGCTCGCCAATCGGCGATTCGATGCCGGCGCTGCTCGCGCTCGGCGCCGAAGTCGTGCTGCGGCACGACGCCAAAACTCGCACGCTGCCGCTGGAGGCGTTTTACCTCGGCTATCAGAAGACCGCCCTCGCCGCCGGCGAATTCGTCGCGGCGATCCGCGTGCCGCGTCCGGCGCCCGATCTGCGCTTTCGCACCTACAAGGTCTCGAAGCGGTACGATCAGGATATCTCGGCGGTGTGCGCCGCCTTCGCGCTGCGCGTCGCGGACGGCGCGATCGTCGAAGCGCGCATCGCCTTCGGCGGCATGGCGGCAACGCCGAAGCGCGCCGCCCACGCGGAAGCCGCCCTGACCGGTGCGGTCTGGGATGACGCGACGGCCCAGCGCGCAATGGACGCGCTCGCCGCCGACTATCAGCCGCTCAGCGACATGCGGGCGTCGAGCGCCTATCGCTTGAAGGTGGCGCGCAATCTGCTGCGGCGCTTCCAGATGGAAACGCGCGATAACGCACCGCTCGCCCTGCTCGACGTGAATGCCTTCGCATTCGAGGCCGGCGTGATGGGCGCGGCGGCCGCGCAGGAGTCGTCGTGATGAACAAGCAAACCGACGCTTTCATCAAACATGCCGCGGACCGCGAGCAAACCGCCGCGATCGGCACCTCCTTGCCGCATGAATCCGCCGCGCTGCATGTGAGCGGCGAAGCCACCTATACCGACGATCTGCCGGAACTGCACGGCACGCTGCACGCCGCGCTCGGACTGGCGCGCCATGCACATGCGCGCATCGTGTCGCTCGACCTCGCCGCGGTACGCAAGGCGCCAGGCGTGATCGCGGTGCTGTCCGCGGCCGACATCCCCGGTGAAAACAACTGCGGCCCGGTGCTGCACGACGATCCGATTCTGGCCGACGGCGAAGTGCTGTATCTCGGTCAACCGGTGTTCGCGGTGATCGCCGAGAGCCACGAACTGGCGCGCCGCGCCGCTGCGCTCGCGAAAAGCGACGACGTGGTCCGCTACGAACCGTTGGAAGTCGTGTTGACGCCGGCCGAAGCCAAGGCGAGGAAGCAGTTCGTCCTGCCGCCGCTGCATCTGAAACGCGGCGAGCCCGCCGCTAAAATCGCCGCCGCGCCGCACCGGATCGAGGGGACGTTCGAAGTCGGCGGTCAGGAACAGTTCTATCTCGAAGGTCAGGTCGCCTATGCGATCCCCAAAGAGATGAACGGCATGCTCGTCTACAGTTCGACCCAGCATCCGAGCGAAATGCAGCAGGTGGTCGCGCATATGCTCGGCTGGCCGGCACATGGCGTGGTCTGCGAATGCCGTCGCATGGGCGGCGGCTTCGGCGGCAAGGAATCGCAGTCGGCGCTGTTTGCCTGTATCGCAGCGCTCGCAGCCCAACGGCTGCAGCGCCCGGTGAAAGTGCGCGCCGACCGCGACGACGATTTCATGATCACCGGCAAGCGACACGACGCCGTCTACGAATACGCAGCAGGCTTCGACGAAACCGGCCGCATTCTCGGCGCGCGCGTCGAGATCGCGCTGCGCGCGGGCTATTCGGCGGACCTGTCCGGCGCCGTGGCCACGCGGGCCGTGTGCCACTTCGACAACGCGTATTACCTGTCCGACGTCGAGATCGTCGCGTTGTGCTGCAAGACCAATACGCAGTCGAACACCGCGTTTCGCGGCTTCGGCGGCCCGCAGGGCGCACTCGTGATGGAAGTGATGCTCGACAGCATCGCGCGGCAACTGAAGCGCGATCCGCTCGAGGTACGGCTCGCCAACTACTACGGCGTGGGCGAGCGCGACGTGACGCCGTATGGCCAGCGGGTCGAAGACAACGTGATCGCGCCGCTCACCGACGAACTGCTCGCCAGCAGCGACTATCGCGCGCGCCGCGCGGCGCTGGCGGCGTATAACGCGGCGAGTCCGGTGCTCAAACGCGGCATCGCCTTCTCGCCGGTGAAGTTCGGCATTTCGTTCAACGTACCGTTCCTCAATCAGGCCGGTGCGCTGGTGCATGTCTACAAGGACGGTTCGATCCTCGTCAATCACGGCGGTACGGAGATGGGCCAGGGCTTGAACACGAAGGTGGCCCAGGTGGTGGCGAACGAACTCGGCGTGCCGCTCTCGCGCGTGCGTTCGACAGCGACGGACACCTCCAAGGTCGCCAACACGTCCGCGACGGCCGCCTCGACCGGCAGCGATCTGAACGGCAAGGCGGCCGAAGCCGCGGCGCGTACGATCCGCGACCGGCTGGCCGCGCTGGCCGCCAAAGAACTCGGCGGCGAACCCGAGGCGGTGCAGTTCAGGGACAGCATGGTGCACGCCAACGGCGTGGCGATGCCCTTCGCACAACTCGTCAACGCCGCGTATCTGGCCCGCGTGCAGTTATGGTCCGACGGCTTCTATACGACGCCCAAGGTGCACTGGGACGCCAAGACGCTCACCGGGCATCCGTTTTACTATTTTGCGTATGGTGCGGCGGTATCGGAAGTGGTGATCGACACGCTGACCGGCGAATGGAAGCTCGTGCGCGCCGACGTGCTGCACGACGCCGGGCAGTCGATCAACCCGGCCATCGACATCGGTCAGGTAGAAGGCGGCTTCATCCAGGGGATGGGCTGGCTCACCACTGAGGAACTCTGGTGGAACCGCGAAGGTCGACTCATGACGCACGCGCCGTCGACGTACAAGATTCCGGCCGTGAGCGACACCCCGGCGGCGTTCCACGTGCAGCTCTATCGCAACGAGAATGCCGAGCCGACGGTGTTCCGCTCGAAGGCGGTCGGCGAGCCGCCGTTGCTGCTGCCGTTCTCGGTGTTCCTCGCGATTCGCGACGCGATTGCGGCGGCAGTGCCCGAAGCGAACCATGCGCCACCGTTGCGCGCCCCGGCGACGCCAGAGGCGATTCTCGACGCGCTGGAGGCAATGGTGCAGCCGGCAGCGACACCGCCACCTGATTTTTCACGCGCTGCGCGACACGAACGCACAGCGCCATGCGTAACCGGCCATACGGACACCCCGTGCGGCCATGGACGGAGCACCACCGGATGCAAGCCTGGCTGACCGATCTGCAACAACTGCTCACTCACGGCGACGCCGCCGTGCTGGTGACGGTCGCGCGCGTCGAGGGTTCGGCGCCCCGCGAGGCCGGCACGAAGATGATCGTCACGCGCGATTCGGCGCGCCATACGATCGGCGGCGGCCACCTCGAATGGAAAGCCATCGAAACCGCGCGCCAGGTCCTCAAGGAAGGCATGCGCGTGCCGCATCTGCGCCGGCTCGAACGCTTCGCGCTCGGCCCGAGTCTTGGCCAATGCTGCGGCGGCGCGGTGGTGCTGGCGTTCGAACGGCTGGACGTCGGCGATCTCGGCTGGATCAGCTCGCTCGCGAAGCGCGTGGCGGCAGGTCTTTCGACCGTGCGTAGCGTATCATTCGGCCCCGCACCGGATGCGGTGATGCTGTCCGAGCCGGAACCGGGCGTCGAAAGCGCCGACTGTCTGCTGTGGGACGGCGCCGGTTTCGACGAGAGCAGTTCGCTGCTCACCGAAACCATCGCGCCGCGCGACTTCGCCGTCGTGCTGTTCGGCGCCGGTCATGTGGGCGCGGCGCTGGTGCGCGTGCTGGGCACGCTGCCATGCCACGTGCGCTGGGTCGACGAGCGCGATGCGCAATTTCCGCCGCCCGAATTGCTGCAGGCGTCGAACGTGACGATCGATCCGAACGACGCGCCCGACGAGGCCATCGACCAGGCTGCGCCGCACACGTACTTCATTGTGATGACGCACAACCATGCGCTCGATCTCGACCTCGCCGAGCGCATCTTGCGGCGCGGCGACTTCGCGTTCTTCGGCATGATCGGCTCGCACAGCAAGCGCAAGCAGTTCGAGCACCGGCTCGCCGCGCGCGGCCTCGACCCTGCGCTGGTGGCGCGGATGAAATGCCCGCTCGGCGTGGACGGCATCGTCGACAAGTCGCCGGAGATCATTGCGATCTCCGCGGCCGCGCAGGTGTTGCAGGCGGTCGAAGCGAACGCTCACGCCACCCAGGCAGCATGATGGGGCAACGTTCGGCGGCACGCATCCGGCGCGGCTCGACTCATCCCGAATCACCTCATTAAACCAACGAACATGAATACGACGACCACCCTCACTCTCGCCGACAAGGTGGCAGCCGCGCCGAAGGCCGAGCTGCATATCCATATCGAAGGCTCGCTGGAACCCGAACTGATCTTCGCGCTTGCGGAGCGCAACGGCGTGAAGCTCGCCTACGACTCGATCGAGGCGCTGCGCGCCGCGTATGCGTTTACCGACTTGCAGTCGTTCCTCGACATCTACTACGCCGGCGCCAGCGTCCTGCTGCATGAGCAGGACTTCTACGACATGACGATGGCCTACATCGAGCGCTCGCTCGCGGACAACGTCACGCACACCGAAATTTTCTTCGATCCGCAAACGCATACCGAGCGCGGCGTATCGATCGCCACCGTCGTGGCGGGTATCGAGCGCGCGCTGGCCGACGCCGAAAAGCGCGGCCTGACGAGCAAGCTGATCCTGTGCTTCCTGCGCCATCTGTCCGAAGAGGATGCGCTCGCAACCTTCGAAGAGGCGTTGCCTTTGTTCGACCAGTACCCGCATCGGCTGATCGGCGTGGGCCTCGATTCGTCGGAGCGCGGCCATCCGCCGTCGAAGTTCGAGCGCGTGTTCGCGAAGGCGCGTGCCAAGGGGCTGAAGCTCGTCGCGCATGCGGGCGAAGAAGGCCCGCCGTCGTACATCTACGAAGCGCTCGATCTGCTGAAAGTGGATCGTGTCGATCACGGCGTGCGCAGCATCGAAGACCCGGCGCTCGTCACGCGTCTGGCCGACACCCGCGTCGCGTTGACCGTGTGCCCGCTGTCGAACCTGAAGCTGTGCGTATTCGACGACCTGACGAAACACACGTTGAAGGCGCTGCTCGACAAGGGTGTCGCCGTCACTGTGAATTCCGACGATCCGGCTTACTTCGGCGGCTACGTCAACGCGAACTACCTCGCCACCATCGAGGCGCTCAAGCTCACCGACGCCGAGGTCTACACCATCATCCGCAACAGCTTCGAGGCCGCGTTCGTCACGCCTGCCGAACGCGACGCCTTGATCGCGAAGCTCGACGCGCACTGGCACGGCTAAAACACGAACCGACTGGCGCGGTTGCGATTGACCAGCAGGGGCGGCGCATTCAGTGTCGTTCAAGCGCCGTCGCCTGCGTCCCCTCTACACGCTTATTGCTCATATAACGGAGACAGTTTTCCTCATGACTCACTCGGCTCAAGCGGTCCAAACCGCATTCCGCGCGCAACTGCTGACGTTCAACGGCGACCCGGCGCAATCGTCCAACGCGGCGGTCTTCCACGAAGACGGCCTGCTGATCGTCGCAGACGGCCACGTCGTCGCGACCGGCGCGTATGCCGCGCTCGCGTCGCAACTCGCGCCCGGCACGCCGGTGCAGGACCTGCGCGACAAGCTGATCGTGCCGGGCTTCATCGACACGCACATCCACTATCCGCAGACGGACATGATCGCCTCGCCGGCGCCCGGTCTGCTGCCGTGGCTCGACACCTACACGTTCCCGACCGAGCGCCGCTTCACCGACCCGGCCTATGCGCAGGACACCGCGAGCTTCTTCGTCGAGGAACTGCTGGCCTGCGGCACGACCACGGCGCTGGTGTATTGCACGGTGCATAAGGAATCGGCGGATGCGCTGTTCACCGAGAGCGAAGCGCGCAACCTGCGCATGGTGGCCGGCAAGGTGCTGATGGACCGCAACTGCCCCGAGTTCCTGCGCGACACCGCGCAGTCGGGCTACGACGACAGCGCCGAGCTGATCGGCCGCTGGCACAACCGCGGACGCCAGATGTATGCGCTCACGCCGCGCTTCGCGCCGACCTCGACCGAAGCGCAACTCGAAGCCTGCGGCGTGCTGGCGCGCCAGCATCCGGACATCTTCATCCAGAGCCATGTCGCGGAGAACACCGACGAAGTGAAGTGGGTAGCGGACCTGTTCCCCGGTCACCGCAGCTATCTGGACATCTACGATCACTATGGCCTGCTGCGCCGCCGCGCCGTGTACGGCCATTGCATCTACCTCGATCAGGAAGACCGCAAGCGGATGGCGCAGACCGGCACGGTGGCCTCGCACTGCCCGACCTCGAACCTGTTCCTCGGCAGCGGCCTGTTCGATTTCGACAAGGCCGACGAAGCCGGCATGCCGATCGCACTCGCCACCGACGTCGGCGGCGGCACCTCGTTCTCGATGCTGCAGACCATGAACGAAGCGCACAAGGTGGCGCGCCTCACCGGCCATCATCTGACGGCCACGCGCATGTTCTGGCTCGCTACCGCAGGTGCGGCCGAAGCGCTCGACCTGGCGGACAAGGTGGGCACGCTCGCGCCGAAGTCGGAGGCGGATTTCGTCGTGCTCGATCCGCAGGCTACGCCGCTGCTCGCGCGCCGCACGGCGCGCACCGGGTCGCTTGAAGAACTGCTGTTTGCCTTCGCCCTGCTCGGCGACGACCGCGCCATCTTCGAAACCTACGCAGCCGGCAAGCGGGTGCACAAGCGCGACGCAGCGCGTCAACATGCGGCGCGCGGGACGAAGATCGCGGCGTAACGCCCTCAGGCCAGAACCGTTACTGCACCACCACCGGCGCGGAAGCCGGCGAAGCGGGCGCCGGCGCGCCGGCCGCCTCGTTCGAGATCCCGGCGTTCTTGTCCACCGGCAGCTTGACCGTACGCACAGCGCCGTTGCCGAGCGGGAAGTCCGCCAGCGCGCTACGCGCCAGATACGGCATGGCCCGTACCAGCGACGGCTCGTCGCCTGCATTGCGCGCCATCACGTTGTAGACCTCCTTGCCGGTCGCTCGCTCTACGATGCGGATGCCAAGCGTATGCGTAAATACCGGGTACGACTGGCTCACATAGGCCGGCGGGAACGCGCCGAACGGCCCCCACGGGTCGAGCGGACGGCCCCAGTAAGGCCCGGGCCACGGGCTGCTGTAGAACACCGGCTGGGTGACGCTCATCGTCTCCGTCTTGCTGCCGTAGGAGAGGCCCACCAGGTAGTGAGCCTGCTGCGCATCGACCTGGCGGAACGCGCGCGTGGCCAGTTCATTGGCCACCAGCACTTCATAGGTTTGCTGCTCCAGGCTGTTCTGCTGCGTAGGGCCGCGCGTGAACGCATAGGTGCGGCTCGCGTCGTTGCCGCTCCAGTCGGAGAAGGCCGTCACCTGGGTCGTCACATAGCTGGTGCAGCCGGAGAGCACTGCCGTCAACGCCGCCAGCATCAGCATGGCGCGCCGGGTCCAACGATCTGATTTCATGGTCTTCCTCGTCCTTACGTTTAATCGCCGCACGCACGCGCGGCGGCCCGATCATACGCTGACCTGGCCCCAAGGCAAAAAGTTCGGCGCGCAGAGCGCGCCCGGGCTTTGTACAATGGCTCGGTATACCGGTGCGCACTGGGTGCGCGGCCGGCTTGAGACCCTATTCTTACAAAGTGCCATGGCTGATACCGCTACGCCCCCTGTCATCCGCCGCGCAGACTATGCGCCGCCCGCCTTTCTGATCGATACCGTTGCACTCGAATTCGATCTCGTTGCCGAACGCACAGTCGTCAAGAATACGATGCGCGTGCGCCGCAACCCCGACGCCACCCACGCCGCACATCTCGAACTGCTGGGCGAGCGCCTCGAATTCGTTAGCGCAGCCATCGACGGCGCGCCGTACGCCGCCGTGCGCCCGAACGAACACGGCCTGACGGTCGAAAACGTACCGGAAGCCTTCGAGCTGACGCTCGTCAGCCTCTGCAAACCCATTGAAAACACTACGCTCTCCGGCTTGTACGTGTCCAGCGGCAACTTCTTCACCCAATGTGAAGCGGAGGGCTTTCACGGCATCACCTACTTCCTCGACCGGCCGGACGTGATGGCGACGTATACGGTCACGCTGCGCGCCGACAAGGCCGCGTACCCGGTGCTGCTGTCGAACGGCAACCTGCTCGAAGAAGGCGACCTGCCGGACGGCCGGCACTTCGCCCGCTGGGAAGATCCGTTTCGCAAGCCCTGCTATCTGTTCGCGCTGGTCGCGGGCAAGCTGGTGTGCGTCGAAGAGCGCGTGAAGAGCGGCTCGGGCAAGGAAAAACTGCTGCAGGTGTGGGTCGAACCGCACGACCTCGACAAGACGCGTCACGCCATGGACTCGCTGATCCATTCGATCCGCTGGGACGAGGAGCGCTTCGGGCTCGAACTGGATCTGGACCGCTTCATGATCGTCGCCGTGAGCGACTTCAACATGGGCGCAATGGAGAACAAGGGGCTCAACATCTTCAACACGAAGTACGTGCTGGCGAACCCCGAAACCGCGAGCGATACCGACTTCGCCAACATCGAAGCCGTGGTCGGCCACGAGTATTTCCACAACTGGACCGGCAACCGCGTGACCTGCCGCGACTGGTTCCAGTTGAGCCTGAAGGAAGGCCTGACGGTGTTCCGCGACCAGGAGTTCTCCGCCGACATGGCAGGCGGCCAGAGCGGCGCCAGCGACGAAGCCGCGCGCGCCACCAAGCGGATCGAGGACGTGCGGGTGCTGCGCCAGATGCAGTTCGCCGAGGACGCCGGTCCGATGGCGCATCCGGTGCGCCCGGAAAGCTACGTCGAGATCAACAACTTCTACACGATGACCGTCTACGAGAAAGGCGCGGAAGTCGTGCGGATGTATCAGACGCTGTTTGGCCGCGACGGCTTCCGCAAGGGCATGGACCTGTACTTCAAGCGGCACGACGGTCAGGCGGTGACCTGCGACGACTTCCGTCATGCGATGGCGGACGCCAACGGCCGCGACCTCACGCAATACGAGCGCTGGTACAGCCAGGCGGGCACGCCGCGCGTGGCCGTCAAGACCGCGTACGACGCCGCCCAGCGCAGCTACCGCGTGACGCTCACGCAGGGTTACGGCGACGCCGCACCGGCTGCTCGCGAAACGCAAAAGGGCGCGCTGCTGATCCCGTTCGCCATCGGTCTGATCGGCAAGGACGGCGCCGATCTGCCGCTGCGGCTGGAGGGCGAAGCGAGCGCCACACCGGCCACCACGCGCGTGCTCGAACTGACGGAGACCACGCAGACGTTCACATTCGTGGATGTCGCCGAGAAGCCGCTGCCTTCGCTGCTGCGCAATTTCTCGGCGCCGGTGATCGTCGAATACGACTACACCGCCGAGGAACTGGCCTTCCTGCTCGCTCACGACAGCGATCCGTTCAACCGCTGGGAAGCCGGTCAACGGCTCGCAACACGTGAGCTGCTCGCGCTGACCGGGCGGGCCGCGACCGGCGTGCCGCTGCAACTGGACGATTCGGTCGTCGCCGCGTTTGCGCGCGTGCTGAGCGACGAGTCGCTCTCGCCGGCGTTCCGTGAGCTGGCGCTGATCCTGCCGTCCGAAGCGTACCTGGCCGAGCAGATGGCCGAGTCGAACCCCGCCGCCGTTCATACCGCCCGCCAGTTCGTGCGCCAGCGCCTCGCCACCGCCCTCAGGAGCGAATGGCTCGCGGTGTACGAGCAACACCATGCACCGGGTGTGTATGAGGCGACGTCGAAGGCCAGCGGTCATCGCGCGCTGAAGAACCTCGCGCTCTCCTACCTCGCCGAACTGGACGATCCCGCCGAGGCCGTGCGGCTCGCTTCGGCGCAGTACGCCGCGGCCAATAACATGACCGATCGCTCGGCAGCGCTGTCCGCCCTGCTCAATGCGGCGGCAGCAGGCGGCGGCACGCAGGCGCAAGACGCATTGGCCGACTTCTATCGCCGCTTCGAGCAGGAGCCGCTCGTCATCGACAAGTGGTTCGCCCTGCAGGCCACCCAGCGCGGCAGCGCACAGCGGCCGGTGATCGACACCGTGCGCAAGCTGATGACCCATCCGGCCTTTAATCTGAAGAACCCGAACCGCGCCCGCTCGCTGATTTTCAGCTTCTGCATAGCCAACCCGGCGCAGTTCCACGCCGAAGACGGTTCGGGCTATGCGTTCTGGGCCGAGCAGGTCATCGCGCTCGACGCGCTGAATCCGCAGGTCGCCGCGCGTCTGGCGCGCTCGCTTGAACTGTGGCGGCGCTTTACCCCCAGGTTGCGCGACGGCATGCGTGCGGCGCTGGAAAAGGTCGCCGCGCAAGCGAAGTCGCGCGATGTACGGGAGGTCGTGGAGAAGGCCCTGGCCTGATCTCGCAGGCGCAGTCGCGTAGGAAAAAGCCGGCACGTGTTGCCGGCTTTTTTTCGCCCGTAAGAATGAGTCGTAGGAATTAATTAGCCATCCGGACGACTGTTCTTGTTGGCTCGCAGGGGTGAAAGTAAACACATTCAATTAACGGTTTACGCTTAACGCATCGCGTTATATCATTCCCATGATCACAACATTTGGCAACAAGGCTACGGCACTCTTGTTTAGCGGCAGCTTCGTCCGGTCGCTGCCCACGCAGATCCAGCACATGGCGTTTCGCAAGCTGGTCATGATCGATACCGCGTCATCGGTCGAAGACCTGTACACGCCACCCGGCAATCGGCTGGAGGCGCTGCAAGGGCAACGCAGTGGGCAATGGAGCATCCGCATTAATGCGCAGTGGCGTATCTGCTTCCACTTCGTGGGCGGCGAGGCGCTGAATGTCGAGATCGTCGATTATCACTGATTGATTGGGAGACCACTATGGTCATCAAACGCTCCGAGCTGGACAGCATCGACTTTTCGGACATCGACACCGGCGAGCGGATTGCGCCGGTCCATCCGGGAGAGATCCTGCGCGGCGAATTCCTCGACCCGCTCGGCATGTCGGTCAACGCACTGGCAAAGGCCCTGCATGTGCCTACGCCGCGCATCAACGACATCATGCTCGGCAAGCGCGCCATCTCGGCAGACACGGCACTGCGCCTCAGCCGCTATTTCGGTGCGAGCGCGCAGTTCTGGCTCAACCTGCAGATCGACTACGACCTGCGTATCGCCACCGCAGCAGCCGGCGAGCAGATCGCCAACGAGATCGAACCGCTCGCCAGAGCGCGGCGCCCGAAGCTGCCCGGAACGCCGCGCGCTCGCGCAAGCGCTACCGCTCTGGCTAGAAAGGTCGCCAGCAGCGTGGCTGCGGTCAAACCTCGGCGCAAGCCCTGAGACTGCGCCGGAATGCGCTGGAATGAGCCGAGGTAGCGTGCACATTCCGTCTCAAAAGCGCGGGAAAGTCACAGCGAGCGGTTAAAATCGCACTATTCCTTCGCCTTATCGGAGTACTGCAATGGCTTTGCAACGTCGTACCACTCTTACGAAGTACCTGATCGAGCAGCAGCGTGAGACCAATAACCTGCCGGCGGATCTGCGGCTCCTGATCGAAGTCGTTGCGCGGGCGTGCAAGGCGATCAGCTACCACGTCAGCAAGGGCGCACTGGGCGATGCGCTCGGCACCGCGGGCAGCGAGAACGTTCAGGGCGAGGTGCAGAAGAAGCTCGACATCCTGTCCAACGACATCCTGCTCGAAGCGAACGAATGGGGCGGCAACCTCGCCGGCATGGCGTCCGAAGAAATGGAGAAGTTCTCGCCGATTCCGGCCAACTATCCGAAGGGTGAATATCTGCTGGTGTTCGATCCGCTGGACGGCTCGTCGAATATCGACGTGAACGTGTCGATCGGCACCATCTTCTCCGTGCTGCGGTGCCCGGACGGTCAGCAGCCGACCGAACAGTCGTTCCTGCAACCGGGCACCCAGCAGGTTGCCGCCGGCTACGCCGTCTACGGTCCGCAAACCGTGCTGGTGCTCACCACCGGCAACGGCGTGAACTGCTTTACGCTGGACCGTGAACTGGGTTCGTGGGTGCTCACGCAGAGCGACATGAGCATTCCGGTCGAAACGCGCGAATTTGCCATCAACGCGTCGAACGAGCGCCACTGGTACCCGCCCGTCGAGCAGTATGTCGGCGAGCTGAAGGCCGGCCAGGACGGCCCGCGTCAGGCCGACTTCAATATGCGCTGGATCGCCTCGATGGTTGCCGACGTGCACCGTATCCTGAACCGCGGCGGCATCTTCATGTACCCGGCCGACAAGCGCACGCCGGACAAGCCGGGCAAGCTGCGCCTGATGTACGAGGCCAATCCCATGGCGTTCATCGTCGAACAGGCGGGCGGCGCCGCGACCAATGGCGAGAAACGCATTCTGGATATCGTCCCGAAGAGCCTGCACGAGCGCGTGGCGGTGTTCCTCGGCTCGAAGAACGAGGTGGATCGCGTGACCCGCTACCATCGCGAAACAAAAAATTGAGTCAGGGGCTTGCCAAAGCGCCAATGAAGTCCCTATAATCTCGGTTCTCCTGATGCCGGAATAGCTCAGACGGTAGAGCAGCGCATTCGTAATGCGAAGGTCGGGGGTTCGATTCCTCTTTCCGGCACCAACAGATTCAAGCACTTAGCCCAGTCATCGCGACTGGGCTTTTTGCTTTCTGGCTGTCAAAGAAAAAGCAGCGCGCCATTCAACGCTTCTTCATCCCGAGGATGCGTGAGCCACCCCTGCTTGACCGGCACCGAATAAAGACGAGGCGCGCCAAAGCGCGGCCAGAAATGACAAAGCCCCGGCACAATGGCCTGTACCACCGGCAGGCCGATGTCGGGGCGGGTCTTGTCGACCACCAGCAGTTCCATGCCGGCAGCGGCGAGCCGCGCCTTGCAATGCTCGATGGCCTCTTTCAGGCTCTGGAATTCGAGGCGCGGCCAATTCGATGCGTCGGCCACAGCCAACGTCTCGGCCGGATAGAGAAACTGCTTCGAGGTAAGTTTCGCTGCGTCCCACGGGCTCGGCGCATCCGCCGCGAGGTCGAGCAGTTGATTGACCTCGGTGAGCGCGCGCTGCACGGCGATGCGGCTGTCGAGATGGCAGCCGAACCCGATCGAGAAGCGCCCCGTCTCCGGCTCTTCGGCGAGAGCGACCACGACGGGAATGCCGAGATCGTGCGTGATGTCGAGGGCCCATAAACGCCAGCCGAACGACGCGTACTCCCGCACGAGCGAATCGAAGTAGGTATCGCCAAAGCTCGCCAGGTCGATGCCGGGGCGCGCGACCTGGTTGTACCACCAGATCGCGGTCGCGTCGCGCTCGATCAATTCCAGCAAGCCTTGCAGAATCGCTTCCTCCAGGCAGGCGCCAGCGGCGCTGCCGTTCGGATTGTGCACGCAAAAGAACAGCCCTTGCGCGGACTCGGGTGTTTCGGCATAGCAGTAGCTCAACGGCACGCAGCGGCGTGCCCCTGTGGTCAGCGACCATGCCGGCGTCCAGTCGATTGCGACATCCGGCGAAAACGGCAGGGGAACCTGCTTGCGGACGTCGTCGGTCAGCGCATTGTCCTGCTCGCGCCGCGCGAATTGACGCTCGCTGAACTGCTGAAGATCGTTGATAGCGATTGGCAATCCGAAATATTCAGGATCGGCTCGCAGTTCGTTCATGCTTGCGCGGACCGTCGCCTCATCGCCTTGATACACGCCGCTGAAACGCTCCAGCGTCTCGCAGAGTGCGCTGACGCGCGCCTGTTCGTCGGTGCGGCCCTTACCCGAGCAAATCCGGTCGAAGCGGTTGGTGCGCGGCGTGCCGGCCGGACGGACCAGATAACCGGCCGCATAGACATGGCGCAGGCCCACATGACGCTTGGGCATCGGATGCAGATAGGCGATTGCGCCGCTAACCGGCGATATCAAATGCTGATAGCGTTGCCAGACTTGCCGGGGATCGGCCGACCGGAAGCCCGACTCGCGCTGCGCAATGGCCGTACTGTCCTTCAGCGACGGCGCGCGCGCGGCCTGCTGCCGCATCCAGTGCGGATTGCCGCAGCAATGGCACTGAGGACGTTTGACGACACGATGCGCGGCCACCATCGACGTATCGAGCCGTAGCGACAGAATCTGCCCGCGCGCGGTGTCGCGACGCGCCTCGCTCACCGTGATCTGCTCGACCAGCGCGGCGACGAATGCGCACACGGCGTTCACGCCGGCCGACGTATGCGCGGGCGCGAGGCGCCTCGCCGCATCCCCGTGATGCCGGGCGAGGACGGCTTGTACGGGTTGATTCAGGCCGATCCAGTATCGGACACATTCGATGCACGGGCCATCATGTCCGTCGTTGGGTCCGGCCAACAGCGGGCCGACCAGCGGTTGCACACCGTAGGGCATCACGACGAGCAGCATGCCGTCGCGCGCAAGCACTTGTACCGCGAGTTCGGCAAGCTCATCCCGCTCGTATGAGTCGGTCAAGGCGACGACCAGCGGCGCCTCGCCGCTCACCTCCATGCCGCTTGCCTCGAATGCGCGAATCTGGGCGCGCGCATCGACACCGAATGCGCGTACCTCGACACGCTGGCGATCGATACGCTCGCAGGCCGTCCGCGCATCGATCCCGATACGCTCGAAAAAGCCACGCGCCGCGTCGCGTTCGTCGGCAAGATCGATGCTGACGTAGCCCTTGCTCACCAGGTGATCGAGCGCGGCAAGCACCTGCCATTCGGAGAACGTTTCCGACAGCGTCGCCAGCGTTTGCGCGATCGTCATCTGCTCGCGCATGCACGCGGCGATCCGGACGTAGAGCGAGCCCGCGAGTACCGATCGCCTGAACTCGTCCACCACGAACAGCGTTTCGGGGCCTGCGTCGAGTACAAGCAGATGGGATTTGAAGCGCAGCACACGGGAGAAATCGCCGAGCATGACGTGATCGATCGGAGGGGAAAAGCGGGAAAGGGAAATACCGGGAACATGGCCGCACCGAACCGCGGCACCGCATTCAGCGAGCATGGGCGCACATGTCAGTGCGCCCATGCCCTTCACGGATTACCTGCGACGAGGCAATCGATCGCGGGTTAACCGGGTCACCGCGGCTCAGCAGCAGGTGAACAGATAGGCCGGGCCTGCATCGTTGTAGGCGGCCAGCGCAATCGCTTCTTCGCTACCCGCCGAAGGGCGCACCGGCACGCCGAAGCTCATGACATTGTTCGGCAGCGACCAGCTTTGTTTTCCTGCGTCCCACCCAGCGCCTTCCGGTGCTTCGACCACATTGAGGTCGATCAGCCAAGGGCAGGTGTAGTGAAAGTAGCGGCCCAGTGCTTCGAGAGGGTTTTTCAGCAGCGCGCCCTTGAATTCAGCGTCCTCCCACGAGAGCGCGATTGCGCGCAGATAGACTTCCTGAAACTCGAGCATCGACTCGAACGACGGAACAGCATTGTTGAGCGCCATATCGGACTCCGTAGTTATTCAGTTCAATCGAGGATGTGGATGTGTTCCGTGTTGTAGGCCGCGAGTGCCGCGGCACGCTGCTCTTGCTGCGCGGGTGCCGGAGGCAGGACCAACTGGAGCGTGTCGTTCTGTTGTGTCGTCCAGCCACCCGTTCTCGCCGGCGTCCACGCGGCGCTGCCGGTACGCACCTTGAGGTCGAGGCTGAACGGATACTTGTACCCGAAGCGATCGAACAGTGCCTGCTTGGGGCTGTCTTTCAGGTACTCGAGGAAGGCCGGGTCGTGCCACGCGGCGGCAATCGCCTGGATGACGACGGCGCGGTATTCAAGGAACTGCTCGTAGGTTGGAATCCTGCTGCCTAGCTCACTCATTGACGCTCTCCAGAGGGATGATGGTTTCCTGCTGAAATTGCCTGAACGAAACGGACTGCGCAGATCGGCGCAAACATTGCGCGATGTGTTCCTGGTGCGGAGCGTGGCCATGCGCCGAAACGACAACAGGCGCAGATCAGGCGGCGATCATGACCTCGCGATGACCAGCCCGGGGCCGCACTGGAATGGGGAGTGCTTCAGCAACAGTGCCGCGCGCCGGACTTGCGCAAAACGTCAATACGAGTCACTGACGCGTTGAGCGCAACCGATCCTACTCTTCATACCAGGTGCATGCAAGGCGTCGAAATAGTCGGGTCAAGTGTGCAAAAAAGCGGCGAAATCTGGCGGCGAAGCCGTATGTTGCAGAGTCGTTAGATTCGGTAAGGAGCCTGCGTCCTCGACGCCGCTCGCGATCCGTACAATCGCCTCAGAATGAAACTCAGGCGGGGGCGCCAGGTGAAAGCAATGCGAGTACACGTCCGGCTTTGCGCTCGATTATTTCGATGCCTGTCAGTCCTTGCCGCTCTTGTCTGCAGCGGTGCCCAATCCGCGTATGCCGACTGCGTCTCCAACGGTATCAACCTGCCTCTGGATCTCACGCTGCCGTCCGCGAATATCGCCGTGTCGCCGAGCTTGCCTCTGGGTGCGACGCTCGGCTCGGTACGCGTCGCGGCGCCGCAAAATATTCCGTTCGCCTGTAGCGGCACGTCGAACGCGCGCGAGGCGCGCTTCGTCATGGCTGCGATTCCCGTGACCGATTTCGCCGGCGTCTATCGCACCAACCTCGCCGGCGTTGGCATGCGAATCAGCGTGAGCGGTGGGAGTTTTGCGGGTATCGACGACGGTCCCCGCCTCGCGCCCTACAAGGTCCCGCTGCCGCACGAAGCAAGCCATTTGACAGGCTTCGCGCTCCAGGTCGACTTCATCAAGACCGGGCTGGTGCAAAACGGAACCCTGGCTGCGGGCAAGCTCGTGAGCGTGCTGGTCGGCGGGGCGGAGCTTGTCGACGTGGCGATCCCGAGCGGCGCCGTCGTGTTTGCGGCGAATCAGTGCGACGCGGTGCGTGTCGGAGGGGCTGTCGCAACAGGCATCGGCAGCGGCGGCGCGTTCACGGACGAAAGCATCGCCGTGGGTTTCGGCTGCAATCCAGGAATCGGCGTCATGGTGCAATTGAATCAAGACTACGTGTACGGTAGCGCGCCGCTGCTGACTCACGACAATCCGGACAGGAAGGTCGCGGCAGCCCCTGACGGCGCGTTCGTTCACCATGCCGACCGGCGCCTGCCGGACCCGAATTCAATCGACGCCACCAACAGCGGTCCCAGCTTCAACTCAGGTGCGTTCGATTCGAACGCGTCCGGCTCCGGTTCTTTAAGCGGGAACACCTTCGGCGGAAATGCATTTGACGGAAGCAGCCGGGCAATGGACTTTCGCCGATAAGCCCGGCGCTCCACGAGCAAACATTGACGCAACCGAAGTCGCGCGCCTTCATCGTGCCGGCCCGGGCTCGACTCTCCTGCTGAACGGCAGGCTCGACGAAGCGTCGTAGGACACCGTCACCGTCTCGAGCGCGGCAAGAAAGTCCCGCGCATCGAACAGGTCGCCAAGACTCGAGACGCCGCCGCCCGCTGCAACCTTGCCCTGCAGCAGACGCTCAGTCGCCTCCACCACGATCGGTGCGCTGACCGCATAGATATCGCGACCAATTGCCGTGGCACGGCGCGTCGTTCCGCTTTGTTCGATCACAACGTCCACGATAAATTGCTGAGCCGAGCGACCCTGCTCGTCCTGAGGATGGGGCGTCGGTGTGTTGGGATCGCGAATGTCGCGCAGAGCCGAGAGCGCAAGCCAGGACTCGAGCGTGTCAATGCGCAAATGACGCGAAACGGTGAGCACTTCGGTAAAAGGCAGCATCACGACGTCCATGCTGCCGAGCGGCGACGGGAACGACCACACGCCTTCCGGCGCAGGCTGCGGAACAGGCGCGAGTCGCCCCGCCTGCTGGATGAGCCGCGTCGCGCGATTGCGGGCGCCGGTCAAACGCGTGCCGGGCGTGGGATGCCAACTGTCGAGGCCGATCGCGATGTCGACCCTGTCGAGCGGCTTGTCTTCGTCTGCGATTGCCGTGACGAGCAAATCGGCGAGTCCACCATAGAACGCCGCTGCGGGGATGAGCCTCACCCCGGCCGCGCGCGCGCTCGTGTCGCGTTGCTCGATCAGCTCCTGCAGCGCAGCCTGTTCCGCCATCACGTCGAGATAAGGAATCCCCGCGCGCAACGCGGCATCGACGATCGGCAACGCGGTATCGAGGAAAGGTCCGGCGCAGTTGATGACGGCGTCCGTACCATGAATCGCCGCGTCGAGTTGCCTGGGGTCGTCGATGACTGCGACGCGCCATGGAGCCGAATCGCCAGCGCCACCTTCCCGCAGGCGCGCCGCATCGCGCCCTATCCGGACCACGCCAATGCCACGCCGCTCCAACTCCGCCACAACAAACTTGCCCGTGTGACCCGTGGCCCCGTAAACCGCAACCGTGATTCGATCGTTCATGCTTGTCTCCGCTCCTGGATTGATTGATTAACGCTACAGACCGGTATGTTTTATAATACAGATCTGTAGCGCCGTCAACCGGCGAGTGCTATGATCGAAGCGAGTGTTTCGGCATGACCAATCTTTGAGGTTGAAGCGGAATGAAGAAGGGAGAACCAGCGCGCGCAGCCGCACCGGATACGCGCGAGCGCATCCTGCGGACCGCCAGCGAACTTTTCTATCGCGAGGGCACGCGTGCAGTGGGCGTCGACCTGATCGTGGAGCGGGCGGGTGTCGCCAAGACCAGCCTGTATCGTCATTTCGGCACGAAAGACGATCTGATCGAAGCCTTCCTGCTCCTCGAGGACGAAGACTTCTGGCGGCACTGGGATGGCGTCGCCGCACAGCACAAGGGCGCGCCGCGCGAGGAACTGGACGCGCAACTTCAATGGATCGGCGAACGTATCGCACGGCCGGGTTACCGCGGTTGCCCGCAGATCAACATCGCCGCGGAATATGCGGACGACAGCCACCCGGCCCGCAAGGTCGCGGTAGCGCACAAGCAGGAACTGCGGCGGCGGCTCGCGGAGTTGGGGCGAGCCTTGCGCGTCGATGAGCCGGAGACGTTTGCCTTACGGCTGGGAACCATCATCGACGGCGCACTCAGCAGCGGTCGCGCACTGCACGCAGAGGGCCCCGTACGGTTCCTGCAGGAACTGGCGCAACTCCTGATTCCGAAAAAGACCCGCAAGTGACGCCCTCGTCCTGCATCGCGTCACACCATACATCGGGCCTCAGGCGGCCGGCGCGGCGCCATCCAGCGCGGGTCTACGGCGCGTAAGCAGCAACAGCAGAAGCAGCGCCGTACCGGAACACAAGATCGCAACCTCCAGCAAGGCGTCGCTGCCTAACCGGGTCAACAGCGCGATAAACAGCGGCGGCGCAGCGGCTGAAATCACGTTCAGGGGCAGCGCGATGCGCGACGCAGCCAACGCGTACTCGGCCTGGTCATAGAACACCAGCGGTATGGTTGCGCGCGCAACGGCAAGTGCGCCGCTCCCCAACCCATAGACCACGACGAACACCACGACCGCCGAATGCGACCCGTGACCCACGATCAGCAGCACCATCGCCACAGGAAGCGCAATGCCCGCAAAGATGCCGGTGGAAACGCCATCCCATTTGCCGCCGCCGAGGAAATCCACCGCTCGCGCGCCGACCTGAATCACGCCGAGCGCCGAACCGAAGGCGACGGCCTGCACCGCGGGCAGTCCGACTGCCTTGAGCAATTCGATAAAGATCGCGCTAAACCCAAACGTGACGAACGCATTCAAGGCGATTGCTGCCGCGATGAAGTAGAACGTGCTGCGGCGCGCCGGCACCTGGGCCGCTGCGGCGGGGAGACTGCGCGCGCGTTGAGGTGCGCCCGGCGTCTTCGCCGGAAGTCCGAACACGTAGAGCGGAAGGGATACGAGCATCATCATGCCGGCATAGACCGCGCAGGTTCCCTGCCAGCTCAACGCGTTCGCCAGCAGCGATGCCAGTGGCCAAAAGAAACTGCTCGATAGCCCGGTGAGCAACATCAGGCCGCCGATCGCGCGTTTCGCCTTCGCTCCGGCCAGTTCGTTGAGCATGATGTAGGCGGCCGTCGAGAGCGTGGCGCTCCCCGCGGTTCCCAGTGTTACCCAGGCCGCGAAATACATGAGCGGTCCACGAGACGACGCAAGCACCAGGAACCCCAGGGCCGCCAGGACCGTGCCGCCCATCATCAGGCGCCGTGCGCCCAATCGGGCGAACGCGCGGGCCAGAAGCGGCGCCCACAGTCCCATCACGACATAGAACACGGAGCCGCCGGCGAACACCGACGAAAAATCCATCCGGAGATCGACGGCCATCTGCCTTCCCACGATCGCCGGCAAGCCGACGGTGCCCCAGCCGATGATCTGCGTGACGGACAAGACGAAGAGCGGGACGGCGATCTTTCTGTCGAATGAAGGAATACGCATCGGCTGTCCGTCGTCAAAGGAAATGGGACTTCAGTGGGCGAACCGGTGTGCAGCGTTTCGACTGCCGGCGCAAACCGATTTTAAGCAGTCTTTTTAGGCGCGTCTCGGCAGACAGGCGGATTGGATCATCGGATTGGCGCCGCAGGCCGGTTCAGCTTGCCCTGCAGGAAGTCGATCAGCACGCGCAGCTTGAGCGGCATCTGCGCACGGCTCGCGGTGTACAGATAAAAGCCGGCGAATCTCGGGCACCACGCGTCGAGTACCGGCACGAGCCGGCCATCGGCAAGCTGCTCCCGCACAAAGTCTTCCATCACGTGCAGCAATCCGACACCCTGCTCCGCGGCGCGCACCATGGTGCGCAAATCGTTGGTCACGAAGCTGCCGTGCGTGTCCGCCTCGAACACCCGCGACGGATCGCCCTGCGCCGCAAACTCCCAGCGGTAAATCCCGCCGCTGGTCGAGAAGCGGTAGCGCAAACAATCGTGCGCGGACAGATCGTCGGGCGTCTGCGGCTGGGGATAGCGCTCGAAATAAGCCGGCGAGCCGGCCACCACAATGCGGATCTCGCCGCCCAGAGGAATCGCCACCATGTCCTGCGCGAGCCGCTCGCCCAGCCGGATCCCGGCATCGAAGCCTTCGCCGACCAGGTCCGCGAGACCGTCGTCGAGCGACATCTCCAGGCTGATATGCGGATACAGGCGAGCGAACTCGCCCAGATGCGGCGCGACCAGCAGTTCGCTCGCCACGCGCGCGAGGTTGATGCGCAAGGTGCCGGCCGGATGATCGCGGGTTTCGTCGAGCGCGTCGAACGCGGACTCGAGGGCCGCGAGCGCGGGCCGCACGCGCTCCAGAAACTGCATGCCCGCCTCGGTGAGGGCGACGCGGCGGGTGGTCCGGTTGAACAGGCGCACCTTGAGCTGCGTTTCCAGCGTGCGCACCGACTGGGACAACGCCGACGCCGAGACGCCCGACTCGCCCGCCGCACGCGTGAAGCTGCCGTGCCGCGCTACGGCGGCAAATGCCATCAATGCCGGTAATTGAGCGGGATCCATACGTCGTTTCCATTGTGAAGCACGACTTCATAATCCTTCCAGACAACCGCTATTTTTCCAAGCAAAGAATCGGCGCAGGATAGCTCCATCGACCCACGTGTTCTGGAGGACACCCGCCATGACCATGAATCACTACACCCTGCTCGGCCGTTCCGGCCTGCGCGTCAGCCCTATCTCGCTCGGCACGATGACCTTCGGCACCGAGTGGGGCTGGGGCGCGCAGGAGCAGTCGGCGCAGCGCCTGTTCGATCTCTATGTGGATGCGGGCGGCAACTTCATCGACACCGCCGACCTCTACACCGAAGGCACCAGCGAAACATGGCTGGGCAAGTTCGTCGCGGCGCGCGGCCTGCGGGACCGCCTGGTGATCGCGACCAAATACGGCTACAACGCCGGGAGCGGGAATCCGAATGCCGGCGGCAACCATCGCAAGAATCTGCTGCGCGCGCTGGAGGGCTCGCTCAAACGCCTCGGCACCGACTACATCGACCTGTACTACCTGCACACGTGGGATCGCGTCACGCCCGTCGACGAAGTCATGCGCGCGATGGACGACGCAGTGCGGGCGGGCAAGATCCGCTACGTCGGCCTGTCGGATACGCCCGCGTGGTTCGCCGGACGCGCCCAGACGCTCGCCGACTGGCGCGGCTTCGAGCCGGTGGCGGCCATGCAGCTCGAATACTCGATGATCGAGCGCAATGCCGAGAATGAGTTTGCCGACCTCGCCGCCAGTCTCGGCATGGGGCTCGTGCCGTGGAGTCCGCTCGGGATGGGCGTGCTGTCGGGCAAGTATCGTCCGTCGCAGGACGGCGCGAGCCGCGGCGTATCGGGTGACGGCCGGCTGGCAAGCCTCGCGGGCAGTCCCCCGCCCGGCTTCGACAAACTGACCGAGCGCAACTTCCGCATCGTCGCCGAACTGGAGGCCGTTGCACGCGAAGCGGGCCGGCCAATGGCGCAGGTTGCGCTGAACTGGCTGCACCAGAAGCGCGGCGTGTCGAGCATCATCGTCGGCGCCACCAAACCGGAGCAATTGCAGGAATCGCTCGGGTCACTGGAGTTCACGCTCGAGCCGGCGTTGATCGCACGACTCGATGCGGTGTCGGAGCCCGCCCGGCCGTTTCCGTATTACATGTTCGCCGACGGTCATCAGGCGCGCATCCACGGTCAGGTCGAGGTGACCGACAAGCCCGCGGCATTCGACCGCCCGGTACGCGTGCCCGCTCCGCGACCTGCTGCTTCCTGACGCGCGCGGTAGATCGGCTGACAGATTGTTCCGCGTTAATTCGTCAGGCTAATTCCTGAAACCGTTTACAACCTTCCGACAATTGCACGCCGCTTTCAATCGGAATGCGGCGTGCATTCTTCTTTTCATAGACATACGTAAAAGAACGTCAGACGCGTCAACGGAATGCGCTAATTCGTCGTTAACCAAAAAATGCGGAGCAATTCGACGCATTTGAATTGGGCAGCGAACGGAGCCTATACGTTTCGGACCACATTGTGTCCTGTGTGCAGTGCAGCGAATGGATTGCTTAACGCTCCTGACAATCGACCGACGTGACCTGGGGAACCCGGCATGTCTGGACGCAACGCGCGCCGCAGTGAAGGCTGCGCGAAGCACCATGACCTGTACGGCATGCCCACGCGCAAAGGATGTCGGTACGCTGCAACGCACCATTTTAGCGCTGCATTTGCAGGGCGAAACGCATTTGGCGCACATCCGGCACGCACGACGACGAAGCACCGGTAGCGAGCCGTTGCAGGTTTCAGGTTGGACTAGCGAGCGGGGTCGAGACTATGCACAACACGCTGCCGCAAGACCGCGTGCTACACGTGGTGGCACGCGCGGCGGACACCGCACCGACGATCCGAGCGAATCAGTGCGACCGTTCGCAAATGCAGGGCAACCGTTAAATTTTATTCAAACGAATTCAAGCAAAGTGACGCTGTGCCGTTAAAGCAACAAATGGCGAATGAAATGCGGCGTTATGGGTTTGCAGCACTGGTGCAAAACGGGGACCGAGGCTGATAATCGGTCCGTACAGGAGAAATATCATGGATGCCAAACCGCCCAAGATTCCGACCCCGGATAAAGTTTTCAGTCCGGATCCGGAACCCGCTGGCGTTGAGTTCCTGGGCGCCGAACTGCCTGAGCATGTTCGCGCGTTCTTCGACGAACAACGCAAGTCGTGCGAGCAGAAGTAACAGTCAGCTGGCGCGCTGCAACATCGGGGAGTCGCACGCTGTGCGTCGCCGGTGACCCGCTGCGCGCGTGCTACGCAGGTCGCAACGGGTCGCGCTAGCCGATCGTACGCGCTGAGGTTCGCCTCATAGCGCGTGATCGTCGTGCGTCTCGTCACCGCATCCGCGCCGCTTCCCCTTCGCATCGTTTATTCTTCAGGCTTTTCCGCTTCGACCGTTCGGTCGCTCTTCCTTCATGAACCGTTTGTATCGTAGTGGCGTGCTGGGCGCGCTTGCGTGGTGTGCCGCATTGGCTCTCACGCCGACACCCGCTCACGCAGACAGCGACGACACCGCCCTGACCAACCTGATCTCGCTCGTCTCGCAACGGCTCGCGCTGGCCGAGCCGGTCGCGCGCTGGAAATGGGCCAACCATCAGGACATCACCGACACGCCGCGTGAAGCCGCCTTGCTCGCCGACGTCGCCAAACGCGCCGCGGCCGCGCAGGTCGATCCGGCGTTCGCCCGTGCCTTCTTCCAGGACCAGATCGACGCCAGCAAGGAAGTGCAAAACGCCCTGTTCGCCACCTGGCGCAGCACCCGGCCGCCCGAAGGCGCGCCGCCCGACCTCGCCACCAGCACCCGGCCGCAGCTCGATCAGCTCACCCAATCGATGATCGCCGGGCTCGCGCGCGTGCAAACGCTGCGCGCGGCGGCGGACTGTCCGTCGCGCGTCGCGCAGGGGATTGCAAACTGGAAGACGTTGACGCGCTATGACTCCGCGCGCTCGGGTGCCCTCACCCATGCGCTCGGTCACGTGTGCGAAACGGGCGGAGTCGGCGCGACCGGCTAGATCGGCTATGCCGCTTAGGCGACGCTCGCCGCGGCCGCGACGACGGAAACGCCCAGCGGCATGACCCGTAAGCCACGCGCCAGATGGCTTTGCAGAATCCGGTAGGTGGAGAGTTCGAAGGTACCGGTCCCGGTGACGCTCGTTGCGTGCAAGCTCGCCGCCTCGGCAAGCGTTGGGGCATGCCCGACGTAACGCCAACGGTCCACCACGTGAAAGGCGCGCGCCTGCAATTCCGCGTCGCGCTCTTCGAAGACAATGGGACCGTCGAACGGCCAGGGGGCATCGACAGGGTCGCTCTTCGCCCCCCGCGGCAAACGGTTTTGCCCCGGGCGCAGCGTCGCGATCCATTGCGCTTCCGCCAGCATGGCGCCCAGTTCGCCGCCGGTTGCGAGCCATTCGACACGCCGCACCTGTTGCGCGAGCCGCAGGTCTTTCGACGAACGGCGCTCGCCGGTCAGATGCGAGCGCAGACGCTGCCGGACCCGCACACTACGGCCGACGTAGAGCGGCACATCCTCCTCCCCGAAGAACGCATAGATGCCGCAGCCGGCGGGCGCCGTGTCGAGCAGGTCTTCCGTGATCTCGCCGGCCAGCCGGTAACGCCTAAGCGTGCGCTCGATCTGCGCCTGCAGCACTTCGAGCGGGACGAGGCCATGCAGACGCTGCCAGAACTGCCACAGCAGATCGGCGTCGGCGAGAGCACGGTGGCGGTCGGACGGTACCAGCGCGTGACGCTCCACCAGCGCGTCGAGTCCATGGCGCTTTTCCGCCGGAAACAGCGCGCGCGACAGACGCACCGTGCACAGCACATCCGGGTTGAACGCGAAGCCCGCGCGACGAAACTCACTGCGCAGAAAGCCGCGATCGAAACTTGCGTTATGTGCAATAAACAGCTTGCCGTCCAGACGCTCGAAAAGGCCGGGCGCGACGGCATCGAAGGTGGGGGCGCCGCGCACCATGGCATCGGTGATGCCAGTCAATTGCTGGATAAACGGCGGAATGGCTTGTTGCGGGTCGACCAGCGTACTCCAGCGGGACACACCCTCGGGCCCCACTTCGACGACGCCGACTTCGGTGATGCGATGCTCGCCGGTCGAACCGCCTGTGGTCTCGAGATCGACAAATGCGATCGGCATATCGATCGCGGGGTTCTGCAAAAACTGTTCAGACATGGGGACGGATAGGTTTCGATGCGTAGCTTGCGGCAAGTATGCACCAGTTGGCGTCCGGACACGCAAGCGGCATGGCCGCTTTAACGCCAAGCGCGAACAGTCCGCGGTCATTGCTCTTTGTGATTGGAAGCCGCCGTCGCCCACGCGGGATTATATTTTTATGACCGGCATGCTGGAGAGCCGGGTGTTTTTTATACTCGAAAACCCTGGGTAACTAGCGTGAAACGGCGCAATATAACTTAAGCACGTTATATAAACAAAACGGCGCCCTTTTTAACCGGATTCCGACATGTCATGACGACGCTCGCCAGAACATGTTCCCGAAAAGACAGGCACCAATGCTTTGGCCCATAAAAAAAGCCCCCGGCAACGCGAGGGCTTTCTTCGTTCCACGATGCAGTGCATGCGACTGCATGGTCCGCACGACTTACAGGGGCTGGATGTTTGCCGCCTGCTTGCCCTTCGGGCCGGTCTTCACTTCGAAGGAAACGCGCTGGTTTTCCTTGAGCGACTTGAAACCTTCGCTGCGAATTTCCGAGAAGTGAGCAAACAGGTCGTCACCGCCGGAGTCCGATGTGATGAAGCCAAAGCCCTTAGCATCGTTGAACCATTTTACGATACCGGTTTCCATATTCCAGTTTCCCTCGAGATTTGATTTAAGACGGGCAATGCCCTCAGCCGATTACGATGCGCCCTGATACAGGTACGTGGCAACGATACGCTATCACGTTTGCTAATCGAAAATTCAGCATTGCCGTTATACGGGGAAGAAAGATCGGCCGTCAAGAGAATTTTTAATCGGCGCTTATCAGGTTAAAACATAACGGAATAACACCTGATCTGGCGCAATAGCCAACCACCTGTTAAGTAACAACCGAATAAGCGATACGTCGTTTTTACTCGATTAAATCCTCATTACGCATATCACCGGGAATTTTTCCCGCTATGTGTAACAAATCATGACATTCGTAAGTGTTTGTCCGGGTTGCTCGAGTAATAGGCCCCGCTCATGATGGACATGCGCAGTTGGTATCGGGAGATTGGCATGCTACTGAACGAATACCGTCGCCTCGCCGCATGGCTTGGCCGCGCGATCCACAAGGCACCCGTGGACACGACAACGCCGGCGGCCACAACCAGTTCGGCGTTCGACTTCGATCCCATGTGGCACGGCGATCACTGGCAAAACCTGCTGTCTTCCCCAATGGACGCACGCCACTATGTAATGGAAGATTGGAGCGTCGTAACGGACACTGATTTCGAGACAGCCGGACTGGCCGCCCAGATTCGCTAAAAAGAACCCGCCGGAATGATGGGCAAACGAAGGGCAAAAAAAAGCGCGACTGGGAAGTCGCGCCGACAAAGGTTTGGAGATCTTTTTCGTCAACGAAAAAGTCTGCTTCGGAAAGCAGAGACTTAAGTATATAGCGGAAGCATCTGATGATTTGAGGCGCAATCGGCAATCATCTATTGCGGATACGACAACAATGTCGATTTTTCATCGTTTTGGCGTTGTTTTTTTACATCGTTTCATGTAGCAATTGAACAACGCGCCACGGTTGACACCGCCGCCCTCACCCCCTTCTATCCCCGCAAAGCCTTTTCCAGCAAGGCCTCAACAGGCATCGCCAATAATTGCGCGTCAAGTAATACTTTATTGCGCAAATCGGAATGTCAGCTGGCCGACCGCATCCCTACACTCTGCCTGTCCGGAAACAAGCGCGCTGGATGTACCGCGCGTTTTCACGCAGATCACATCGCCTCTCGCAGCGTAAGCGTGACGTTTCCTTGAAGCCTGGGTTTCCAGAAACCCATCCTGTTCTCGGAGTTACAAAGATGAAAAAGACACTCATGGTCGCGGCCCTGACGGGCGTTTTTGCTACTGCAGCGCACGCACAAAGCAGCGTCACGCTGTACGGCCTGATCGATGCCGGCATCACCTACACGAACAACCAAGGCGGTCACTCGAACTGGCAAGAAACGAGCGGCTCGGTCAACGGTAGCCGTTGGGGCCTGCGTGGTTCGGAAGACCTCGGTGGCGGTCTGAAGGCAATCTTCACGTTGGAAAACGGCTTCAACATCGCTAACGGCAACCTCGGCCAAAACAGCCGTGAATTCGGCCGTCAAGCGTTCGTCGGTCTGGCAAGCGACCAATTCGGCGCAGTGACCCTCGGTCGCCAGTACGACAGCGCTGTTGACTACCTGGGCCCGTTGGCACTGACCGGCACGCAATACGGCGGCACGCAGTTCGCTCACCCGTTCGACAACGACAACCTGGACAACTCGTTCCGCGTTAACAACTCGATCAAGTTCCAGAGCGCAAACTACAGCGGCTTCAAGTTCGGCGGCCTGTATGGCTTCTCGAACGACGCAGGCGAGTTCTCGAACAACCGCGCATACAGCGTGGGCGCGTCGTACAACTACGGTGGCCTGAACGTTGCAGCTGCATACCTGCAACTGAACAACAGCGTCGGCGCACTGGGCGCAAGCACGAACTCGAGCGGCGCGGTCAGCGGCGACAACACGCTGCTGGCTGGTCGTCAGCGCACGTTCGGTGCTGGCCTGAACTACACGTTCGGCCCGGCAACGGCAGGCTTCGTGTACACGCAAACGAACCTCAACAACTTCGCTGGCATCAGCTCGAGCGCTTCGGGCATTGCTACGACGGGTGTGCAGTTCGCAAACGTAACGAGCGGTCACTTCCAGAACTTCGAACTGAACGGCCGTTACCAGATCACGCCGGCTATCAGCGTTGCTGGTGCGTACACGTACACGCAATCGAGCATCGAAGGCACGAACCCGAAGTGGAACCAGTTCAGCCTGCAAACCGCGTACGCGCTGTCGAAGCGTACGGACGTGTACCTGCAAGGCGAATACCAACACGTCAGCCAGGACGGCTCGGGCCTGAAGGCAGACATCAACAGCCTGGCAGCTTCGGGCAACAACAACCAAGTCGCTGTGACGGCTGGCCTGCGCCACCGCTTCTAAAGCATCAGGTTGTAGCAGTATCGAAAGGCGCCGCTTGCGGCGCCTTTTTTTCGTTCTCAGATAGGCGCAAGCGATCCCGTGGTGGGCGCCCTGTCCGTGTCCGCGCCTTGGGACCGATCAGCCGCCCGCATCCGGCGGCGGATAATGGACGTCGACCACATCGATCGGTTCAGGCCCCGCCGGCGTATGCAGCGTCACCTGGTCGCCGATCCTCGCCTTCACCAGCGCCCGTGCAACGGGCGAGATCCAGCTCACCCGGCCGTGGTCCAGGTCGACCTCGTCGACGCCGACGATCGTCACCGTGTGCGTCTCGCCGTCCTGTGTCTCGTAGTCGACGGTAGCGCCGAAGAACACCTGATCGACGTTTTCCTGCTTGCTGCTGTCCACGATCTCCGCGAGATCGAGGCGTTTGGTCAGGAAGCGGATGCGCCGGTCGATTTCGCGCAGACGCCGCTTTCCGTAGATGTAATCGCCGTTTTCCGAACGGTCGCCGTTCGAGGCCGCCCACGACACCAGCTTCACGACCTCCGGGCGCTCCTCGTCGATCAGATGCAGCAATTCATCGCGCAGCCGGCGGTAACCGGCAGGCGTAATGTAGTTCTTCGCACCTGCGGGAATCGCAGGTTGCGCGACGTCGAGGTCGTCGTCATTTTCTTCACTCGACTCTTTGACAAAGGCCTTGTTCATGATCTTCCATAGACTGCAGCAAACCCTGCCTATCAAGGTTACACGATCGAGACAATGAGACAAATCGTAGTTTGAGGCTTCCCTTTTTTTGAAGCTTTGCTATAATCCCGTTTCTGCGTGCGGCTGTAGCTCAGTTGGATAGAGTACTTGGCTACGAACCAAGGGGTCGTGGGTTCGAATCCTGCCAGCCGCACCACTTATTTCGAGGGCCTCCCTCCGGGGAGGCCCTTCTGTTTCACCCCGGGGTTGTTGTGATACCGGCGTTGTACCCGTTTTAGCGTGCGGCTGTAGCTCAGTTGGATAGAGTACTTGGCTACGAACCAAGGGGTCGTGGGTTCGAATCCTGCCAGCCGCACCACCTTATAAAGGGCCTTCCAGATGGAAGGCCCTTTGTCTTTGGTTCGACGGATTACGACACCCCGCAGGGACGAACACGTTACCGGGGTGCAGACTGAATGTCGCCGATCTGCCCATCGGGCACCGGTATGTCTTCGACAGAGAGATCCCGGGTTTCTTCGCCGATAAGCGCCGCACTCAGGCCTGCGAGCGCCTGAGACTGCTGCAGCACGTCATCCACAGCGTCGCCGAAACGGCTCGCCACAAATGCGCGCAGTAGCGCGATACGCAGCGTCTCGCCGCGCCCCTCTGCCGTCCTGTGACCACCTTCGAAGTCCGCGATGCAGTACGCCTGCTGACGGCTCCCATGCTCGCGCACCTCCAGCCGCTGTGCGCGCTCCAGCACGACTGCCGCCGCCTCCCACGACGTGGACGGCGTGAAGCGTCCATCCCACGGACGTCCACGATCCTCGCCTCGAATCGAGACGGTCTCTCCGCTGTCGGTAAAGTGAATTTCGCGCACGAAGTCGTGCAGGCTGCGAGCCACCCAATAATCGAGCGCCGCGCCGGCCAGGTCAGCTACGTTCATCGCATGTCCCCTTAAGAACAGGGTGAGACTCGAATCCGGTGTGAGTGTTCAGACTTGCGCCGTGGCGCGCGGGTGGTGCCCGGTCAGTAATCGGCCCGCTCGCGATCGATGCGCATCCCGCCGTCATGACGGTGATGCCCTTCCTCGCTTGGCCGTTCGCGCGCGATGCGCATCACGTCCGGATTGGTCCTGACGCGGCGCATCACATTGGCGAGATGCACCCGGTCGCTGACCTGAATCACGAAGCGCAAAACGGTGGATTCCTGCGACAGGTCTTCGTCCATCGCGATGTGGACGATGTTCGCGTCGGCGGAAGTGATATCCGCCGCCACGCGGGCGAAGACACCCTTGGTATTCTTCACGAGCACCTTCACCGCGACGTCGAACAGACGTCCGGGCTGCGGCGCCCATGCCACGTCGATCCAGCGGCCTGGGTCGCGCTTGTGGATGCGCTGGGCGACGCGGCAATCGGTGGTATGGATGGCCATGCCGAGACCGATGCCGATATAGCCCATGATGTCGTCGCCCGGAATCGGCCGGCAGCAGGCCGATAGCTGGACGGACATGCCTTCCGTGCCGGTGATCACCACCGGCGGCGCATGCGAGGTGTGGCCGGATTCGGAGCGCGGGCTGTCGTCGTCGGCGTCGCGGCCGCTCATCAGCACCTCGATGCGCTTGGCCATCACCGCTGCCACGCGCCGGCCGAGGCCGATGTCCGCGAAAATCTCCTGGCGGCTCTTGTTACCGGTCCACTGCACGAGCTTTTCCCACGCTTCCGGCGTCACATCCGACAGCGCGAGGTCGTAGCCCTTCAGCGCCTGGTCGACCAGCCGTTCGCCCAACTGCACCGACTCGTTCAGGCGCATCGTCTTCAGATAATGACGAATGGCCGAACGCGCTTTGCCGCTTCGCACAAAACCGAGCCAGGCCGGATTCGGCTTCGAATACGGTGCCGTGATCACTTCCACGATATCGCCGCTCTTCAGCTCGGTGCGCAGCGGCAGCAATTCATTGTTGATCTTCACCGCGACGCACTGGTTGCCCAGGTCGCTGTGGATCGAATACGCGAAGTCGAGCGCGGTCGCGCCGCGCGGCAACGCCATGATCTTCGACTTCGGCGTGAACACGTAGACCGCGTCCGGGAACAGATCGATCTTGACGTGCTCGAGGAATTCGCTCGAATCGCCCGCTTCGCTCTGAATATCGAGCAGCGACTTCAGCCACTGATGCGCGCGCTTTTGCACGTCGTTCAGGTCGGCGCCGCCGTTCTTGTACAGCCAGTGCGCCGCGACGCCCGCTTCGGCGATCTCGTGCATCTTGCGCGTGCGCACCTGAAACTCGATGGGTGCGCCGAACGGACCCACCAGCGTGGTATGCAGCGACTGGTAGCCGTTCACCTTCGGGATGGCGATGTAGTCCTTGAACTTGCCCGGCACCGGCTTATAGAGCGCATGCAGTGCGCCGATGCAGGTGTAGCACTCCAGCGCGCTCTCGACGACCACGCGGAACCCGTACACGTCGAGCACCTGCGAGAACGACAACTGCTTGTCGCGCATCTTCTTGTAGATGCTGAAGATGGTTTTCTCGCGGCCGGTGACTTCGGCGTCGAGCTTCGCGTCCGCAATGGCGCGCTGCACCGACTCCAGAATCTTGCCGACCACTTCCCGCCGGTTGCCGCGCGCCGCCTTGACGGCTTTTTCGAGCGTGGCGTAGCGATGCGGGTTGAAGTTCGCGAAGCTCAGGTCCTGCAGCTCGCGGTAGGTATTGTTCAGACCGAGCCGGTGAGCGATCGGCGCGTAGATATCCAGCGTTTCGCGTGCCACGCGGCGGCGCTTTTCCGGCGGCACCGCACCGAGGGTGCGCATGTTGTGCAGCCGGTCGGCCAGCTTGACGAGAATCACCCGCACGTCGCGCGCCATCGCGAGCAGCATCTTGCGGAAATTCTCCGCCTGCGCCTCCTCGCGATTGCGAAACTCCATCTTGTCCAGTTTCGACAGGCCGTCGACCAGTTCCGCGACCTTCGCGCCGAAGCGCTCGGCGAGTTCGGCCTTGGTCACGCCCTGGTCTTCCATCACGTCATGCAGCAGCGCCGCCATGATCGACTGGGCGTCGAGCTTCCAGCTGGCGCAGGTCTCCGCGACAGCAACCGGGTGCGTGATGTAGGGTTCGCCGCTCTGGCGATACTGGCCGAGGTGGGCCTCGTCGCTGAAGTGGAAGGCCGCCTTGACGTCCTTGATCTCTTCCGGCGACAGATAGCCGGACAAGGTGGTGGTCAGCTTGGCGATCGAAACGACGTCGTGCCGGCGCGGCTGCTCCGGCGTGGCGGTCGGCCCGAACAGATGGCGAAACGACTGTTCGAGGACCGCGTCGATGTACTTGCGTGCAGAAGCCGGTGAGTCGCCCTCGTGGGCTTCGTGCTCCACTTCCGTGACGGGGGGCGAGGGATTGGTGCTCATATTCGCCTCCGTATCGGGTTGGGCGCCGGTCTGCACGCGTGTGTTGAATTACATGGCAATCGAATACGGATGAAGCGTACCTTAGACCGGTACCTTCTTCAGCATTTCGACGCCAACCTGGCCTGCCGCGATTTCACGCAGCGCGACAACGGTGGGCTTGTCGCGGCTTTCGATCTTCGGTGTGTGCCCTTGTGCGAGCTGGCGTGCGCGATAAGTTGCGGCAAGTGCCAGTTCGAAACGATTCGGGATCATTTTCAGACAGTCTTCGACGGTAATGCGGGCCATGTTGGGTTCCTTCTCAGTATGTTGCTTATTCTACCTTATGTGCTCGGTACCTCGCCGCGATCACGCGTGCGGAAGGTGGATGCCAAGCTGCACAAAAAGGTCCGTGTGGCGTGCGTATTGGGAGGCGAAGCGCAAGCGCGTCGAAGCAACCAGACACTGCAGCTCCGCGAGTGCGCGGTCGAAGTTCTCGTTGATCACCACGTACTCCGCTTCAGCCGAGTGTGCGATCTCGCTACCGGCCGCCAGCAGGCGCCGCGTGATCACGTTCGGTTCGTCCTGGCCGCGCTTTTTCAAACGCTCTGCGAGCGCTTCGAGCGAGGGCGGCAGAATGAAAATTTCGACTGCATTGCGAAACTGCTTTTTGACCTGTTGCGCGCCCTGCCAGTCGATTTCGAGCAGGACGTCATGGCCGCTTTTCATCTGCTCTTCGATCCACAGACGCGAGGTCGCATAGTAGTTGCCATGCACCTCGGCGCTTTCGAGGAACTCGCCCTCGGCGTGGCGCTTCAGGAAATCGTCGACAGTCGTGAAGTGGTAATGCTCGCCGTCCTTCTCCTTCGGACGCGGTGGGCGCGTCGTGTAGGAGATCGACAGGCGGATCGCCTCGTCGCGCGCGAGCAGCGCGTTGACGAGCGTCGACTTGCCCGCGCCCGAAGGCGCGACCACCATGAACAGGTTGCCGGGATAAGCACCGGCGTAGGGATTGCGCGGTGCGCTGCTTTCGCGTGTGTGGTCGGTCATTGCAATCGTTGTCCGAGAGTGGCTCGAAGATTACTCCAGATTTTGTACCTGCTCGCGCATCTGTTCGATGAGCAGCTTCAGGGTCATCGACGAATCCGCCAGTTCCTTCGCGGCCGCCTTCGAGCCGAGCGTGTTCGCTTCGCGATTGAGCTCCTGCATCATGAAGTCGAGGCGCTTGCCCACCTTGCCGCCCTTTTCGATCACGTGACGCGTTTCGTTCAGGTGAGCGGTCAGACGCGACAGCTCTTCCGTGATGTCGATGCGGATGCCGTACATCGTCACTTCCTGACGGATACGCTCGGCGATTTCCTCGCGCGAGATGCTGGTCGTCGCCGTGTCCGGCACGGCGATGCCGAGCGCTTCCTGCAGACGCTCGACAATTTTCTGTTGATGCCGGGTGATCAGTTCCGGCACCAGCGGCGTGATCCTGGCGACGATCGCTTCCATCTCCGTGACGTTGGCGAGCAGCATCGTCGCCAGTTGGGCGCCTTCGCGGCCGCGCACGTCGATCAGATCGCCAATCGCCTGCTTGCCGCACGCCAGCACCGCGTCGCGCAACAGATCCGCGGCCACGCCGCTCTCGGCCAGCACGCCCGGCCAGCGCAGGATCTCGCCGGTGCGCAGGCGGCCGGCTTCCGGAAACGCGTTCACAACCGCGCGTTCCAGCAGCGCCAGTTGGCCGAGCGCCTCATGATTGATCGCGCCGGCGTTAGCCGACTGTTCGCTACGCTGCAGATTGATACGGATATCCACCTTGCCGCGCGAGAGCTTGTTCATCAGCATTTCGCGCAAGGTCGGCTCGCAGACCCGCACGTCTTCGGGCATCCGGAAGTTCAGATCGAGGAAGCGCGAGTTCACCGTGCGCAGTTCGACCGATACGCTCACGCCGCCGTTGCCTGAGGCCGCTGCGAGTTCGCGCGTGGCGCTCGCATAGCCAGTCATGCTGTAGATCATCATTTGTCTCGCGATGGAGGCCATGCCGTTGAGCGGCTGGCCGGAAGAGTCGAATCGCCCGGCGTGTACGAGACGCGGGGCGGGGAAGCCGCATTATCCCATTTTTGGCGGGATGTCCCGCCGTACGCGGATCGGGCCTCCCCGGCAGCGTACGCTGGAGCGCATAAGGAGCCGCCCCGCGCGATCAGCGGTAAAATCCACGTTTCCCTCCCGCACTCTCTCCACACCGATCCCCAACGATGAACGACACCACCGCATTTTCCAAAGGCCGCCCCAGCGGCCGCCGCGCCGACCAGCTGCGCGACGTGCGCATCACGCGCCACTATACGAAGCATGCGGAGGGCTCGGTGCTGGTCGAATTCGGCGACACCAAGGTGATCTGCACGGCGAGCATCGCCGAAAGCGTGCCCGGCTTCCTGCGCGATCGCGGCCAGGGCTGGTTGACGGCTGAATACGGCATGCTGCCGCGTGCCACCAACACCCGCAACGACCGCGAAGCCGCGCGCGGCAAGCAGACCGGCCGCACCCAGGAAATCCAGCGGCTGATCGGCCGCGCGCTGCGCTCGGTGTTCGACCTCGAGAAGCTCGGCCAACGCACGATGAACATCGATTGCGACGTCATCCAGGCCGACGGCGGCACGCGCACGGCCAGCATCACCGGCGCGTTCGTAGCGGCGCACGACGCGGTGACGAAGCTGCTCGCCAGCGGCAAGATCGAGCGCTCGCCGATTACGGACTTCGTGGCGGCGATTTCGGTGGGCGTCTACAACGGCCTGCCGGTGCTCGATCTCGACTACGACGAAGACTCGCAGTGCGACACGGACATGAACGTGGTGATGACCGGTGCAGGCGGCTTCGTGGAAGTCCAGGGAACGGCCGAGGGCACGCCGTTCTCGCGCGACGAGATGAATACGCTGCTCGATCTCGCGCGCGACGGCATCAGCACGCTGGTCGCGAAACAGAAGGCAGCGCTGGAGTGGCAGGGTGAATGATCGTCAAGGCGCCGGCGGCGCGGCTTCGCAGGCTTCAGGGGCTGCGCGGGACGCAGCCCCTGGTTCGCTCGGCAAGGTGGTGCTGGCCTCGAACAATGCGGGCAAGCTGCGCGAGTTCGCGGCCCTGCTGGACGCGGCCGGCATCGAACTGATTCCGCAAGGCGCGCTCAACGTGCCCGAAGCGGAGGAGCCGTATCCGACCTTCGTGGAGAACGCGCTGACAAAGGCGCGTCATGCGGCGAGGCTCACCGGCTTGCCGGCACTCGCCGACGACTCGGGACTCTGCGTGCGGGCACTGCGTGGCGCACCCGGCGTGTATTCGGCGCGCTACGCGCAACGGGCCGGCGGCCCGAAGAGCGACGCGGCGAACAATGCGCATCTCGTCGGGCAACTGCAAGGCGAGGCCGACCGCCGCGCCTACTACTTCTGCGCACTCGTCCTCGTGCGCCACGCTGACGACCCCGAGCCGCTGATCGCCGAAGGCCGCTGGCCAGGACAGATCATCGACGTGCCGCGCGGCGCGCATGGCTTCGGCTACGATCCGCACTTTTTCCTGCCGGAGCTGGACGCCACCGCGGCCGAACTCGACCCGGCGGTGAAAAACACCAGCAGCCATCGCGCGATCGCGCTGCGGCAACTGCTCACGCGTCTGACGGAGGAAGCGTGATTCCCATCCAGCCCGCCGGCCAGAGCGGCGCCGGGGTGATCAAGGCGTTCACGGCGCCGGGCCGCATCCATCTGACGTCCCTGCCGCCGCTGGCGCTTTACGTGCATTTCCCGTGGTGCGTGCGCAAGTGTCCGTACTGCGATTTCAACTCGCACGAGTGGAAAGGCAATGCGTTCCCGGAGACCGAGTACCTCGACGCGTTGCGCACCGATCTCGAACTGGCGCTGCCGCTCGTGTGGGGACGCCAGGTGCATACGGTGTTCATCGGCGGTGGGACGCCCAGCCTGCTGTCGGCGGCGGGACTCGACCGGCTGCTCTCCGACGTGCGCGCACTGCTGCCGCTCGACGCCGACGCCGAGATCACGCTCGAGGCCAACCCCGGCACCTTCGAGGCGGACAAGTTCGCACAGTTTCGTGCGAGCGGGGTGAACCGGTTGTCCGTGGGGATCCAGAGTTTCAACGAGGCGCATCTGAAGGCGCTCGGGCGGATCCACGACGCGGCGCAGGCGCGCCATGCCGTAGAGGTCGCGGCTACCACCTTCGACAACTTCAATCTCGACCTGATGTTCGCGCTGCCACGGCAAACGCTCGCGGAGTGCCAGGCGGATATCGAAACCGCGTTGTCGTTTGCGCCGCCGCATCTTTCGCTGTACCACCTGACGCTCGAGCCGAACACGCTGTTTGCGAAATTCCCGCCGCCGCTGCCGGACGACGATTCGTCCGCCGACATGCAGGACTGGATTCACGAGCGCACCGCAGAGGCCGGTTACGGACGCTATGAGGTATCGGCGTATGCGCAGCCGCATCGTCAGAGCCAGCACAACCTCAACTACTGGCGCTTTGGCGACTACCTGGGCATCGGCGCCGGCGCGCATACGAAGCTGTCGTTTCCGAACCGCATCCTGCGGCAGATGCGCTACAAGCATCCGACCACTTTCATCGAACAGGCCAAAGCCGGTACCCCAGTGCATGAAGAGCACGAAGTCACGCCGCGCGATCTGCCGTTCGAATTCATGTTGAACGCGTTGCGGCTCGTGGAGGGGTTTCCCGTGCATCGGTTCATCGAACGTACGGGCATGTCGATGACGTCGATCGAACCAGCGTTGCAGGAAGCGGAACAGCGTGGCCTGATCGTGCGGGATTACGAAAAGATCGCACCGACGGCGCTTGGGCAAGCTTTTCTGAACGATCTGCAGGGGCTGTTTCTGAAAGACCCTGAGCCGTAACTTCGCAGTGATTTTGCGTGCGGAGTTGCCGGGGCGGGGAGATTTCAGGTTACAATTTCGGGCTTGGAGGTGTGGCCGAGCGGTTTAAGGCACCGGTCTTGAAAACCGGCGAAGGAGCAATCCTTCCGTGAGTTCGAATCTCACCGCCTCCGCCAGAACATCCCGCTCGGGCTTATGCCGTTAGAGCGGGATTTTTACTTTCTGAGCGACTCACTCATACCCACGCTGTTGTCGCAAGCGTACTGCGGTCTACTCTGCTTCGCACTGCGGTCGCAATACCGCAAACAAGGTTAGCGAATCGAGCAGGCGGGGCGCAAGAAAATAAAAAAGCCACCGTCAGGTGGCTCTAACATTACTTTCGAAGACGCCGGTTGGTGCGCACGCGCTCCCTTTCGGCCCGCGCGCGAAACCAACGGTGCCGAACGTCTAATCTGACTTCTTCGCCTTTAGGTGGGAAAACGAGAACGTATTTCTCCCCGTCGCCCACTGCTCCGTCAAATACCGGCCGAAGATTCATACCGTGGGTGCTCTTTCAATGCCTTGTCGGTCTTGAATACAAATACCGGCTCCCGCATCTCCGCAGGAAAACCGCACGAACGAACCTGCGGCCTTGGCGCGAACGGTCTGGCGACAATGCCCGATTGGGGATGCCGCCACAAAAATTTGCTACGTCGCCTCATACGCCGAAAGAAACTCCTGGGATTCGAGCAATGTCCCGCCGTGACGACTCCGGCTCGAATGTCATGTGTCGCTCGTCGCGGCGGCAGAACATATAACAGCGCCGCGCATCAATCATCAGTTCTGCCAACCTACCTTCGCGGCGATGATACCGAAGCGGAAAACGAAGAAGGTCAAAATCCGTAAAACCTCAATCGGCGCTACTCGATAGTCGTTTTTCAGACTTTTCTCATATTTCTCGAGCAGGCTAATCGTTTATCTTGCCCAGGCAAAACACTCGGAGATAGAATGAAAAATAGCAGTCCTACGCTTATCCCGTCCTGCTCGTCGGTTCCGGATCGAACTGCAACCATTGAGGCAACAGCGACGGCAAGCACGGCCGAACTACCCGAACCCCTTACGCCCGCCGAATGCGACCTGCGCGACATCCCCTGCATGCCGCTCGATGTCGCCCGCCTGCGCGATTCCGACAGAGCTGCCGACGAAAGTCCAGCCGCGCGCTGGGCCGGCATCCTGCTGTGGTGCGCCGCGTGGCATCAGGTGCCGGCCGCGTCACTGCCTGACGACAACGAATGGCTCGCCAAGCGCGCGAATTACTGGCATCGCGGCAAGATCGACAAGGATTGGTCCGCCATCCGCGCGGGCGCACTGCGTGGCTGGATCAAATGCAGCGACGGGCGCTTGTACCACCCCGTCATCGCAGAAAAGGCACGCGCGGCGTGGAGTTCGAAACTCAAGCAGCGCTTCAAGACGCTGCGCGCACGCATCAAAAGGCGTGGCCAAAGACAGCACATCGAGTACGACGAACCCGATTTCGACGAGCGGCTGTCGTCAGGTTGTCCCCAAAGACATCCGCTGGCGCCTCCAGAGACCGGACCCCGAAGACAATGTTCTCCGGACGAAAAGAACGGCCCGCCAAGACAAGCCGGCGACGTACCCAGAGAAACACCGACCAAAGGAGCGAACGAAGTCACCCTTAGAACCATGGCGACTGACGGCGGCATAGAGGTGCACGTCCGCGCAAGCGCAGTCCCGAGGGTGAAGGCACCGCGATGAGCACCTCCGCCATTAACGACGTTGGTGACGAGGCGTCGCAACCACCCCAGGAAGCGGCCAACGGTTGACGACAGGCACGGCGCGCTTGCCCGAGAAGCATAGACGCAACGTCGTGCGTTCATGCAAGCGCGCTCCGAAAACGTCTGGTGCTGGCGTCAGATAGCAATTGGGTCGTCTCTCTTGCGTCGGACATTGACGCGACCACAAGAGTATAGAAAATCAATCGGCAAAAGTAAAGTTACCTATACTTTTGCCACCACATTCCTTACTCAGGCCGCCACATGGAGGCCTTCACAATCGCCGCGACGTAGTGCAACTGCTCGATCTCCGCATCCTCGAACGAGATCCGCCCATGCTCCTCGTTCACTGACATGAAGTATTTGCGACCATCACGAGAATAGAGGAAGGTCTTGATCATGACGCGACCGTCCACCGCCTTGACCAGGACCTCGTCGCCCGATTGGACAGCATGGTCGGGTTCGACGATCACGAACTCTCCGTCGCGGATGCGGGGCATCATGGAATCGCCCTTGCAGCGCAGCCCGTACGCCTTCTCCCTGGACGGAAACTCCAGATAACCATCGCCGTGCCCTACAGGGGATTCAATTTCAGCCCAAAAGCCTTTGTCGCCTAGCTGTGTCATGCCCACTACCGGAATGCGTTGTCTGCCGGGCAACGAGGTCGGGTCGAACTCGCTGCGCTGCCCGACTTCGGTCACCTTCTTCTCTCCTTTGCCCGTGATGAGCCACTTAACGCTGTAGCCGAACTTTTTCTCGATCGCCTCCGCGTACTCGAACCTCAATTTCTTGATGCGGCGGGACAACCATTGGTTGACAGTGCCTTTGGTAGCGCCGGCGGCATCAGCCAGTTCGGTCTGCTCGAGGCCAGTCTCGTCCAGGACGATCTGAATACGTTCGGGTAGGGTGCTCATGGAACAGGAATCTAAACTATACACGGTTTAGATAACTTTCATTTTTGAGTTTAGCTTTCTGCACTTAACTTTTCGCCATCCCAGCCGATATCACAGGTACGAGTTTCATCAGGACTCGTCTGGGAGACACACATGAAACTTCGTCCCCTCATCACTCTTCTCATTTCAGTCGCCATCGGCGCCTCCCCCGCCCTCGTCAACGCGCTGGCGTCCACCGATCCCGATGTCGCGTCCCTGCTCGGCGCCACGAAGCTTACGACCCTCCAGCAGACGAGCGGCAACGCGACGCTGTCCACGTCGATGGCGTCAGTCGGCGCGGATGTGCTGCGCGGCGCCACCGGTAACGTCGGCGTCAACATCGCCACCGGCGCGCTGAATGCGCAGGCCAATCAGATCGTGCTCGTCAGTTCGCCGTCCGCCGACGTCAACACGCTGCAGGATGCCCGCGCTACGGCCTCGGTCACCGGCGGCGGCACTGCCACGCTCGGCGCAGGCGCGTTGTCGCATGTGAGCGGCAATGTCGGCGTGAACATCGTGTCGGGCGCAGGCAACGTGCAATCGAACGCGCTCGTGATCCACTAAAGGCCGTCCGTATCGTTCGGTACGCGTCGAAGCATCCGGTCGGGGGGCAGCCTCAGACTGGAAGTCCTGCAACGACGACGGAAGCCGATCATGAGCGAGGCCACGCAAGCCGAAATTCGCTACATTTACGACCAATGGCACGACTCGGTCCAAAGGCGCGATCTGAACGCGCTAATGACGCTGTACGCCGACGACGCCGTCCTCGAAAGCCCGCTGATCCTCGCCACGTGGGCGGACCGGCAGAGCGGCATTCTGACCGGCAAAGCCGCAATCCGGGCGTTCTTCGACGCCGGTCTGCGCGCGCCGCCTAACGATCTGGGCCGCTGGTACCGCACCGGCACTTTCTTCTGCAACGGCCAGCAGCTCACCTGGGAATATCCGCGGCACACGCCGGAGGGTGATCAGGTGGATCTGGTCGAGATGATGGATATCGTCGGCGGACTGATCGTCCACCATCGGGTCTACTGGGGATGGGTCGGCTTCAGGTCGCTGCGCGTGGCACTCGCGAACGAGCACGCCTAGCCATGCCGCTCCCCATCAACGCCGCGGCAAGCTCTACCGCCGCCGCCATCTCGCGCCGGGTCCTCGCGGCCACCAGCATCAGCTACACCATCGTTCTGCTCGACGCCTCGATCGTCAACGTCGCGCTCGAACAGATCGGCAGCACGCTGCACAGCAACGTGACCGGCTTGCAGTGGATCGTCAACGCTTACACCTTGAGCTTCGCCAGCCTGCTGCTCACCGGCGGCACGCTCGGCGACCGGCTCGGCGCGAGAAACGTCTACGTGGCGGGTCTGGCGCTCTTCGCGCTGGCTTCGGCACTGTGCGGCATGGCGCCCGACCTGGCCACACTAACCATCGCCCGCGCCCTGCAAGGCATGGGCAGCGCAATGCTGGTGCCGTGCTCGCTGGCCCTGATCAATCGCGCCTTTCCCGACTCCGCCCAACGCGCCTCGGCGGTCGGCGTATGGATGGGCTGCGGCGGTATCGCGATGGCATCCGGACCACTCGTCGGCGGCATCCTGATCCACTGGTTCGGCTGGCGCAGCATCTTCACCGTCAACGTCCCGATCGCGCTGGCCGGTATCTGGCTGACACGCTCGATCGGTCGAAACGACGACGGCGTCGCCGCGCGTCGTCATTTCGACCTCGCGGGACAGGCGGCGGCAATCGTCGCGCTCGGCACGCTGATTGCCGTGCTGATCGAAGGCTCGCGGCTCGGCTGGCGTTCCACGCCTATCGCAATGGGAATGATGATTTGCGCTTCAGCCTGGGTGGCATTCCTGAGCATCGAGAAGCGCCGCGCGCATCCCATGCTGCCGCTCTCGTTCTTCAGGAGTCCGCTCTTTTCGGCGTCCACCGCTGTGTCGATGGCGTCTGCGTTTGTGTTTTACGGGCTGCTGTTTACGTTCAGCATCGCCTATCAGCAACAGCATGGCTTTTCGGCGCTTGAAACCGGACTGGCATTCCTGCCGATGACCGCCATGGTCGCCATCGGCGGTCTCGCGTCGCACCGGATCGTCGAGCGCTGCGGCCCGCGCGCTTCGATGTGTGCGGCGTTCGGGCTCTACGCCGCCGGATCGCTGGGTATGCTCGCCGCCACGCCGCACGCGCCCTACTGGATCGCCGTTGCGCCGATGCTGGCCATCGGCCTCGCCTCGGGCTTCGTTTCGCCCGCCGCAACCTCACCGGCCATGGGCACCGTCGAAAAACAACGCGGCGCCGTTGCAGCGGCGGTCCTCAATTCGGCCCGGCAAACCGGCGCTGCGTTGGGTGTGGCGATCTTCGGCGGCTTCATCGCTGCGGTGAAGCCGTTCGAGCTTGCCATGCAGGTGGCGCTCGGAAGCGCCGCCGCAGTCGCGCTCGCTGCCGGCCTGATCTGGTGGATTGCGGCAAGCGCGTTCAGTGTGGCCGGCGTGCGCCATAAGCCGACGTCGTCATCACAGCTTCAATCTGCAAAACGAAGTGAAGTGCGCTGACCGGGGCCACGGTGCCACAGAGCGGGCGTGTGTGCCAACGCATGCCCTTGTTGCTCACCAGCCGTGAAAACGACTCCACACGCTGATGGCGCCATCGCCGGATAGCGCGTGATACTCGGGAAACTGCGCGCCCGTCGCGCAGGCGTGATTCGGCACGATGCGCAGTTTCGTGCCGATCGGCAAGCGGGTCGCAATATCGTCCGTGGCGACGCCGGGCTCGCCGCTTGCGCTGTCACCCTCACCCACAGGCTGAGCAGGCGCCACGATCCCATGCTCCTGATTCGCACCGATCATCACGTAACCGTCCAATGGCGTACCGTCGAGCGCGCACACCTGACCATAACCATAGTCGTGTGCCTGCTTCGCCGTGCCGCGATCGCGGCTCATCGCCATCCATCCAGCGTCGACAATCGCCCATCCCTTCTCGCTCTGATGACCGATCACCGTGGTCAGCACGCTCAACGCAATCTCGCTCGTCTCGCATACACCAACGTTGCGCATCACCAGATCGAAAAACACGTAGACGCCCGCGCGCACCTCGGTGACGCCTTCAAGATGCTGCGCGCACAGCGCAGTCGGCGTCGAGCCGATACTCACTCCGGCGCACGGCAGGTTTGCGTCGCGCAGTCGCTGCGCGGCGCGCACGCACCCGGCGCGCTCCTGTTCAGCCAGCGCAACCAGCGCATCGAACGCGTTCAACTCGTAGCTTGAACCGGCATGCGTCATCACGCCGCCAATCTGCATGCCGTTGTCGTGCAAAAGAAGCGCGATCTCCAGCAACGCGTCGTCCTCTGGACGGATGCCTGAGCGATGACCGTCGGTATCGACTTCGATCCAGACCTCGAAGCGTTCGCCCTGCGCCTGACCGAATGCGGCGATCGCCCGCGCCGCGTCGGGATGGTCCACCAGCAGCTTGAGGTCGCAACCGGCCCGGCGTAATGCCAGCGCTCTAGGTAGCTTCGATGGAGCAATGCCGACCGCGTACAGGATGTCGGTGAAGCCGGCGGCGAAGAATTGCTCGGCTTCCTTGAGCGTCGACACGGTGATGCCGCGCGCACCCGCTTCGCGTTGCGCCCGGGCGACCTCGATGCATTTCGCTGTCTTCACGTGCGGCCGAAAGCGCACGCCGAGCGCATCCATACGCTGCTGCATGCGTGCGATATTGCGCAGCATGCGCGAGCGATCGATCAGCGCGGCCGGTGTGTCCAGGGTATCGAGGGAGTCGGTGGTCATAAGGCGTGTGGTACTTGTGAGGAAGTCGAGGTCGAAGCCGCGCCAAAGTTGCGCAGCCATGGAATAAGCGCATCGAGGTCCGGCGCTTCGATTTCCGCTGCCGGCGCGCCGTCGACCGCTCGCAATCCCACACGGTTATGCCAATAGGTGCGCAAGCCGAGCGCGCCCGTGCCGAACATGTCGTAGCTCGAACCAGCAACGAAAGCCGCCTCACTCGCCTGCAGACCCAACTGCTCGAGCGCAAGACGATAAGGCTGCGGATCCGGCTTATAGAAGCCTGCGTCTTGCGCGGTGACAATCACGTCCCAGTCGATCTCGAGGCGCGCCGCGGCAGCACGTCCTAACCGGGTCGAACAGTTGGTGACAACCGCCAAACGACAATGCGGCGCCAGTTCGCGCAAGGCCTCGCGTGCCCCGCTCCACGGCTGCAGATCGAGCCAGTTCGCTTCAAGCGCAAGCGGCGCGGACTCGGACAAACCGACATTCAGCGCCGCGCGCCGCACCAGCGTCTCGTAGTCGACGTACTCGCCGCAACCGTAGGTGAGCCGCAGATATTCGGCGCGCCAGGAGCGTCCGGCCGCCTCGGAGCCCGCAGCGGCATTCCACAGCGACCATGAATCCAGCAGCGCGGTCAGCAGATCGAACAGCACCGCTTTCGGCCAGCCGCCGCGCGCATGAAAAGTTTGGGGTGAAGGGTTCTCGTTCATGCCGCTGACTATAGAGCCACATCGATCGATGAAGGTTAAATCTCACCACACCCATCGTTAAACGGAATTGAATGATCGATCTTGCAACGCTACAAGGGGGAATGAAAAGTCAGGCAGTGCGAATGCGCAGCGGCGCAAGCCATGAAAGCAACGAAAGCGCGCCACCAAGTAAAACGCTCCGTGGCAAGGGCATGCTGCACCTCGTCACGGAGCGTAATAGCTGTAAGAGCTTATGAAACCCATTGTGCTGCATGCGCGGCTACACTGGATTCACCTCATCCCCCGTGAGGTATGTTGTGTGAATCTCCTCAGCTTGGCCCGCCCCGACCGGCGGGCTTTTTTCTGGTGCCGCGCCAACGAGCCCCGACGCTTACACGACCACCAGTGTCTGTTTCTCGCGCGCATCCGCGCAGCGGCAATTCAGATCGCGGTGTATGGCCTGGCTATCGAGCAAGGCCGATACGTCCGACAACCCCTGGTCAAAACGCAACACGTATTCGATATCGGTGTAGTCGTGATACGCGCCGCTGTCCGCCAGCTTGCGTGCTTCGGCGATGGCGGCACGCAGCCGCTCGCTTTGGGTCAAATCTCTGATCGCCATGTTTGCCGCTCCCGAGGAACAGTGACTCCATCATAGCAACGCCGCATGCGTTGCAAGGTAGCGCGCGCGCAACACCTGGGACTTTCCACAAGGACACCGTCGAACGAGCATGCGCTTTCGGCGCGACGCTGCATTCGTCAGACCACTAGAACGTAAGCATCTGTAAATAGGGCGCGCTCGCCTTGTCGCGGCGCACACAGCGTAGCCGCCCCACCGGCGGGATTCACGGCATCCGGTCCGTAATGCGCCGTCACACGACAACCCGGCCAGGCCAGAACGAACGCCACGGCGCGGGGCTCCAATCTACAAATAATGGAGGGATCATCATGCTCAGGGTAATCGCACTTATGGCGCTCGCGGCCAGTCTCGGTGGTTGCGTGGTCGCCCCCGCACCGTACGGCTATGGTTACGGCTACGCTCCGGCATACGGCTACTATGCGCCGCCGGCGGTCAACGTTGGGATCGGCGTAGGCGGTGGGTGGGGCGGCGGCTGGCATCGGTAAGCACGCGCAGTGTCGCCCTGTGGCGATGCGCCATGCCGTTTGATGCACCCCGCTTGATGCACTCCCGGTAGAAGGTAAAAAGAATGCCCGCACGAAGCGGGCAAAGAAAGACCTTCCACCGATGCCTCCTTGGGAGAGGCAACTGCAGTGTAGAAGGATTTAAGCGTTGCCGTGTTGCAGCCATGTTTCGGTCGATTACACCGGTGCGATCCGATCCGCATGCAGCTTCGGAACAATTTGCATACGGCGTGTGAAGCGTCGCGCAGCAATACCCAGGTTTTCATTACCGCGCGTGATCGACGCGGCACGCGGCGCTGATTTCGCGGGCTCGAAGCTGACAAATATTTCCCGGCTATTACCCCGTAACGGGGCGAAAAAGGCCGGTAACGCCCGAACGAGGTTGCTCCTCTAGCATCGACAGACGCTGCTCCGCCAGCCCCCTCCACCTGTCGATGAATCTCTCACGTCCCTTTATCGAACGCCCCGTTGCGACCACGCTGCTTTCGTTGGGCGTAGCGCTCGCCGGTGTCTTCGCGTTTATCAAGCTCCCTGTCGCGCCGCTGCCGCAGGTCGACTTCCCGACTATTTCCGTGCAGGCGAGCCTGCCGGGCGCGAGTCCCGATACGGTGGCCAACAGCGTCGCGAGTCCGCTTGAACGGCACCTCGGACAGATTGCCGACGTGACGGAGATGACGTCGCAAAGCACGGTGGGTTCCGCGCGCGTAACGCTGCAGTTCGGTCTGGATCGCGACATCAACGGCGCGGCGCGCGACGTGCAGGCGGCCATCAATGCCGCGCGCGCCGATCTGCCATCCAGCCTGCGCAGCAATCCGACCTATCACAAGGTCAATCCCGCCGACGCGCCGATCCTGATTCTCGCGCTCACCTCGCACACGCTGCCGCGCGCGAAGCTCTACGATCTGGCCTCGACGATCCTCGCGCAATCGTTGTCGCAATTGCCGGGCATCGGCGAGGTCGACGTCAACGGTTCGGCCAATCCGGCGGTGCGCGTCGAGCTGAATCCGACAGCGCTCTATCACTACGGCATCGGCCTCGAAGACGTACGGGCCGCGCTCGCCTCGGCGAACGCCAACAGCCCCAAAGGCACCATCGAAAGTTACGGTCAGCGCTATCAGCTCTACGCCAACGATCAGGCGCGCATCGCGGACCAGTACAAGGATCTGATCGTCGCGTATCGTAACGGCGCGGGGGTCAAGCTCTCCGACGTCGGCGAGATCGTCGATTCGGTCGAGGACCTGCGCAACCTCGGCCTCGCGCGCAACAACCAGCCGGCCGTGCTGGTGATGCTGTACCGTCAGCCGGGCGCCAATATCATCAGCACCGTGGACAGCGTGCGCAAGCAGATCGAGCAACTGAAGCCCGCGCTGCCCGCCGACGTCGACGTGATCGAAGCATCCGACCGCTCCACGACGATCCGCGCCTCGCTGCGCGACACGGAGGCGACGCTGATTATCGCGGTGGGCCTCGTGATCCTCGTCGTGTTCGTCTTCCTCGGCAGCGCACGCGCGGCGCTGATTCCGAGCGCGGCCGTGCCGGTGTCGATCGTCGGCACCTTCGGTTTCATGTACCTGTTCGGCTATTCGATCGACAACCTCTCGCTGATGGCGTTGACCATCGCCACCGGCTTCGTGGTCGACGACGCGATCGTCGTGCTGGAAAACATCGCCCGCCACATGGAGGCCGGCATGCCGCGCATGCAGGCGGCGCTGCTCGGCGCACGCGAGGTGGGCTTTACGGTGCTGTCGATTTCGATCTCGCTCGTCGCGGTGTTCATCCCGATCCTGCTGATGAGCGGCATCATCGGACGCCTGTTCCGCGAATTCGCGGTGACGCTGTCGCTCGCCATCGCGGTGTCGCTGGTCGTCTCGCTGACCACCACGCCCGTGATGTGCTCGCGCCTTTTGCGGACCGCCGGACCGAAGACGTCCACCCGCCTCGGCCGCGTCTTCGCCGTGCCGTTGCAGCGTCTGAACGACGGCTATGCCCGCTCGCTCGAATGGTCGCTGCGCCATCCGTTTCTGCTGCTCATGACGCTGCTCGTCACGATGGCGCTGAACGTATTCCTGTACGTGACGATTCCCAAAGGGTTTTTCCCGCAGGAAGACACGGGGCGCCTGACCGGCGGCATCCAGGCCGACCAGAGCACCTCGTTCCAGGCGATGGAACCGAAGCTCAGACAGGTCATGAAAATCATCGGCGACGATCCGGCCGTGGAAAACGTGGTCGGCTTCACCGGCGGCAGGCAGACCAATACCGGTTCCGTTTACGTGGCGCTCAAGCCGCTGTCACAACGCAGCGAAACCGCCGACGAGGTGATCGCCCGGCTGCGCCCGAAGCTCAATGCCGTGCCGGGCGGCCGGCTGTTTTTGCAATCGGTGCAGGACATCCGGGTCGGCGGCCGGCAAAGCAACGCGCAGTATCAGTTCACGCTGCTCGGCGATTCGACCGCCGAGCTCTACACATGGGCACCGCGCCTCACGCAGGCGCTGCAAAACGTGCCCGAACTGGAGGACGTCAACTCGGATCAGCAGCAAGGCGGTCTGGAAGCGGATGTGGATATCGATCGCGGCACCGCCGCGCGTCTGGGCATCACGCCGGCGCAGATCGATAACACGCTCTACGACGCGTACGGCCAGCGGCTCGTGTCGACGATCTATAACCCGCTGAACCAGTACTACGTCGTGATGGAAGTCGCGCCGCGCTATTGGCAATATCCGCAGACGCTCGACGAGCTGTACGTCAGCACCTCGGGCGGCACGCCGAGCGGCACGCAGTCGACCAATGCCGTGGCGGGCACGGTCTCGACGCCGACGAGCCCGGCCAGTTCCAGCACCTCCAGCACCGCGAGCACGGCAACCACCGCGGCTGCGATCGCCACCGACTCGGCGCGCAATCTCGCGATCAATTCGCTGGCGGCCAGCGGCCATTCCAGCGCCTCGGCAGGCGCCTCGGTCAGCACCGCGCTGGAGACCATGATTCCGTTCAGCGCCTTCGCCCGCTGGAACCCGGGCCATACGCCGCTCGGCGTCAATCACCAGGGCAACTTCGTCGCCACCACGATCTCGTTCAATCTGCCGCCCAACGAACCGCTCTCCACGGCAGTCGCCGCGATCGATCGAACCATGGCCGAGATTCGCATGCCGGGTTCGATTCACGGCGGCTTTCAGGGCACGGCGCGCACCTTCCAGCAATCGCTATCGGACGAGCCGCTGCTGATTCTGGCGGCGCTCGCAGCCGTGTATATCGTGCTCGGCATCCTCTACGAAAGCTACGCCCACCCGCTGACGATTCTCTCGACGTTGCCCTCGGCAGGCGTCGGTGCACTGCTCGCGCTGATGGCGTTCCATGTCGAATTCACGGTGATGTCGCTGATCGGCGTGATCCTGCTGATCGGCATCGTCAAGAAGAACGCCATCATGATGGTGGACTTCGCCATCGACGCCGAGCGTGACGGCATGACGCCGCGCGATGCGATCTATCGCGCCAGCCTGATGCGCTTCCGGCCGATCATGATGACGACCTGCGCCGCGCTGCTCGGCGCGCTACCGCTCGCCTTCGGCCACGGCGAAGGTGCGGACCTGCGCAGGCCGCTGGGTATTTCGATTGTCGGCGGCCTGATTGTCAGCCAGTTGCTCACGCTCTACACGACGCCGGTGGTGTATCTGTACATCGACCGCCTGCAGTCCTGGATGCGCTCGCGGGGTCGGCACCGCGCGCCGGCCTGAAACCCCGGCCCCAATGACAACGCGGCTGCCGTTGGAAGCGGCAGCCGCGTGCGGGTCAAACACCTACGCCAAGCTCGATCCGGTCAATACGAGCCGGGCGGAGGCGGCGGCGGCGAACCCGGCGGCGGGGGCGGCGGCGCGGTCACGTAACCGCCACCATCCGAGGGCTGAATGGTGCGCATGCGGCCCTGCACCGGGATCCGGTCGCCGTTCGCATACATGCATTGCAGGTACGCATAGTCGTAGCGGCGCTGGACGTCGTAAGCCGACCCTTGCGCAGCGCCTGCGCCGAACAGGGTACCCGCCAGCAGGCCGGCACCGGCGCCAACCGCCGCGCCGCTACCGCCGTTGAAGGCAGCACCCGCTGCCGCACCGAGCGCCGTGCCGACCACCGCGCTACCCACTGCGCTGTTGGTCGCCGCCTGATTGGTCGTGGCCCCACCCACCTGCTGGAAGGCGAATTGCCGGCACGAGTTATCGTCCGCGCGGAACTGGTCGAAAGTCTTGCCGGTACCCGGCAGCGCCATGACGCTAGGGCCGGGAGGCATGACCGAACACGCCCCGAGAACACTCAGCGAGGCGATCAAAGCTAACCTTGAATATTTCATTTGCTTCTCTTTGCGGTAATGCGTTTTTAATTTGCAGGGCCCTGCGACTGCTGCGCAGGCACCGGACGCCAACCCGACGAGCAGGACTTCACATACGGGTAGTAAGTTTTAGAGTCGTCGCAGTAATACCAGGTGCCGCTCTGCTGCCCAGGCGCCGCCTGCGCCGGAGCCGCGCCATACTGGCCCTGCTCCACGTACTCCTGCGGTTCGGCCGGAACCGGCACCGGCACGGCGACCGCCGGCGGATACGGGTAGTAGGCCGGCCCCCAAGGGTAGTAATACCCGCCCCCGCCGATGTAGACCCCCACATGCGCTGCATGTGCCACGCCGCTCGCACAGACCATCACGGCGGCTGCCACTCCGAGCAAGATATTCAACCTTTTCACAACACTCTCCACGACAGAAACCGGCACCGAACTGGTGTCCCAAAGTACTACTGAACGCTATTCCACTCTGATCCGCAATACAATTACTTAAGACCTTGCGTATTTTTCAACTCATTACATCGCAAGGTGTTTGTCATCAAGAGGAAAGCAGGATTTGTTCCGCAACGCCCCATGGGCGGCCATCTTACGGGCAAGCCGGCACTGCGGGGATGGCAGACGTGCGATGCGGCGCCGAAGCGTCCCTATTGCAAGCGGCCGCCGTCCAGATGCAAGCGCTGCAACAACTCGCGGCCACGCCGGGTCAACTGCAGCGTCGAGCCGTCACGGTCCTGCGTGCGTACTTCGACCAGCTCATAGTGGCGCAACGCAAGCACATCAGGATCGAATTCTTCCATATGCCGTCCGGTATCCCGGAGCAACATGAGCGTCGCGAGTTCGTGATGGCTCAGCATCCGACACCTCCGTTGGTAAATGCATGGGCGATGTCGACATCCTAGTGAGCCAGAACGACACTTTGGCTACCGCGTTGTTTCGCGCGTTTACGCGGTTACATCTCCAAGGCGTACGCGCTCGCTGCGGCACGCCTAACCGGCGCGATCGAGCGTACGGCTGCCGGCGATCACCCACGCCCGTGCGATACGCTCCGCCTCCACCTCGTAGATCATCAGCATGTCGATCTGGCCGGGTCCTTCCGGGAAGGTGCGGGTCACCCGTTCGTGGTCCACGATCCGATTGCCCATTACCATGCGGTTAAGTAGCGCGGCGTGGAGATTGGGTTCCTGCAGACGCGCGGCCATGCGTTCGCGCACCGCGGCAGCGCCGCTGGCGAGCAGCGTCGCGGGATGCTCGAATAACTGGGCATCATCCGCGTAGGTGGCGATCAGCGCGTCGAGATCGCGCGCGTTGTAGGCGTCCAGTTGGCGCTGGACTACGGCTTCAGGGGAAAGCGGCATGGGAGGTTCGTGCGAAAGGCGAAAGGTGATGGTTGAAGACAACGCATAGCGGCGCGTGCGCTTTGCGTTACGGGAATGAGGCTGCGCGGCGGCCGTCTCGCCGGCATCCCGGCAAGAGGCGGCCTACTCGAACACCGGGCGGAAAAAACTCCGTTCGTAACTGACGATGCAGCGCGTTTGCTCGGCGTAAGCGAACGCGGCCTGACAGGCTGGATCGTCGAAGGACTTGTTGCGGTATTCCTCGTAGAGCGCCAGCGAAGGAAAGGTAAACATCGCCAGCGCCACGTTGCTGATGCCTTCCGACGGCAGGAAATAGCCGTGATGCCGGCCGCCGAATTTTTCGACGAGCGGAATCCACAGCTTGCCGTAATGCTCGAACTCCTTGAGCTTGTAGGGATCAATGATGTAGCGAAGGTAGCAGGTAATCATCGTTGAGGTTCCTGTGTGCTTATGAGTGGCTTTCCGGTGACGCAGGCCGTCGGGTACGCCGTGGTTTGCAGTACTGGACTGCAGCAGGCGATAGTAAGCCAGTTCGCGCGCTAGCACAGGGCCAATGCTGATTGAAACCTGGCGGGTTTTGACTACCATGAAGACACGTCCTGCTCTCGAGCTTCTCCTGCGATGCTCACCCGCACACGCCACCTCCGTCGCATGACATCGGCCCACGGCTCGTGGAGGTCGCGCGTACGCGGCACGACGCTCATGCTTGCTGTCGCGCTGGCGACGGCCGCCTGCACCTTTACGCCACCGGACCGGCCGCTGCTCATCACACCACCGGCCGCGGTGAACAGCGCAACGCTCGATCAATACCGCATCGCCGTTGCACGACGCATCCTCGACCGCAATCCGTCGTACGTGCTGCAAGGCACGCTGCAGCCGATGCTGCGTTCGCTGGTGGTGGTCTCCTTCACGGTCGACCGCGACGGCCAGGTCTTGCAATCCGCCGTGTATCGCACCAATGGCGACGACGAAGCCGAAAGCACCGCGCTCGCGACCCTGCGGCGCGCGTCGCCGCTACCGCAACCGCCCGCCAGGCTGCTCAACACGCACGGCCAGGTCGAGCTGTTCGAGGATTGGCTGTTCAACGACAACGGCAAGTTCCAGCTGCGCGAGTTCGCCTCGCCGCAAGCGCAGACCATCGACTGAAAGCAGGTCCCGCACGCGCACGCTATAATTTTCCGATCCCAAGCCGGAACCCTCCGGCACGGCTGTCGCCGCCCGCTCACCCGCCGGCGCCGCACAGCCCGCCCCTCGCGTCGCCGCGCCACCCGCGCGCCTTGCACCGCGCTGTCCGGCCGTCGAGCGCTGCGGCGCACACGAAAGCAGAAAGCAAACACAATACGATGCTGCACGAGTACGCCGCCCACCGGGCGCGTCACGCTGCATCACGAAACTGGAGACCTTGAATGTCCACTTCGCCGATTTCCGCGAGCCAGCCCGAGGCAGCCGGCCAAAACAGCAGTTCGCGGATCATCTTCGCAAGCTTCATCGGCACTGCGATCGAGTTCTACGATTTCTATGTCTATGCGACGGCCGCCGCGCTCGTCATCGGACCGGTATTCTTCCCGCATGGCTCCGCCACCGCACAGGCGCTCTCCGCATTCGTCACCTTCGGCATTGCGTTCGTCGCGCGCCCGATCGGCTCGTTCCTGTTCGGCCACTTCGGCGACCGCATCGGCCGCAAATCGACCCTCGTCGCCTCGCTGCTGGTAATGGGCGTCTCGACCACGCTGATCGGTTTCGTGCCGGGCTATAACGCGATCGGCAGCCTCGCGCCGATCCTGCTGTGCATCCTGCGCTTCGGCCAGGGGATCGGCCTGGGCGGCGAATGGGGCGGCGCGGCGCTGCTCGCCACCGAAAACGCCCCAGCCGGCAAGCGCGGCTGGTTCGGCATGTTCCCGCAACTCGGACCGTCGATCGGCTTTCTGGCCTCCAACGGCCTGTTCTTCGGCCTCGCGCTTTCGCTGTCCGACGAGCAGTTCCGTAGCTGGGGCTGGCGCGTGCCGTTCATCGTCAGCGCGGTGCTGGTCGCGCTCGGACTGTACGTGCGGCTGAAGATCGCCGAGACGCCGGCCTTCCGTGCCGCCATCGAACGCGAAGAGCGGGTGCGCGTGCCGATCGCGACGCTCTGCTCGCAATACTGGCGGCCCACGCTGCTCGGCGCACTCGCCATGGTGGTCTGCTACACGCTGTTCTACAACGCGACCACCTTCTCGCTCTCGTATGGCGTGTCGGTACTGCACATTCCGCGTCAGAGCTTCCTCGGCCTGCTGTGCGTCGCGGTGCTGTTCATGGCGCTCGCCACGCCGCTCGCCGCCTGGGCCAGCGACCGCTATGGCCGCAAGCCGGTGCTGATCGTCGGCATCCTCGCGGCGATCCTGTCGGGCTTCACCATGGCGCCGCTGCTCGGCAGCGGTTCCATGCCGCTCGTGCTGCTGTTCCTCGTGATCGAACTGTTCCTGATGGGCGTGACCTTCGCACCGATGGGCGCGCTGCTGCCGGAGCTGTTTCCCACTCACGTGCGCTATACCGGTGCAGGCGTGTCGTACAACCTGGGTGGGATTCTCGGCGCGTCGGTAGCGCCGTACATTGCCCAGGTGCTGGCCGCGCATGGCGGCCTGACGTGGGTCGGCGCCTACGTGTCGATCGCCGCGGCCGTCAGTCTGTTCGGTGTGCTGTGCATGCGCGAAACGCGCGACACCCGCTTGATGTAAACGCAAACCCGGTATGGGCTGCCCGCGGCGCAGATGCGTGGGCAGTCTCGCCTGCCCTCCTCACCTCGCCGACCTGCGCCCCCTGGTGCGTTTCCCCTCTTGCACGGCTTTTTGGCTTGCTTATACTCAAGTCACCTACCCCAATGAGCCAGGAGGTCACAGTGAGGCTATATCTCCAGAACTCAGACGTCGTGATGATCATTGCGCTGGCACTGCTGTGCTCGCTGCTACTGGCCATCCGTTTCCGCCCTTCCAGCTGGAAAGCCATCATGCTGGAAGCGCTCGCCGCCAACGCGGCGGCCATCGTCGCGGTGGTGGCGTTCGAATTGATGCTGAGCTAAGCCTCCTGCCGTCTTCGGACTGGCTCGAAGGCAAGCCCGTTGCTTGTGTGAGCTGCGCAGGCAAGCGTCGCACATCCGGCTCGCGCGGACTGTGCGACGGATTGCCTTCTGCCCCATCTGAAGCCCTTGCCTCCCGCGCTGCGCAAGGCTAGCGCATGCTACGACTCCCCGTGTTGATCAGTAGTAGTACCCATGATGGTAATAGCCCCCGCCGTAGTAACCCGGCGCCGGTGCGATCACACAACCACCCAGCGCGGCAGCCAGCAGCGCGCCTGCAATCAAAGTTAGCGTCAAGCGTTTCACGTTCTTCTCCAGTCGTTTCAGTGTTATTCGAGTGCACCTCGAATGATGTTGATTGGACACGAAGCGGCCCGGCGAGGACGTTGCATTTTGTAAGCGATGATAAGCACGGCGTTACAGGTTTCGCGGCTCGCGCAGGGCTGGGCAGGCGGTAAAGTCGTCGCAGCGGCAGCGCCATAAGCCGATGCCGTGTGTAAGCCGCGCGCGGGCCGCCAACCAAAAGCGACACTTTTAACAGCCGTGTAATGCGGCGATACCGCGCTACTACCCGCCGGCCCGCGCAAGCACTCACTGGACGCGGCATGACGACGGCGATTGAACTCGCCGTGCCGCACGCAGTCTCTATCGATGCAGTTCTGTTGTGTTCATTGCAGGATCCTCTCCGCCCGTCGTTCCCCGACGCGGGCGTTTTTAGAGGCGTGCCGCGGCGGCGCCCATTAGCCTGGGCGGACTGTGCGCCACGCCTTTTTTCTTTTGCTCAGAGGTGCGAGGCCGAATGCGTCGACGCAGGGGCGGCGAGCGGGTCGCTGTGGACGTAGTCGATGGCCTGCAAGGCTTCGCTCACCGGCGGCACGGAATGACCGTCGCCAATGGAGACCGAGCGATGCGGCGCTTCAATGCCGAAGTGAGAACGCGAGGTCGCGACAAAGATCATCACCGTGCGCTTTTGCAGCGCATGCGCGACGTGGACAAAACCGGTGTCCGTCCCGATGACGAGCGAGCACGCGTCGATCATGTGGGCGATCTCGGTCACGCTCATCTGCGGCAAAACGGTGGCGCCCGGTACCTGCGCCGCGATAGCCTCCGCTTCCTCGCGCTCGCGGGGCGAGCCCCACGGCAGCACGATGCGAAAGCCGCGCCGCACCAGTTCGTTGGCAACGGCGGCCCAATGCGCGACCGGCCATTTCTTGTCTTCTTTGGAGGTGGCGTGAAACAGCGCCGCTACGGGTGCATCACCCGCCTCGAAGGTCGCGGTGGGTAACGCGGGCAGCTTCAGATCGTAGACGGCCTGTCCTTCCGGCTCAAAGCCCAGCGCCTCGCCGACGCTGATACGCATGCCTTGCCACGCGTTGCCGGGCGGACGCGGGCCGACGCGGCTCGTGTAGGCAAACGCGGCGCCACGCTCGCCGAGATCCTTGTTGCGATAGCCGAAGCGGCGCGACGAGCGGGCCAGAAAGGCGATGATCGCGCTCTTGTAGACGCCCTGGATATCGATGATGGCGTCGTAGCGGTAGGCCCGCAATTCGCCGATGGAGGCCGCAATCGCCTTGAAGTCGGCCCAGCGGCGCGCCTTTTTGAAGCGGCGCAGCGGCGCGCACAATACGCGGTCCACGGCCTGGCTCCAGTGAACCACTTCGGCAAACGCCTCGTCTGCGGCCCAGTCGACCTGCACCCCCGGAAATGCCCGCTTGATGTCGGCAATGACCGGCAGGGCCTGCACAATATCGCCTAGTGAAGTCACCTTGACGATAAGAATTCGCTTCATTAATTAGCCCGTCACAGTATCGGTCGCAGCGCTATTTTAGCTGACCGTGCTTTGATCTTATACACGCGGCGGCGGATTTGCTGCAGCGCGGCCCGCCAGGGCGGACGGCGGATTATCGCTCAGTCGGGCTACCTGTCACATTTATTTCAATCTGCTTTCGCACGGTCGGCCGCCGCGATCGATCGCTATAATCGGGTCTTTGCCTGAGCCATCCCTCTCATGCGGGCATTCCCACCTCTGTCCTCCAGCGTCGCCCGACGCACGCGCCGCCTGTGGCGCCAATACGGTGTGTTCTGGCTCGGCGCGATCGCCGTCGGCCTTGTCGCGGTGCTTTACGCCCGGCTGATCGACTTCGGCTACAGCGAATTCCGCGCCATGCAGCACCGCCATATCTGGCTGCCGCTGTTCGTGACGCCGGCTGTCGCCGCGCTCTCGGTATGGCTCACACGGACCTTCTTTCGCGGCGCGGAAGGCAGCGGCATTCCGCAAGTGATCGCCACGCTGCACGCCAAACCCGGCGAATACGGTGCGCGCCTGCTGTCGTTCCGGATCCTGTTCGGCAAGATTCTTGTGTCCTTCCTCGCCATCCTCGGCGGCTTTACGATTGGCCGCGAAGGACCGACCGTACAGGTGGGCGCCGCACTGATGTTCAACCTGCGGCGCTTCTACCCGCGCTCGAACGCGCAGATCGAGCGGCAGCTCGTGCTGGCCGGTGCCTCGGCGGGTCTGTCGGCGGCGTTCAACACGCCGCTGGCGGGGATCGTGTTCGCCATCGAGGAGCTCACCCGCAGTTTCGAGGCCCGTGCGAGCGGCGTGCTGATTACCGCGATCATCATCGCGGGGGTGATCGCGCTTGGGCTGAACGGCAACTACACGTATTTCGGCACCATCGAGATCGGCACGCACTTCCCTGATCTGCTGGCGGTGGCCATTGTCCTCACGGCCATCGTCACCGGCATTGCCGGCGGCTTCTTTTGCTGGCTGCTGCTCAACACCGCGCGCTGGATCCCGGCGCCGCTGCGCAAGCTGCATAGCGAGCGGCCGGTTGCGTTTGCCGCCCTGTGCGGGCTGGCGATTGCGCTGGTCGGCCTGATTTCCGGCGGCGTCACTTTCGGCAGCGGCTACGCCGAAGCACGCGGCCTGCTCGACGGGCGCGAGCAGCTGTCGGTGTTCTATCCGTTCCTGAAGATGATCTCGATGGTCGGCTCGTACCTGCCGGGCATTCCGGGCGGCATTTTCGCGCCGTCGCTGTCGATCGGCGCGGGCTTCGGCAATCTGCTGCACATGGTGTTCGGCAGCATGCAATTGCAGATGCTGATCGCGCTCGCCATGGTGGGTTATCTGGCCGCGGTGACGCAGGCGCCGATTACGTCGTTCGTGATCGTGATGGAAATGATCAACGGCCACGCGCTCGTGATCTCGCTGATGGCGACCGCGCTGATCGCCAGCCGGGTCTCGCGTCTCTTTGCGCCGCCGCTGTACGAGGCGCTATCGCAGCGCTATATGGCGCCCTTGCCGCAACCGGCGCCCGCGCCGGTCCCGGAAGTGCCCGAAGCGCTGATCGACGATGAACCGCAAGCAGACGAGGCCAACGCAGCGGATGAAGCCAACGCGCCGCCCCGCTGATTGGCGAAGCCGCGCGCCGCGTCGTTCACGCGCTCCGTGCGCGCGACGCTCGCATCGTCAACCGTCCGCTCAATAGATCACGACAGGCGCCGGTCGGACGTACACCGGCCGTCCCGGCACCACGACGCAGCCGGCCAGCGTGATCGCCAGCAAAACGATCGCCAATAGATTCCGTTTCATTTCTACTCTCCGCGAGCGCGCAGACAGCCGGCACACCGATGGCGCGCGGCGTGACTGTGTACTCAGTGTCTGGATGGTGGGCGGGCCGTAGCGGGCCCGCTGCGCGGCGTTTGGACACACTCGACGGTGTGCCCTCACGCAGCGCTCAGATAGCGCTGGCGCGCTGCCGACGCAACGCGCCGCCGATGAGGCTTAGGCCCAGTGCCCTTCGACCCAGTGGTAATTCGGACCGTGTGCGACCCAGTGGCCGGGCACCCAGTGATAGCCGACGCGCTCGGGCTGCCAGTGACCCGGCACCCAGACGTAGCGGCCATGGTCCCAGCGCCAGTGACCGTGATCCCACACATAGCCCACGCGCGGTGCCGGCATGGCTTCGTAGCGCACCGGCGGCGGTGCCGACGGCGCAATCACGACGACTTCTTCAGCGGATGCCGAACCGACGACCGAGGCGCCCGCGGCGATCAACACAGCCTGAGCGAGCAGCAAGCGAAAGGTTTTATTCATATTCTCCTCTTGAGTAAAGGCGCCGGTGAAGGCGTTACCCATTTAATGCGCGAGACGCCGTTTTGGCTGACGTGGCACACGTAACGCGCGGCACGCAAGTGCAACGGAATATTTCGCGCGCGCGACGGCGCGGGTCGTTAGATGGGGAGGAGCAAAGCGGAGGGAAGGACATCACAATTCGCGCACCCATCGCCATCAGGCAACGGGTGCGCGACACAACTCATGCAGACCGCCCTTGCGGGACTCAGGCCTGCGGAATTTCGATCTTGACCTCGAGTACTTCAAGGTCGTCCTGGCGCTCGAGACTGACGCGAATATCCTCATCGGAAATCTTCACGTACTTGGAAATCACAGCGACGAGTTCGCGTTGCAACGCAGGCAGATAATCGGCGGGCGCATGGCCGCCGGCGCGCTCATGCGCGATGATCAACTGCAGGCGTTCCTTCGCTATTGACGCGGACTTCTTCTTCTCGCCCAGCAAAAACGAAAGAATCGACATTACGTGCGCTCCCCTTACTTGGTGCCGAAGAGGCGCTGCAGGAGGCCTGGCTTCTGGTAATCGGTAAAGCGAAGCGATTTCTGCTCGCCGAGGAAACGCGACACGACATCCTTGTAGGCTTCGGCGACATCCGTGCCGTCCAGGTGCACGGCCGGCAAGCCCTGGTTCGACGCATGCAGCACGGCTTCCGATTCCGGAATCACGCCGATCAGGTCGATACGCAGGATTTCCTGGATGTCGGTCAGCGACAGCATCTCGCCTTCGCTGACGCGCTTCGGGTTGTAGCGCGTGATCAGCAGGTGCTCCTTGATCGGCTCCTTGCCTTCGATCGCACGCTTGGTCTTCGACGACAGAATGCCCAGAATGCGGTCCGAGTCGCGCACCGACGACACTTCCGGATTCGTCACGATCAGCGCTTCGTCGGCGAAGTGCATGGCCAGCAACGCGCCCGATTCGATACCGGCCGGCGAATCGCAAACGATAAATTCGAAGTCCATCGCGATCAGGTCGTTGATGACCTTTTCGACGCCTTCCATCGTCAGCGCGTCTTTGTCACGCGTCTGCGAGGCCGGCAGGATGAACAGGTTCTCGCACTTCTTGTCCTTGATCAGCGCCTGGTTCAGGTTGGCTTCGCCCTGGATCACGTTGATCAGGTCGTACACCACACGACGCTCGCAGCCCATGATGAGGTCGAGGTTACGCAGGCCGACGTCGAAGTCGATCACGGCCGTCTTGCTGCCGCGCAACGCGAGGGCCGATGCAAAACTCGCGCTCGTGGTCGTCTTGCCCACGCCACCCTTGCCCGATGTCACCACAATGATTTTTGCCATTACCCTTACCCTGTGTTCGTCAAATTCGTTCAAATAAGTCCCGCGGCAGCCCGTATCGGGCACGCGCCGGGCACGGCGCGCGCAACGGATAGTCAGGTGAGCCGCAGCGGTTCAATCATCAGCTTTTCTTCATCGAGCCAGATCTGCACCGGCTTGCCGAGTACGTCAGGCGGCAGCGGTGTCTCGGTCGTACGGTAGATACCGGCGATCGAGATCAGTTCCGGCTCCAGACACGTGCAGAAAATGCGCGCGTCGTGGTTGCCTTGCACGCCGGCCAATGCCCGGCCGCGCAACGGCGCGTAAATATGGATGTTGCCTTCGGCGATCACTTCGGCACCGTAGCTCACAAGGCCGAGCACCACCAGGTCGCCCTTGGCGTAGATGCGCTGGCCGGAGCGCAGCGGCTTGTCCACCACCGTGGTCTGCGACGAGGTGACGAGCTTCGCGGCGTCGCCTGCGGCTCCCGCCTGGCCGCCCGAAGCCGGCCCCGCTGCCACCACCTCGACGGCGGATGCCGGCGCGTCCATCGGCAATTCGCCCTGCACCGGCGCGGCGCCTTCGGCGCTTCCGCTACTCTCCGCGGCCGGAGCGTCCTCTTCCGCCGCCGCTTTGGCGCTTGCGCCGCGCCGGTCGCGCGCTTCGAGCAACGGCAAGGCGGACTCGGCGGCCCAGCCTTGCTGCGGATTCGCCACCACGCCCACCGGGCGCATGCGCACGCTGTCGAGCAGCGCCGCGATCTCGGCGAGCGGCACGCGCTCGTCGTCGGCGAGGCGCCGCACGTCGATGGCGACGACGTCGTTAGCGAAAAATTCGGGGGTCGCCTCGAAGCGCCGGGTCAGTTCGGCACGCATGGCGTCGAGATCGATGGTCTTGACCACGAACAGGAGCGTGTCGACACTGCCACTGCGGAGTTCGAAATATGGCGATTTCTTGGGCGACATAGCGTTCGGCAAAAAATTTTGCGTATTTTACAGGCGTCCACGCGAGGAGCCAGTATTTTCGGCGATGGGAATGAACGCCGCGCCCCAACGAGAGGCGGCAGACGCTGCAGCAGCGCGGGAAGACAGGGAGCGGCGCCCGGCGGGACCGCTCGCCGGATCACTGGGAGGAGGCTTGCGAGGCGCGCTGCACGTGGCGCACCAGCAGGCTTTCCGACTGGTCGGGCCAGCGCGCCGTGCGGGCATGCTCGCCGGTCGGGCCAAAACCGAGGCGCTCGTAGAAACGCATGGCGTTGCGATTGGCGTCGGCCACCCACGCGTAGATTTCCTCGGCGCCCGCACCGGCCAACCACTCGCTGGCGGTATTGACGAGCAACTCGCCGCCACGCAGATGACGCACCGCCGGCGCCACCCACAGCTCGCCGACAAAGGCGCGGCGCGCCGCGCTGTCTTCGAAATGGGCTTCGATCAAGCCGGCGGGGTGCCCCTCGGTGTACAGGATGAACGACGTAGCCGCCTTCGAGACCGCGTGGTCCGCCGCGGTGACATCGAAGGTTGCGGCGTCGACCGAGAGGGCGTCCTCGAGCGTCTCACCGAAGGCATAGGGCGCCTCCCGCAGCGACGCAGTACGGAGTTCGCGTAAAACTGCGCCCTGATCAGCGGCGATGCGGCGAACGGTCAATGACGGACTCATGCAGACGAAAACCCCTTGTAACACTAAGGCGTAGCTTTAACCGAACCGGCGCGCGAGTCAAATCCTTATTTTGGCGATTTGTGCGCAGACGGCCTTGACGGCGGCCGCTTATGGCCGGCCCCTCATTGGCCGCTCAGGGCGCCTCGTAACGGCCCGTACCGTCCGGCCAGGGCGTCAGCAGCTCGAAACCGTCTTCCGTGACGGTGACCATATGCTCCCACTGGGCCGACAGGGAACGGTCCTTGGTGACCACCGTCCAGCCGTCGCGCAGGACGCTCGTACCGGCGCGGCCGGCGTTGATCATCGGCTCGATGGTGAACACCATGCCCGGCCTCAGACGCACGCCCTGCCCCGGCTGGCCGTAGTGCAGCACCTGCGGATCTTCGTGGTAGACCTTGCCGATGCCGTGCCCGCAGTAGTCGCGCACGATCGAGAAACCGTCGCGCTGCGCGACCTTCTGGATGGCATGGCCGACGTCGCCGAGCGTCGCGCCAGGCTTCACTTCGCGGATGCCGGCCAGCATCGCCTCGTAGGTCGTGTCGATCAGTTGCCGCGCCACCGTGCTCGGCTGGCCGACGCAATACATGCGGCTCGTATCGCCGAAGTAGCCGTTCTTGATCACGGCCACGTCGATATTGACGATGTCGCCGTCCTTGAGGATTTCGGCCCGGCTCGGGATGCCATGGCAGACCACCTGGTTGACCGAGGTACACACCGTCTTCGGAAAGCCCAGGTAGCCGACGTTTGCCGGAATCGCTTTCTGCGTATTGACGATGTAGTCGTTGCACAGCGCGTCGAGGTCGTCCGTCGAGACGCCGGCCTGCACGTGTTCGCCGATCATCGCGAGCACGTCGGCGGCGAGCCGTCCGGCAATGCGCAGCGCGGCGATGTCCTCGGGAGTCTTGTAGGTAATGGCCATGAAATCAAGGGCGGTTCGTGAGCGCGTGGCGGGCAGGCCGCGACTTGCGCTCGTGTGCGGAAAGGCAAACTGGCTGAAATACAAGGCGGCGCAGAGCGCTCGCGCAAGCCTCCAAACCGGTCGTCGATCAGGGAATTGTACAGAGGATGGCGGCAGGACCCACACCAGGCCGGCCAACGCCCTCTTCGAGCGCGTGTGACGACGGCATCGCAAGCGCTCGCGAAACAGCGTGACGCGACGCCTCGGCACGCGGTGAATTCGCCCGTTCGCGCCTGAATTGCTGCAGGTGCACGCAAATATCTTTTGTGCGCGCTGCATCCATGCGCGGATTCGGATCGTAAAGTGCGTTGAGGACTCGCCTCTTCTGCGTTGCGACCAGATTCTTCATTGAGGAGCGATGCGTCTTCGTGTCCGCGATTTGCGCCAGTGCATCGCGTCAGTTGTCCTGTTGTGTACGCGTTTGCGTCGCGAATGGCGTGGCTTTCCTGTGATCTATCTGAGGAGCACGGTCATGTCCGAACAGTCAGAAAAGTCTCAACGTAATTCAGCAGAACTAATCGATACATTTGACCGCCGCGTCGAACGGCGCAAGCAACGTCGGCAATTTTTTCGCAACGCCGGCGGCCTCAGCCTGGGACTCGTGGGCGGCACGCTGATCAGCGCGTGCGGCGGCGGCTCCGGCGGCTCGTCGATGGCCCAGACGGCCGCGCCCACTGACGAAGAGATTCTCAACTTCGCCCTCAACCTCGAGTACCTCGAAGCCCAGTTCTATACCTATGCGACGACGGGCAGCGGCCTACCGGCCAGCATGCTGAGCGGCGTCGGCACGCAGGGCACCGTGATGGCCGGCGCTCAGGTGCCGTTCCAGGACCCGGCGGTGCAGGCCTACGCCAATGAGATCGCGAACGACGAACGCGAGCACGTGGCCTTCCTGCGCAGCGCGCTCGGGTCGGCGGCGGTCGCCATGCCGTCCATCGACGTGAGCGGCACCAATCCGAACGGCGCCTTCTCGGTAGCGGCGCGCGCCGCGGGCCTGGTCGCAGCGGGCGTGGCCTTCGACCCGTATGCGAGCGACAACAACTTTCTGCTCGGCGCGTTCATCTTCGAGGACGTCGGCGTCACCGCCTACAAGGGCGCCGCACCGCTGCTCGCGAGCAAGACCTTCCTCACCGCTGCCGCCGGCATTCTCGCGGCCGAGGCGTATCACGCCGGCATCGTGCGCACGACGCTGTATGCGAAAGGGCTCGACACGGCGAGCCTGATCACCGCGGCCAATGCGATCTCCGCGGCACGCGACAGCCTCGATCAGGTCGGCAACGACGACCAGGGCATCAGCGGCGCCACAGCGGGTACGTCGAACATCGTGCCGCTCGACAGCAACGGCCTCGCCTTCGGACGCAGCTATTCGGACGTGCTCAACATCGTGTACCTGACCAGTACGGCAGCGGTGAAGGGCGGCTTCTTCCCGAACGGCGTGAACGGCGTGCTCAACATGAGCGCGTGATGCCGGCCTGAACGCGGTATCGGGAATCCCGGCGACGGATGATCGCGACGGCGCTCGCGGTCCCGCTGGCCGGCCCTCCTCCACACCAACGCCTGACCTCGGTTGACGACACGCCGGAGATGCCATGAACGAAGCCCTGAGTCAGGCGGTCACGCCGCTGACATTGACCGAGCAGACCTGTTTCCATGCGCGCGAAGCGCTCGCCGGCCGCCGCAGCGGACCGCGTGTGATGCTGTCGTTTGCCGGGCCGGCGGTGGTCGCTTCGATCGCTTATATGGACCCCGGCAACTTCGCGACCAACATCCAGGCAGGCGCTGGTTACGGCTATACATTGCTGTGGGTGGTGGCGGTCGCGAATCTCGTCGCCATGCTGTTCCAGTCGTTGTCGGCGAAGCTCGGATTGGTCACCGGGCGCAATCTCGCCGAACTGTGCCGCGAATCGCTGCCGCACCGCTACGTGTACGCCATGTGTGGCATGAGCGAGATCGCTGCGATGGCGACGGATCTGGCCGAATTCGTCGGCGGGGCGATCGGCGTCTCGTTGCTGCTGCATCTGCCCATGATGGCGAGCATGCTGGTCACCGGCGCCGTCACCTACGGGCTGCTGCAGTTCGAGAGAAAGGGCTTCCGTCCGCTCGAACTGGTGATCGCCGCGCTCGTGGGCGTGATCGGCCTGTCGTATCTCGCGGAGTTGCTGATCGCACCGGTACACTGGCCTGCGGTGTTTCTGCATACCGTCAAGCCGAGCATTCCCGACAGCAATGCGCTGACCATTTCCGTGGGCATCATCGGTGCAACCGTGATGCCGCATGTGCTGTTCTTGCACTCGGGCCTGACGCAAAATCGTGTCACGCCGCGCAACGAACGCGAACGCACCAAGCTGCTGAAGTTTTCCAACATTGAGGTTGTCGTGGCGCTCGGTGTCGCCGGCCTGATCAACATGGCAATGGTGATCATGGCGTCCAGCGCGTTTCATCACGGCCACGCGGATATCGCCAGCATCGAGACCGCGTGGCATACCCTCACGCCCCTGCTCGGCAGCGCCGCGGCGTGTCTGTTTCTGGCTGCGCTGATTGCTTCCGGCATCTCGAGCTCGGTGGTGGGCACCATGGCCGGCCAGATGATCATGCAGGGCTTCGTCGGCTTTCGCATTCCGGTCGGCGTGCGCCGCCTCGTCACCATGGCGCCGGCCTTCGCGGTAGTGGCCTGGGGCGTCGATGCAACCCGGGCGCTGGTGTTAAGCCAGGTCGTGCTGAGCATCGCCTTGCCGGTGCCGATGATCGCGCTGGTATGGTTCACCTCGCGCCGCGATCTGATGGGGACGTACAGGAACCGCCGCCTGACGAACGCCGGCGCGGTGGCCGGCACCTTTGCCGTGCTGGCGTTGAATGTCGTGCTGTTGCTGCAGACCGCCGGGCTTTCCTTCTAACCCCGCGCCGGATCGTCGAACTCGCCGGTCTCACGCTCGCCCGAATAAAAACGCACACCCTTGCCCGGCAGAAACACCGCGCTCAGTTGATCGCTGCGCTCGACGTCGCCAAAGGCGCGCATCGTCATCGCACTCAGTCAGCCCGCGCGAGGACGAACTGCATCACGTCGGTACGGCCTTCGTCGAAGCCCGCCTCGCAATACGCGAGGTACAGACGCCAGGTGCGCACGAAGGTTTCGTCGAAGCCCTGTGCGCGGATCGCTTCGAGCTGCGTCTCGAAGGCATGGCGCCAGCGGCGCAGCGTCTCCGCATAGTCGCGGCCGAACGCCAGCGTCACCTCGCCCGCGAGTTTCGCGCGCTTCGCTACCGCGATGAAGCGTTCCGGACTCGGCAGCATGCCACCCGGGAAAATATATTCGCGGATGAAGTCGCTGGTGGCGCGATAGGCGGCGAAGTGCGAATCGTCGATCGTGATGGTCTGCACCAGCGCCCGCGCGCCGGGCGCGAGCCGCTCGCGCAGGATGCGAAAGTACGTCGGCCAGAAACGCTCGCCGACAGCTTCGAACATCTCGATCGAGACGATGCCGTCATACTGGCCGGTCAGCGTGCGGTAGTCGCGCAGTTCGAGCTTGATGCGATCGCCGAGGCGTTGCTCCTGCACGCGCTGCTGGGCGAATTCGAGCTGCGACAGCGAAATGGTCACGCCATGCACGTGAATGCCCTGACGCGCCGCATGCAGCGCGAAGCCGCCCCAACCGCAGCCGATCTCGAGGATGCGCATGCCGGCGCGCAGGCCGAGCGTATCGATGATGCGCTGGTATTTCGCGTGCTGCGCCTCTTCGAGTGAGGCCTCAAAGCGCCCATCGAACACGGCGCTCGAGTAGGTGAAACCTGGGTCCAGCCAGCGCGCGTAGAACGCGTTGCCGATGTCGTAGTGCGCGTGGATGTTGCGACGGCTGCCGGAGCGCGTATTGCGGCGCAGGCGGTGACGCAAGCCGTACCAGACTTGCGCGAGCCAGCCGCCATAGACGGTGCGTTGCAGGGCGCGTTCGTTGCGGATCGCCACGCGCAGGAGCGCGGCGAGATCCGGCGTGTCGACCCAGAAGGCGCGCCAGGCGTCGGCAAAACCGATATCGCCCTTACGCAGGATCGCACCGCACGCGCGCCAGTCGTGCAACTCCAGCCGCGCGCCCGGCGACGCGTGCGGATCGCCGAACACGCGTGGCTGGCCATCGGGCGTGATGAGTACCAGGTGCCCGACGCGAATCCGCTCGAGCAACGACAAAAACAACCGGCCCGACGCAGGGGCGGATCGAGGTCCGCTCAGGGTCCTGGAAAGCGTCATGGCTGAATCTCCTCAGTCGGCGAAGGATGACGTGTGGAACCAGGCGGACAACCCGCTCCACGATGACGGATGAGGGCCTCGGCAAGGCGGCCCGGCGCAGGATGTTTGCCGTAGAAAGGGACTTTCTTCAGGAACAGCCGCAGCGCTTGCCAGTGAATGCGGACGACCACGCCGAGCGTCAGCAACGGTTGGCGCGCCAACGCACCGAGCGCCGCCGCGCGCGTCAACGGACGCAAGCGGCCGCCGAGCACAGTGCGGATCAGCAGACCGTCGGCATCGTGATAGTCAATCGCCACGGATGACATGCTGTGCGTCTCGCGCACGCGGAAGCGATAGCCGCCTTCGACCTGGCAGAACGGCGACACCTGCAGTACCTTGCGGCAGGTCAGTTCGGTAGACGCGTCGATCGGCGCGCCGTTGGGAGCGCTCAACAGATAGCTGTGGCGTGCGCCGAACGTGTTGCGCACCTCGGCCAGCAGCGCGCGCAACGCGCCGTCGCGATCGTGGCAAAACCAGAAGCTGGCCGGATTGAAGGCGTAGCCGAACACACGAGGAAAGGCCTGCAACCAGATCTCGCCGTCAGCGGGCAAACCTGCCGCGGTTAGTTGCGTGCGCATCCATGTGTCGAGATCGCTGCCGTCGCATGGACCGTGGTCGCGCGCGAACAGACTGAGCGGTCTCCAGCGATTGATGCCGAACCATCCGCTATCGAGCGTAGCAAGGCGCGCGAGATTGCAGCGCACGTAGAACACCGGATAGGCGAAGCGGTGATGCCGTGGCCGCAGCCGCTCGTGCATCACCTGGCCGATCATCAGCCATGCGGCGCTATCGCGCGGCTCCGTCGGCGCGCGGTTCATAGCCTGGCCCACGCCGGCAGCGCGTCGAAATCGGCGGCGACGCGCAGCGCCGATTTCAGGCCGTCCTCATGGAAACCGTAGCCGGTCCAGGCCCCCGCAAACCACGTATGACGGCGCCCCTGCAGCGGCGGCAGGCGGCGCTGGGCATCGATGGCGGCCAGATCGAACAGCGGATGGTCGTAGACGAAGCGGCGCAACTCGGTGCCCGGCGACGGCTCGGCAACCGGATTCAGCGTGACGACCACCGGCGTGTCGAACGGCAGCGGCTGCAACTGGTTGACCAGATAGCTGACGCAGACCGGGCGCGCGCCGTCGCGATGACGGCCACCCAGGTAATTCCAGGCCGACCAGACCCGGCGGCGGCGCGGCAACAGAGTCGTGTCCGTATGCAGCACCGCGACGTTCGGCTGGTAGCGCACGGCGCGCAGCACGCTGCGCTCGGCATCGTCCGCGTCGTCGAGCAGAGCCAGCGTGTCGGGCGCGTGGGTGGCCAGCACCAGCGCGTCGAAGCGCTGCGGACCGCGATCGGTCAAGACGTCGACGCCATCCGCGTCGCGCCGCACGCCGCGTACCGGCGTCTCGATGCGCACGTCGTCGAGCTTGCGAACGATCTGCCGCACGTACTCGCGCCCGCCCCCCACCACCGTCTTCCATTGCGGACGGCGATTGACCTGCAGCAGCGCGTGGTTCTGGCAGAAGCGCAGAAACGTGGTGGCGGGAAAGCTCAGAACGTCGGCGGTGGCGCTCGACCAGATCGCGGCGGCCATCGGCAGCAGGTAGTGCTGCTGGAACGCGCCGCCGTAGCCGCCTGCCGTCAGCAGCTCGCCCATCGACGCGCCGCTTTGCACCGCCGCGTCCAGATTGCGCTCGGCGCTGCCGTTAAAACGCAGGATGTCGCGCAGCATGCCAATGAAGCTCGGCGAGAACATGTTGCTGCGTTGGGCGAAGACCGTGTTGAGATTCGTGCCCGCCCATTCGAGGCGGCCTTCGTCGAGCGAGACTGAGAACGTCATCTCGCTCGGGTGAGATTGCACGCCCAGTTCGGCGAACAGCGCGATCAGGTTCGGATAGGTGCGATCGTTGAAGACGAGGAAGCCGGTATCGACCGGATGCGTGTGACCTTCGAGCGTCACGTCGACCGTGTTGGTGTGGCCGCCTGGGTAAGAACCGGCCTCGAAGAGCGTCACCTGATTGTGCTTCGACAGCAGGTAGGCGCTCGCCAGTCCCGAGATGCCGGCGCCGACGACAGCGATCCGTTGACCGCGTGGCTGGGAGTTCGAAGCGGACTGACTCATGGCTAGGTCTCCGGCATGAAACGGGCGCTTATGGGAGTAGGAAACGACTGGGTGTGTGCGCCCATGATCGAAATACGCAGCAGGTGCGGGATCGGATGCAGGCGGTGTGACGATTGAGGTGGGATGGTGGCCAGGCTGGCGCCGGGGCGACACGAAGTCTGGAAGATGCAAGCAGGCCAGGCGGCTGGGCATAATTGCCCGCTGGGAGACGAAACAACGAGGCGGAGAACGTGCGCAAGCTGTGTGAAAGGAAGCAGTCCCGATGGGTAGCAGCGGGCGGGTGGACGGCGCTCAGGTTGCTGGCTGCCGCGGTGCTTGTCGTAAGTGGGGTTGGACACGCGTTCGCCGCGCCGATCGCCCCCGGCGATGCGCAACAGATAGCCTCCGTGGACGGAGTCGAGTTGCCGGTGTTTACCTACCGGCCGAGCGGCTGCGAGCCGCGGCTGTTGCTACTGGTGTTTCATGGCGTCGGACGCGACGGCGGCCCCTACCGCGATCACGCCCGGCCGCTCGCCGACCGCGTCTGCGCGATCGTGGTGGCGCCGCAGTTCGATCGCAAACGGTTTCCGCGCGACGAGTATCAGTACGGTGGCGTCACGTCTGCGGCGTCGGCTGCGGGTTCTTCGCTGGCGCGACGGACTGTGGATCTGATACCGGCGCTGGTGAGCTGGGCGCAGGATGCCGCAGGGCAAGCCGGCATGCCGTACGTCCTGCTCGGACATTCGGCCGGCGCGCAGTTTGTGGACCGCGTGGCGGCGTATGCGCCTGTGCCCGCTGTGCGTGTCGTGATTGCTAACCCGTCCACATGGGTGTTACCCGATACGGCGACGGCGGTACCGTTCGGATTCGGCGGACCTGGAACCGATGAGGTCGAACAGAAAGCGCTACGCGCTTATCTGGCGGAGCCGCTGACCGTGCTGCTCGGACAGGAGGACACCCGCAAGCGCTGGCTCGCGCAAGGACCGCAGGCGGAGGCTCAAGGGGATAACCGCTATGTCCGTGGGACAAGAGCGTTTCACGCGGCCGAGGAGCTCGCGAAACGCAACGGTTGGGTGTTCGGATGGAAGCTGATCGAGGTGCCCGGGGTTGGGCACGACGCCGCGGCGATGTTCGGGTCGCCGCAGGCGGTGGAGGCGTTGGGTCTGGGCGGTGGGCGCTAACTGGGCGCTAGTCCCACATGTTCCGGAATGCGACGGCCACGATCACCGGCACGCACAGGACCAGCGGAATGGCGAAATACGGCACTTCGAGATCGACGTAGTAGCTGTAGACCAGCCAGCCGACGCCCGCGCCAAGCGTTGCGATAGCGACCAGCCACGTCAGGATGGTCAGCGTGCGCTTTGACGGTTGCTTGCGCGGCCGCTGATCTGTAGGAGGGGTTTTCATCGCAGCACCAGAGTTTTTTGTGGTGGGTTACTGAAGCCCTAATTTTACTCCGGTGGTGGAGCGATGAGCAGATAGCGGCCGAGGGGGACGAAAAGGTGCCTGATGCGCGAATTTGACGACGTAATTAGTCATGCTTAGGGAAACTTCGGAAGTTAGGCCCGGGCAAATTCGAATTTTGTCGCCGCGGCCCGAACGCTCCCTTTTGATAGCCGGATCCTCAGTCGAAAAACAAAAAACCCCGCAGAACTTCTTCTGCGGGGTTTTTCAGAATCTTGGCGGAGAGGGTGGGATTCGAACCCACGGTACGGGGAAACCGTACGCCTGATTTCGAGTCAGGTACATTCGACCACTCTGCCACCTCTCCGGGATACTGCCTTGTCACTGCCTCTCCGGCATTGGTCGGCTACCGGAGAAGCGAAGATTATAGAACGTTTTTTGAATTTTACAAGCCCTCGTTCGAACAAATTTCGAGGCCCGGAAAACTCGCATGCCCTGGACCGGGGCGAGGCGCCGTTCAGGACGCCGCTTCGAGGCGAGCCACGCCACCCATGTAGGGACGCAGCGCTTCGGGCACCGTCACCGAGCCATCCGCATTCTGGAAATTCTCCAGCACGGCGACGAGCGTACGGCCCACGGCCAGCCCCGAACCATTCAGCGTATGCACGAGTTCAGGCTTGCCCTGCGCATTGCGATAACGGGCCTGCATCCGGCGCGCCTGGAACGTCTCGGTATTCGAGCAGCTCGAGATTTCGCGATAGGTGTTCTGCGCGGGCAACCAGACCTCGAGGTCGTACGTCTTCGTCGCGGAAAAGCCCATGTCGCCGGTGCACAGCGTGATCACGCGATACGGCAACCCGAGCTTCTGCAGAATCGCCTCGGCATGGCCGACCATCTGCTCGAGCACGTCATACGACGTTTCCGGCGCGACGATCTGCACCATCTCGACCTTGTCGAACTGATGCTGGCGAATCATCCCGCGCGTGTCGCGTCCATACGAACCCGCTTCCGAACGGAAGCACGGCGAGTGAGCGGTCAGCTTGATCGGCAGCGCGTCCCCTTCGACGATGCTCTCGCGCACCGTGTTGGTCAGCGAAATTTCCGACGTGGAGATCAGATACTGCGTCACCGTGTTCTCAGCGCCGCCCTTCTCCACGCGGAACATGTCGTCGGCGAACTTCGGCAACTGGCTCGTGCCGTACAGAATCTCCGGATTGACGATGTAGGGCGTATAGATTTCCGTGTAGCCGTGCTGCTGCGTATGCGTGTCGATCATGAACTGCGCCAGCGCGCGATGCAGCCGCGCAATCTGTCCGCGCAGCATCGTGAAGCGCGCGCCGGAGAGCTTCGCGCCGGTCTCGAAATCGAGGCCGAGCGGCGTGCCGACATCCACGTGATCCTTCACTTCGAAGTCGAACTGGCGCGGCGTGCCCCAGCGGCGCACTTCGACGTTATCTGCTTCGCTCTTGCCGGCCGGCACGCTTTCGTGCGGCAGGTTGGGCATGCCGAGCATCAGGTCGGACACACGGTTCTGGATATCTTCGAACTGCACCGCCGAGGCCTTCATCTCGTCGCCCAGACCGCCCACCTCGGCCATCACCGCCGAGGTATCTTCGCCACGCCCCTTCATTGCGCCGATCTGCTTCGACAGGCTGTTGCGGCGGGCCTGCAGCTCTTCGGTGCGGGTTTGAACGGCGCGGCGTTCCGCTTCGAGGGCGGTGAAAGCCGCCACGTCGAGGGTATAGCCGCGGTCGGCGAGGCGTTTCGCGACGCCGTCGAGGTCTTTGCGCAGCAACTGGATGTCGAGCATGGGATGGGGCGGGTATTCGTTGTATGAAGCTGGGATTTTAGCGCACCGGCGCGGGCCGCCGGTGCATCGGGGGCTTAGTTCTTTTTCGGCTTGTTCTCGCTGCGCCATTGCGCATCGAGTTCGGACAGACGCGCCAGCTTCTCGCCGATCTTGCCTTCAAGGCCGCGCGGCGTCGGTTCGTACCAGTGCGGCTCGCGCATGCCGTCGGGCAAATAGGTCTCGCCGGCCGCGTACGCGTCCGGTTCATCGTGCGCGTAGCGATACTCGTGGCCGTAGCCGAGCTCCTTCATCAGTTTGGTCGGCGCATTGCGCAGATGCACCGGCACCCCGCGCGACTGATCCTTGCTGACGAAGCGCCGCGCCTCGTTGTACGCCATGTAGCCGGCGTTCGATTTCGGTGCGACGGCCAGATAAATGATCGCCTGAGCCAGCGCGAGCTCGCCTTCGGGTGTGCCGAGCCGTTCGTAGGTTTCGGCTGCGTCGAGGGCAATGCGGGCGGCGCGCGGATCGGCGAGGCCAATGTCCTCCCACGCCATGCGCACGATGCGGCGCGCGAGATAGCGCGCGTCGGCGCCGCCGTCGAGCATCCGGCAGAACCAGTACAGGGCGCCGTCCGGATTGCTGCCGCGCACGGACTTGTGCAGCGCGCTGATCTGGTCGTAGAACGCGTCGCCGCCCTTGTCGAAGCGGCGCAGGTTTTCGGCGAGCGCACTGCCCAGCAGCGCGCCGTCGATCTCCGTGGTCTTCTGCTGCGCCGCGGCCCGCGCAACGATTTCGAGGTTATTGAGCAGCTTGCGGCCGTCGCCGTCGGCGGAGCCGATCAGCGCGTCGCGGGCTTCGTCGGTGAAAGTGAGGCCGCCGAGTTCCTGCTGCGCGCGTTCGAGCAATTCGCGCTGTTCGTCGTCGTCGAGACTCTTCAGCACGTACACCGCGGCTCGCGAGAGCAACGCGCTGTTCACCTCGAACGATGGATTCTCCGTCGTCGCACCCACAAACACGAACAGGCCCGACTCGACGTGAGGAAGGAACGCGTCCTGCTGGCTCTTGTTGAAGCGATGCACTTCGTCGACAAACACCAGCGTCTGATGGCCATGCGCGCGATGCACTTGCGCGGTCTCGACGGCTTCGCGGATATCCTTCACGCCCGAGAGCACCGCCGACAGCGCAATGAATTCGGCGTGGAAGGCGTCCGCCATCAGCCGCGCGAGCGTCGTCTTGCCGACGCCGGGCGGGCCCCAGAGGATCATCGAATGGGCCTCGCCCGATTCGAAAGCGACCCGCAACGGCTTGTTCGGACCCAGCAGATGCTTCTGGCCGATCACTTCGTCGATATTGCGGGGGCGCAGTCGCTCAGCGAGCGGGACATTGGCACGGGTTTCTTCAAACATGGTGTTTTGTGGATAATCTCGGCTTTCCGGGCATGGCTCGGCAACATGACGCGAACCGGCACGATGCGCGCCCGGCCAGCGAAAGAGCCGGCGCGCAGTCTGCGGCCCGGTCCTGCATTATGACAGTGAGCGCGCCGGGACGAGCCGGGCGCGTGTGCGGACGACAAAACAGGGACAACACCAGATGGCACAAGATCCACTCGCCGGCGACGCCGGTTCCACCTACGCGCCGCTCACGCCGGTGCCCGACGCGCGCCGCGCGTTTCGCACCGGCGACGCCTTCGCGCTGTGGTTCTCGCTCGGCATCGGCCTGCTGGTCGCCCAGGCGGGCGCGCTGCTGGTGCCGGGCCTGTCGCTGCCGCATGCGCTGGCGGCCATCGGCATCGGCAGCGTGATCGGCGTCGTGCTGCTCGCGCTGGCCGGCGTGATCGGCACGGATACGGGGCTCGCGGCCATGTCGTCGTTGCGCCCCACGCTCGGTGTACGCGGCGCCTCCGTGCCGGCGGTGCTCAATGCCGTGCAACTGGTCGGCTGGGGCTCGTTCGAAGTGATCGTGATGCGCGATTCCGCCGACGCGCTCGCCAAGCAGGCGTTCGGCCTGTCGATTCCGCTCGTCTGGACGATCGTCTTCGGCCTGCTGGCGACGCTGCTCGCGATCAGCGGCCCGCTGTCGTTCGTGCGCCGCTTCCTGCGGAGCTGGGGCATCTGGCTGCTGCTGGCAGGCGCAGCGTGGCTGTCGTGGAACCTGCTGGCGCGGCACGATCTGGCCGCGTTGATGCGCAAACCCGGCACCGGCGACATGTCGTTCGGCGGCGCGATCGATCTGGTGGTCGCGATGCCGTTGTCGTGGCTGCCGCTGATTGCCGACTACACGCGCTTCGGCCGCCGCGCCGGCGAGTCGTTCCGCGGCACGCTGCTCGGCTATGGCATCGCCAATATCTGGTTCTACGCGCTCGGCGCGATCTACGGGCTCGCCGCCGGCGGTGGCGATGCGCTCCTGACCGGCGCGCTTGCGCAAGCGGGCGGCGGCTTCGCGCTGCTGCTGATCCTGATCGACGAGGTCGACAACGCCTTCGCCGATATCCATTCCGCAGCGGTCTCGACCGGCACGTTCTGGACGCGGGCAACGGTGCCGATGCTGTCGGCGGCATTCGGTGCGCTGTGCACGGCGATCGCCCTGCTCGTGCCGATGGCGAAGTATCAAAACTTCCTGCTCCTGATCGGCTCCGTGTTCGCACCGCTGTTCGGCGTCGTGCTGGTGGATCACTTCATCCTGCGCAAGCGCCGCATCGAAGCGGCCGCGCTCGCCGACCTGCAAGGCCGTTATGGCTTTTCGGGCGGCTGGCATCTGAGCGCCTTCGTCTCATGGGCAATCGGGATCGTCGCCTATCAGGCCATCAATCAATGGCTGCCGAACCTCGGCGCGACGCTTCCCGCGCTGGCAATCGGCGCCCTCTGCTATTTCGTCATGGTGTCGGCGCGCAAGACCGCCTACGCCTGAACAAACACGCCCGGGCGGCCCGTGCAACGCGGGCCGTTTGGCCGATTCTTCCGCGCCGTATTCGCCTCATCGCGCGCCTGCATCCCTGATATTCCATTCGTCCTATGACTTCCGGTGAGGGTGCGCAACGGCTCCCAGCGTGATGTAGTTGCTATCTGGCACGCCCGTTTGCGAGATAGATTCCCTCCCATTCTCCGACTTCCAAAACCGAATCTCTGACGCATTTCGAGCGTGCCTCCATCGCATCAGGTTGTCACTTGACAACCACGATTCACCCACTTAAGATGAGGCTATTGATGACTCGAGGGACGCACTCAAAGAAGGAAGTAGAAAACGCACTGGCCTACGCCGAAGCACTCGGCTGGCGCGTCAAGAGCGGCGGCAAAGGGCACGCCTGGGGAAAAATGTACTGTCCGTACAACGACTCGGAATGCCGGTGCGGAGAGTTCTGCATCACTAGTGTCTGGAGCACGCCCAGGAATCCAGGAAATCACGCTCGGCTGCTCAGAAGGGTGGTCGACAATTGCACGACACATCGGCAAAAGCGCGCGCCTCAAGGCGCAAGCCAACATGTCGAAACGCAGGAGTAACACATGGAATACGACTTCACGCTGAAATACCAGCTTGCAGCAGAAGACTGCGACCACGACGCGATCGTGGAACGCCTGGCTGAAGCAGGATGCGACGACGCCACCATCGGCATCGGGCAACCGGGGCGCATCGCGCTCGTCTTCACCCGCGAGGGCGCCACGGCGCTTGCGGCCCTGATGAGCGCCCTCGCGGACGTGAAACGCGCCATGCCGTCAGCACGCCTCGTCGAAGCCGCGCCGGACTTCGTCGGCCTCACGGACGTGGCCGACGTCGCGGGAGTGTCGCGCCAGAACATGCGCAAGCTCATGCTCAGCCATGCTGCCGATTTCCCGATTCCGGTCCATGAGGGCAACCCATCGGTCTGGCATCTGTGGGATGTCCTTGCATGGTTGAAGACGCGCGGCGGCTATGACATCAAGCCCGACGTCCTCGATGTGGCGAAATCGGCCAAGCAGGTCAACCAGGCGAAAGAAGCGCGTGAGCTCGAACCGCAGGTCAATCGCCAGCTCGAAGACCTCATTGCATAAACCTTTGGCGCGTCTCAGGACTTCTCCTGAGCACGTCTCACCCCCTGGCAGGCCGATATTCCACGCCCGGCAGAACACACAGCAGTTCGAACGCCAGGTTCGCGCCCAGCAGAGCAGTCGTACCGAAGGGATCGTAGGGTGGTGCAACCTCCACCAGATCGCAGCCAACGATATTCAGTCCGCGTGAGCCGCGAATAATCTCCAGCGCTTGCGGCACCGTCAGCCCGGCAATCTCGGGTGTGCCGGTGCCGGGCGCAAAGGCCGGATCGATGCCGTCGATATCGAACGTGATGTACACCGGGCCATCGCCCATCCGTTCGCGCACGCGTTGCATCAGTGGCGCAAGCGACTGGTTCCAGCACGCCTCGGCCTGCACCACATCGAAGCCCTGGTCACGGCACCAGTCGAAGTCTTCGGCCTCGTAGCCCGTGCCGCGCAAACCGATCTGCACCACGCGCTCGCAATCCAGCAAGCCCTCATCCACCGCGCGGCGGAACGGCGTGCCGTGGGCGATCTTCTCGCCCATCATGGTGTCGTTGACGTCCGCGTGCGCATCGACGTGGATGAGGCCAACCTTGCCGTACTTGCGGTGAATCGCACGCAGAATCGGCAAGGCAATGGTGTGATCGCCGCCGAGCGTAATCGGCTTGGCGCCGTGCTGCAGGATCTCGTCGTAAGCGGTTTCAATGCGCGCGATCGAATCGAGCAGGTTGTACGGATTGATCGCCACATCGCCGATATCCGCCACACGCAGCGAGTCGAACGGCGCAGCACGCGTGGCCATGTTGTAGGGGCGCAGCAGCACCGATTCGCTGCGAATTTGCCGCGGCCCGAAGCGCGCGCCGGTTCGGTTCGACGTGCCGAGATCGAACGGCACACCCACGAAACAGGCGTCGAGCCCTTCGGCCGAGCCGGCATTGGGCAACCGCATCATGGTCGCAATGCCGCCGCAGCGTGGCATCACATTGCCTGATAGAGGCTGGGGACGGTCGGTGAGGTCGGGAGAAATGAAGGAGGAGGAATTCATCGTGGCTCAGCAATGAAATGGAAAGGCGGGAAAACCGGGCAGCAACTCGCCGGCTCGCAGGATTTATCCTCATTTTTGAGCACTTCGTATCAATATAAAATGCCGGCAGAATAAACTTCACATCGACTCCAAGCGATGTATCTACCGTCATGTTCTCGCAACTCACCGATCTCGACCTGCGCCTGATCCGCGTTTTCCTCGCGATCGTCGACGCCGGTGGCGTCTCACCCGCTCAGGCGACGCTGAATGTCGGGCAGTCCACCATCAGCACGCAGCTCGCCACGCTGGAGACGCGACTCGGCTACCGGCTGTGCGAACGCGGCCGCAGCGGCTTTAGCCTGACGGCACGCGGCGAGCAGTTCATCGAAGCGGCCCGCGCGCTGCTGGCTGCTGTGGATACCTTCGGCATGCAGGCGCGCAACGTCGGCCGCAAGCTGGTCGGCACGCTCGATATCGGCATGATCGGCCACACGCCGGTGTCGGCGAGCGCGCGTATCAGCAGCGCGATCGGGCGCTTTCGCACGCGCGACCAGTCGGTGCGCTTTTCGATCCTCGTGCGCTCGCCGGGCGAGCTGGAGGAGTTGCTGCTGAACGGGCGCATTCAGGTCGGCATTGGCTACTTCTGGCACCGGGTGCCGTCGCTGGAATACACGGAGGTGTTCGCGGAGGAGCAGTTCGCGTACTGCGCGAAGGGCCACCCCTTGTTCGAGCAGGCCGGCGAGGTCGCCCCTGCCGAGGCCGCGCAACACGAATGGGCGTGGCGCAGCTATCCGCTCCCCGAAGCCGAGAGCTCGACCACGCCGCAGAACGTCACCGCGGTGGCCGACAACATGGAAGCCGTCGCGATGCTGGTTTTGTCGGGCCATCATCTTGGCTACCTGCCCGGGCACTTCGCCGCGCCGTACGTCAAGGACGGTTTGCTGGCGGCGCTGAATCCCGCGCAGATGAAGTACCGCGTGGCGTTCCATATGGTCACGCGAGGGCGGCAGCATCGCAGCGATATCGTCGAAGCGTTTATCGACGACATGAAGGCAGCACATCCTCCGCCTGGCGCCGACGAAGCGGACGAATAGCGCGCAACACGGCGAAGCGGCAATAAAAAAGCCACGCAGAACCTGCGTGGCTTTTCGCACCAACCGCCGCGCGGTACGCGCTTAGCCGTTGATCACATCCGCGCCCTTCGGCACGGTGAACTTGAACGCATCCGCCGGCAGCGGCGGATTCTTCTGGATGTTCGAGAACGTCAGCAAGGTCACATTGCCGAACACGTCGTGCAATTCCATGGCCTGCAGATTGCCGTCCTTGAAGCCAATGCCCACGCTCTGGAACTGCGTGTCTTTCGCTTTCGGGATCAGTTCGAGCCAGTCGATACCGCCTTTCACACCCGCATCGTGCAGCGTGAAGTTCTTGTCCAGATCGTTGCTGCCGAACAGGATCGCCGCGGGGCTTGCGCCTAGTGCGCCGCCGAGCGCCCGCACGGTCACCTGGTTCAGGTCTTTGTCGAACACGTAGAGCTTGTCGCCGTCCGCTTGCAGGATCTGTTCATACGGCTTCTCGTACGACCAGATGAACTTGCCCGGACGTGCGAACACAAACGTACCGCTCGAGGTAGTGTTTTTCGGCATGACCTGCGCGGCGTCGCTTGCGGCTTGTGCCTTGCTGGGCGCCCGCACTTCCTGCTGCACGAAATCGCCACGCGCCGAGTGCACCTGTGCGACAAACGCCTTGAGTTGCTCGGTGCCGCTCGCAAACGCCTGTTGCGCGACCAGCAACGACGCACCGATCGCGACGCTGCCGATTCCGCGCGCCAGCGTTCGAACCAGATGACCGAGGCGGCCAGGATGGGCACTGTGCCCGGCGTATTGCTGCATATCATTCTCCGTGGATTGAATCGGACCAGGGACGGAGGCGGTTGAACCCAGGATGAGCGTCACCGCCTGTCGAGGCAAGGGGTGTGCCGCGCCTAATCGGTTTCGCGCGCGGGCGTGAGAATCTCGCGATTGCCGTTCGACGACATCGCCGATACGAGCCCGGATTGCTCCATTTGCTCGAGCAGGCGCGCGGCGCGGTTGTAGCCGATCCGCAAATGCCGCTGCACCAGCGAAATCGACGCGCGGCGATTCTTGATGACGACCTCCACCGCCTGATCGTATAGAGGGTCCGACTCGCCGCCGGCCGCTCCAGTTCCCTCGGCGCCGGCGGAACCTTCGTCGCCGTCGCCGGTGACGCCGCCCTCAAGGATGCCCTCGATATAGTTCGGCTCGCCCTGCTCCCTGAGTTTTTCGACGACGCGGTGCACTTCCTCATCGGACACGAAGGCGCCGTGCACCCGCACCGGCAAGCCGCTGCCGGGCGGCAGATAGAGCATGTCGCCCATGCCGAGCAGCGATTCCGCGCCCTGCTGGTCGAGAATCGTGCGCGAGTCGATCTTCGACGACACCTGGAAGGCCATCCGCGTCGGCACGTTGGCCTTGATCAGGCCGGTGATGACGTCGACGGAAGGCCGCTGCGTTGCCAGAATCAGGTGGATGCCGGCCGCACGGGCTTTCTGCGCGATCCGCGCAATCAGCTCTTCGACCTTCTTGCCGACCACCATCATCAGGTCGGCCAGTTCGTCGATCACCACCACGATGTTCGGCAGGCGCGACAGCGGTTCCGGATCGTCCGGCGTCAGGCTGAACGGATTCGGCAGCTTTTCTTCGCGCTTGGTGGCTTCGTCGATCTTGTTGTTGTAGCCGGCGAGGTTACGCACGCCGAGCTTGCTCATCAGCTTGTAGCGGCGCTCCATTTCGGCGACCGCCCAGTTCAGCGCGTGACCGGCCTGGCGCATGTCCGTGACCACCGGGCAAAGCAGATGCGGAATGCCTTCGTAGACGCTCATTTCGAGCATCTTCGGGTCGATCAGGATCATCCGGACCTGCTCGGCGCTCGCCTTGTAGAGCAGCGACAGGATCATCGCGTTGATCCCCACCGACTTGCCCGAGCCGGTGGTACCGGCCACCAGCAGGTGCGGCATCTTGGCGAGGTCGGCACACACCGGCTTGCCGCCGATGTCCTTGCCCAGACCCATGGTGAGCGGCGAAGCGGCGTCGGCATAGACGGCCGAGCCGAGAATCTCGGAGAGGCTCACCGTCTGACGACGCTGGTTCGGCAACTCCAGCGCCATGAAATTCTTGCCGGGGATGGTTTCAACCACGCGAATCGATACCAGCGACAGCGAACGCGCCAGATCCTTCGCCAGCCCGACAATCTGGCTGCCCTTCACACCCGTGGCGGGCTCGATTTCGTAACGCGTGACGACCGGGCCCGGATAGGCGGCAACCACGCTCACTTCGACGCCGAAATCCTTCAGCTTCTTCTCGATCAGGCGCGAGGTGAATTCGAGCGTATCGGGAGAAATGGTTTCCTGCGCGGCGGGCGCGGCATCGAGCAGCGAAATGGGCGGCAGTGTGGAATCGCCCGGCAGGTCGGTAAACAGCGGCACCTGGCGCTCTTTCTCGACGCGCTCGGATTTAGCCGGCGTGACCACAGGCGGCACGATCATGACCGGCTCGTGCTCTTCGATGCGCACGCGGCCCTGCTCCACCTTGCCTTCGCGCTTGACGGCGGCGGCCTCGCCCAGTTTGCGGTCGCGACCGGCTTCACGGCGCAGACGGGCAAAGGTGACGGCGGAAATGATCGATTCGCCGACCCGTTCGGCCACGGAAAGCCAGGAAAAGCGGAAATACAGCGACAAACCGATGGCGAGCGCCACCAGCAATGCCAAAGTGCCGCCCGTGAAGCCGAGCGCGTGCGACACGCCGCGCGCCACGGCCTCGCCAATCACGCCGCCCGGCGCGCGCGGCAGTTGAACCTTGAGCGACCACATGCGCAGCGCCTCGATGCCGTCGCTGGCGAGCAACACCAGCACGAAGGCGAAAATCTCGGCGAGCCAGGTCACATCACGCGGCTTGTCTTCGGGCAGCGCCTCGTGACGGGTGATGCGACGGTAATTGGCCGAGATGCTGCGGCCGAGCAGCACCACCCACCAGTAAGCGGACAGGCCGAACAGGAGCAGCAGGATGTCGGACGTCCACGCGCCGACGCGGCCGGCCCAGTTGGCGATGCGGTCGACCTGGGCGGCGTGCGTCCAGCTCGGGTCGTGCCGGCTGTAGCTGACGAGCGCCATCAGCAGGAAAACGCCGAGCGCAACCTGCAGGATCCAGCGGATTTCGGTGAAGAGGCGCGACATACGGTGCGGCAATGCCTGCGCGCTCGCGGAATAAGGAGCTTTTGCCATTGATCCTGTTGCGGGTGCGGCCAAAATGCGCGCCCCCAGGCCGTGCTGGGTGCCCGGTCGTGGCCGCCGGGTCGTTTGATCCGGGCTATTGTAAACGCAGTGTCGTGCGCAAGGCTGTAAATGACGGTAACTGGGGCCAGCCGGCGTGGTTTTCGGGCCAAACGGCGGCGTCAGGCTATCGGGACGATCAAGAAGCATCATGAAGCGGGCCGGCTTGGCGACCTTTATAATGCCGGTCTGATACCCATCTACAGTTTCAACTAACGTTCAACTGTAGCCGCGCGGGCTCGCATGGGCGAGCCGGGCGCTTTTTACGGATTTCGATCATGCCCGCAACCACCACGAAACACGCCAAAGTCCTGATTCTCGGTTCCGGCCCCGCAGGCTATACCGCTGCCGTCTACGCGGCGCGCGCCAACCTGAATCCGGTGCTCGTCACGGGTCTGGCCCAGGGCGGCCAGCTGATGACCACGACGGACGTCGAAAACTGGCCGGCCGACGCGAACGGCGTGCAAGGCCCGGAACTGATGGCGCGTTTCCTCGAGCACGCCGAGCGCTTCAACACCGAGATCATCTTCGACCACATCCATACGGCGAAGCTCGACGAAAAGCCGATCCGTCTGATTGGCGACTCGGGCGAATACACCTGCGACTCGCTGATCATCGCGACCGGCGCGTCGGCGCAGTACCTCGGCCTGCCGTCGGAAGAGGCGTTCATGGGCAAGGGCGTGTCCGCCTGCGCGACCTGCGACGGTTTCTTCTACAAGCAGCAGCACGTAGCGGTGATCGGCGGCGGCAACACCGCAGTCGAGGAAGCCCTCTACCTCGCCGGCATCGCGAAGAAAGTGACGGTGATCCACCGCCGCGACAAGTTCCGCGCCGAGCCGATCCTGATCGACCGCCTGCTGGCCAAGCAGAAGGAAGGCCTCGTGGACATCAAGTGGAACCATGTGCTGGACGAAGTGACCGGCGATCAATCGGGCGTGACGGGCTTGCGCATCAAGGATACGAAGAGCGGCGAAAAGACGGATATCGCGCTGCAGGGCCTGTTTGTCGCGATCGGACACAAGCCGAATACGGATATCTTCGAAGGCCAGCTGGAGATGAAGAACGGCTACATCATCACCAACGGCGGCCTGTCGGGCAACGCAACGGGTACCAGCGTGCCGGGCGTGTTTGCCGCGGGCGACGTGCAGGATCACGTGTATCGTCAGGCGATTACCAGCGCCGGCACGGGCTGTATGGCCGCACTGGATGCGCAGCGCTACCTCGAAACCATCGACGAGATGGCCGGCGAGCACGCGATGAGCGCGGAAGCCGAGCGTTAATCGGGGCATCGGGCAAGCCGGGCAAGCGGGCCTGCTTCATGACGCGGAGAAGGTAAAATAGCGCCCGGGCTTCGGCCTGAGCGCTTACCGTACACCGCACGCATCACACCCTATGAAGGGCCGCGGCTGGCAAGCTGGCGGCCCTTTTTGCATCGCGTTGTGTCTTGTTGCAGCTGCAGGTCCGTTTTGACCTGCGGATGCATGGCGAGGCCCGCGGCAGTTTCACACGACGCTCTACTTTCCACCGTGTCACCGTCATGGCAAAGAATCGGCCTCATCCTGGCGAACCCAAACGTCCCCGCGCGGCGGCTGTGCAGCCGACGCCGGTGCCGGTTGCGCCGTCTAAACCGCAGATCGAGCCGGCAGCCGGGCTCGCCGGTCTGGGTGCTCTGCGTGCCGCGCTAAAAGGCGATGCCGAGCGACGTGAGCGCGACCGCGCCGCGGCGGCTGTGGCACAGCGTGAAGCGTCGGCGGATGCCGATCTGTTCCGGCGGGAGATTGGCGCGGTTGCGCCCCTGGTGGTGCCGCCCAGGGTGCCGCCGGCGCGCACGCCGCCCTCGCCTGTGCCCACGCAAACCAAGCTCGATGAAGAGGCTGTCCTGCATGAGGCGATTTCGGATGAGTTCGATCCGGAGGTGTTGCTTGAGACCGATGAGACGCTTTCGTATTGCCGGCCTGGAGTGAGTCAGGAGGTGGTGCGCAAGCTGCGGCGCGGCGCGTGGATTGTGCAGGCCCAGTTGGATCTGCATGGGATGCGGCGTGAAGAGGCGCGTGAGGCGCTGGCGGAATTCATTCGCGAGTCGGTCAAGCGCGGGCTGCGTTGCCTGCGCGTGATTCATGGCAAGGGGCTTGGGTCGGTCGGCAAGGAGCCTGTGCTGAAGGGCAAGGTTCGGGCCTGGCTCGTGCAGAAGGAAGAGGTCATTGCGTTCTGCCAGGCAAGAGCGCATGACGGCGGCGCCGGCGCTGTGCTCGTGCTGTTGCAGCCGGGGGCGCAGGTCGCTCATCCCAAACCGTGACGGGGCTCCGTTAATGCATCCGAGGCTTACCCTCGCGCTCACCATCATGGAGGCGCTGGCGATCTTCGCCTACGCGATCTCCGGTTTTATTGAAGCGCGCACGCGGCAGCTCGATGCGGTCGGGACGTTTCTGGTGGCGATGGCGACGGCCTTCGGTGGTGGGACCGTGCGCGATGTGCTGCTGGAGCGCAGGCCGTTTTATTGGGTCGAGCATCAACCGTATGTAATCGCGATCTTTGTGATGTCGCTGTTCGCGCCGATGCTGTTGAAGATGACGTCGAAGCTGTTGTCCGAGCGGGTGTTGTTGGTGGCGGATGCGGTTGGGCTGGGGCTCTTTAGCATCTCGGGTACTTCGATGGCGCTCGACGCGCAGATGCCGTGGTTTACGTCGGTGATGATCGGGGTTCTGGCTGGGGTGTTCGGCGGCGTGATTCGCGATGTGCTTTGCAATGAAGTGCCGCTGATTTTGAAGGATTCGCGACCGTATGCGACCTGCGCGTTTGTTGGATGCTGGTTGTATCTACTGCTGGATTACTTCAATTTCGATAGCGTATATAGCGTGCTGATCGCCACTGCGTTCATCCTGCTGGCGCGACTTGCGACGTTCAAATTCAATGTCCGTTTGCCGCATTGAGCGGCGAGAGCCGTCTCGCGCGGCGTCTACAAACGGACATACGGCTGCGATAACGCTTTCGACGACCTGATGAGGTCTTCCAGCATCGTGGCGCGCTTTTCCGGATTCGTGTCGCGGCTCGTCATAAAGCAAAGCGCAGCGACGGGAAGACCAGTTCGATCGCGTATCGGCGCTGCCATGCAGTATCGAAAGGTGTGCGAAAGACCTTCGGTGCAACAGTAACCCTGTTCAGCGGCGCGTTCGACGTCGCGCAGAAAATCCTCAAATTCAACGCGCCTTCCGTTATCGAGGACAAAGTCTTCGTCCGGGATCAACGCGCGAATCTCGTCCGCGCGAAGATGTGCGAGCAACAGGCGGCCCGTCGCGGTCCACGGAATCGGCACCTTCACGCCAATGTCGGAACTGATGTTGAACGGCCGCGAACTGTTCTCGGACAAAACCACGGTGTACTTGTTGCCCTCCAGCATGCACAACTGCGCGGTCTCGTCGTGGTTTCTGACCAGCGCGAGGATGGCCTGGTGGGCGCGACTGATCAGATCGTTATGCACCGCGTAGTCGGCGCCGTAGTAATGCATTTCACGGCCGAAAAAGACACTACCGTCGACCGTTGTCTCCAGCCATCCTGCTTCCGTGAGAATGGTGACCAGTTCGTAGATGCTGGAGCGCGGCGCGCCGGTCGCTTCAATCAGTTCGCGCATCGTCATCGGACGACGCGCGATATGCAGTTGCCTGAAAATGCCGACGACGCGGTCAACGCCTCGCGCTCTTGATGACTCTGGTGCTGACATGCCTTCAACTCCGTCGGCGATAGGGTTCGCAGTTTAGCGCAAGGTCAATGGTCGAGCACGCGGTGCAGGAACTGCCGGGTACGTTCGTTCTGCGGGTTCACGAAGATATCCTCGGGCGCGCCCTGCTCCGCGATCACGCCTTTATCCATGAACACGACGCGATCGGCAGTCTTGCGCGCAAAACCCATTTCGTGGGTGACGACAACCATCGTCATGCCGTCGCGCGCCAATCCGCGCATGACCTCGGTCACTTCGCCGACCAGTTCCGGGTCGAGCGCGGAGGTGGCCTCGTCGAAGAACATGATGCCCGGCTCGACCGCCAATGCTCTGGCAATCGCCACGCGCTGCTGCTGGCCGCCTGAGAGCTGGCTAGGATAGTGATCGGCACGGTCGGCGAGACCCACGCGATCGAGCGCGTCCATCGCACGCTTGCGCGCGTCCGCCGGACTCATCTTGCGTGCCTTGATCAGCGCGAGCGTCACGTTGCCAAGTGCGGTCTTGTGCGGAAACAGGTTGAATTGCTGAAACACCATGCCCACGTGACCGCGAATCTCTTTGGCGCGGCGAGCGTCGTGCAGCGGCACCTCGTTGACCCAGACCTCACCTGTGTCGGCCGTTTCCAGACCGCTCATGATGCGCAGCACCGTGCTCTTTCCAGAACCGGATGCGCCGATCAGCACGAGCACTTCGCCCGGTCGCACATCGAGATTGATTTCCTTCAGAACCTGCGTAGCGCCGAAGGACTTGCTGACGCCGGCGAGGTTGATGATGGGCCTGGAAGTGGCGATAGAGGTAGTAGCGGTCATGACAACAGGCTCCTTCTACGATCATGGTGGCGCACCCACTGCGAAAGTGGAAAGCACACAACGAAATACAGCACGGCAACGAGGCCATATATCTCAACCGGTTTGCCGACCCGGTCGACGATAGCCTGACCCGCGTGCATCAATTCCGACATGCCGATCATGCTGACGATCGACGTATCCTTGATAAGCGACAAGTACTGGCCGACGAGAGGCGGTATGACGATCTTCCCGGTCTGTGGCAACGCCACCGAAAAGAAAGCCTGCGTCTTGCTGAGCCCGAGGATCTGCGACACCTCCCACTGTCCTTTAGGCACGGCTTCGATGCCCGAGCGGAATATCTCGGCAATGTAGGCGCCTTGATAGACGCTCAAACCCACCACACCGGCTGCAAAGACATCGATTGCATAGCCGAAGTACGACACGCCGAAATAGATGAACATCAGCGTGATCAGCACAGGTGTGCCGCGGAACAGTTCGGTATAGAGCCTGGCGATACGCGGCGTGCCCCATGGTCCGAATGACCTTAGGACGGCTGCCAGCAGCCCGATCAGCGTTCCACCGACGATCGACGCCGCGGACAGAAGCAGTGTCGCCACCAGACCCTGAATCAGGATCGCGAGGCTGGTCGTGAGCAATTCGCTTGACATGTTCGATCTCCGGTTGGGCGCTCAGGTGCGATCGGTCTGTCGCGCGAAGAAAAACGCGCGGCGCGGACGTTTCTTCAGTACGAGCGGTGGATGAAAGACACGGGCGCTCACCTGGCCCGCCGCCCACGACAGGACATTGCTGAGTACCAGATAGGCAATCAACGTGATCGTGAAGGTCTGGATGTAGAGCAGCGTACGTGCGTTGATCACCGTCGCCGTCCCGCTCAGTTCCGGTAGCGCGATCGCCGACAAAAGCGATGTGCCGAGCAGCAACTGGATCAGGTTGTTGACGATCGCCGGATAAACGGCACGCGCGGCCTGCGGCAGCACCACTTCGACGAAGATCTGCGAGCGCCCCAGGCCGAGGATCGACGCCGCCTCCAGTTGACCGCGCGGCACGGACTGGATGCCCGCACGGAACACCTCGGCCAGGTACGCACCGACATTCACCCCTAACGCAATGACACCAGCGGCATAGGCATTCAACGTGATGCCGAGCGATGGCAAGCCAAAGAACACGATGAAGATCTGCAGCAATACCGGCGTATTACGGATCGCTTCGATATAGGCACTCGCGATCGCGCGCAGCAGTCGGGCGCGCGATGCGCTGGCCAGCGCCGTCAGCAAACCGAGCAGCAGCGCAAGGATGAAGGCCAGCACCGTGATCTGAAGCGTCAGCCACGCCGCGCGAACGAAATCGTTCCAATACCCCGCAAGGGTCAGCCATTCATAGCTCATGGTTCCTCCGTCTTTCAACCGACGTTGAGCGCGCGCAGATTCAGTACTGCGGATTAAGCGGGAAGCGCGGATCTGTGCCGAACCACTTCTTGTAGAGCTGTGCGTTCAGCTTGGAAGCGTTGGTATTGAACAGGAACAGGTTCAGGTAATCGAGCCAGACCTGGTCCCCCTGCTTGACGCCGAACGCGTTGTATTCGAGCGGAACGAGCGCTTCGTTGGTCACAGTCAGGTCCGGATCGAGCGTTGCCTGATACGCGAGAAAGTTGTTGTCCTCGATCATCGCGTCGGCCTGGCCTTGTTTGACCGCAAGGATCGCAGCCTCCGAACTGTCGAATTCCTGAATCTTGACCTGCATGTTCAGCGAGCGCACTTCGTCACCGTTCGTCGAGCCCTTGACGGTTGCAATCGTGCGATTCGACATGTCGTTGATGGACTTGATGCCGCTGCTCTTTTTCACCAGCAGCGCTTCGCTCGCCACCACGTACGGGTTCGTAAAGGAGATTTCCTTCGCCCGCTCGAGGTTGCGGGTGAAGTTGCAGAACACCACGTCCACCTTGCTGGTTTGCAGGTTCGGAATGCGGTTAGCGCTCGTCGTATTCACGACTTCGAGCTTGACGCCCATTTGCCTGGCCAGTTCTTTCGCGAGGTCGACGTCGTAACCGTCGGGCTGGCCATCCTTGTTGTAGAAGCCGAACGGCGCGAAAGTCAAACAATCGCCCACGCGCAAGGTACCGCGCTGCAGGACCTGTTTGAGTGTCGAATCGGCGACGCCGCCCTGATCTGGCGTAGCGATCTTCGTGCAACCGGCAAACACCAATAGACCGGCCACAGCGAACAAACACGCGAATCTTGCGCTTTCCCTGATGATTCTCATTTTTCGATCCCGATCTGGAGTGAGAAGTCCACATGTGGACGGAAACGGCGATCAACCTGGCCTTCTCGGCATGCTCAGGGTGACGAGCTCGAGTTGATCGAACGTCAATATTCGTTTGTCTGGTATATCGGACTTCAATCCGACACAGCAGATGAAGAGCAGTGTTTCATGGGAAAAAAATCGTTGCAATGGGGTATACGCCAGCGTCGTTGGGCGTGACTCGGGGACACAACGCTACTTTCAGTGTGAAAGCCTTCGTGCGTTTGCCGAATCAGCCTGGACTCGAGCGGGCTCTTCAAGCTTTCGCCGCGTAGAATTGCTGGCTGAAACCCAGGCCGGGTTTCGCTCTTGCGGATCACCTTTTCGTTTGACGTTGCTAACCTAGAAGGATTTGCACGATGGCGAAGATCTCCCCAGGCGTGGGTCCGCGGTTTCCGCAAGTCGTCGTGCTCTTCGGCGCCACCGGCGATCTGGCGCGACGCAAGTTATTGCCCGGCTTATTCCATCTCTCGAATGCGGGCTTCATTCCAGGTTGCCGGATCATTGCGGTCGCGCTCGATGACATCGAAGCGGATCAGTTTCGCCGGACGGCCCGTGAAGCACTCGATGAGTTTTCTTCTCGCCCGATCGTCGAGACGGAATGGAACACCTTTGCGGCCCACCTCGACTATCTGTCGCTGGCTGCAGGTGCAGAGGCGCTTAAGGTTGCGGTTGAACGTGCCGAGCAGACCTTCGAAGGCGGGTGCCGGCGACTGCACTATCTGAGCGTACCGCCGAACGCGGCCTTATCCGCAGTCGGCATGCTCAAGGAAGCGGGCCTCGTCGAGCGCTCGCGGATCATCATGGAAAAACCCTTCGGCACCGATCTGGCAAGCTCGGTGTCATTGAATGCCAGGCTGCACGAAGTATTCGAGGAAGAGCAGATTTTCCGCATCGACCACTTCCTTGGCAAAGAGCCGGCGCAAAACATTCTGGCGTTCCGCTTTGCGAATGGGCTTTTCGAACCTATCTGGAATCGCAACTTTATCGATCACGTTCAGATCGACGTCCCCGAGACGCTAGGGCTCGGTAAGCGCGCGGGATTCTACGAGCAGACCGGGGCGTTTCGCGACATGGTGGTCACTCACCTGTTCCAGATTCTCGCGTTTATGGCGATGGAGCCTCCCACATCACTGGAGCCAGCGCCGATCAGCGAGGAGAAGAACAAGGTCTTTCGCAGCATGTTGCCAATTCAACCTTCTGATGTCGTGCGAGGGCAGTACACGGGTTATCGAGCTGAGGATGGGGTCAATCCGGAGTCGGAGACTGAGACCTTTATTGCGTTGAAGTGCTCCATCGATAACTGGCGTTGGGCTGGTGTGCCGTTCTATCTCCGGACCGGGAAGCGGCTGGCCGAAGGACAACGGATTATTTCTATTGCGTTTCGCGAGCCGCCCAAGAGTATGTTTCCGGCGGGGTCGGGCGTGGGCGCGCAGGGCCCGGATCATTTGACTTTTGATCTGGCGGATGCTTCGAAGATGTCGCTTTCGTTTTATGGCAAGCGGCCTGGGCCTGGGATGCGGCTGGATAAGCTCAGCTTGCAGTTCGCCATGCATGACACTGGCATGATCGGGGATGTGCTTGAGGCCTACGAGAGGTTGATTCTTGATGCGATGCGGGGCGATCGCACGTTGTTCACAACCGCGGAAGGGATTGAGCGGTTGTGGCAAGTTTCGACCGCGTTGATTGAATCGCCTCCGCCGGTTCGGTTTTATTCACCGGGATCGTGGGGGCCCAATGCGATTCATCAGCTTGTCGCGCCGCGGGCGTGGCGGTTGCCGTTTGAGCGGGCCTGGCGGGATCCGAATAAGTTGGGGAGTTGAGGGGTTGTGCGGAGGCCGAGGTTCGTGAGCACGGCAAAATGGCAAAAAGCCCCACACGTCTCCCAACGCATGGGGCCTTTCCTTATCTTCGCTCCAACTTACAGCGCTAAACCTTAAGCAATCCGCTCTTCATTAGCCGGATCAAACAACACCGCCTTCGACACATCAAACAACAGCGTCATATTCGAAAGCGGCTGCGGATTCGAAGCCGGGTGCACACGGCTCACCACACGCTTGCCATTAACCTGCGCAAACACCAACGTATCCGGCCCGGTAGGCTCGATCACATCAACCTTAACCTCGACCGGCTGCAACTGCGCGTCTTCAACGTTATGCGCACTACGAGCATCGGTAATCCGCTCGGGCCGCAGACCCAGGATCACTTCCTTGCCCACATGCGCCTTAACCTTGGCCGAGGTGAACGGCAAATTCAGCACGCTGCGCTTGATCCCGGTATCAATCTCAACCCCAACCCCCGAACCCTGCTCCACCAGCTTGCCCTGAATGAAGTTCATCGGCGGCGCGCCGATGAAGCCGGCCACGAACAGGTTTGAAGGCGAATCATAAATATCCTGCGGCGCGCCGAACTGCTGCACAACCCCATCCTTCATCACCGCGATCCGGTCACCCAGCGTCATAGCCTCGATCTGATCATGCGTCACATAAACGATCGTCGTGCCAAGGCGTTGATGCAGCAACTTGATCTCCGAGCGCATCTCAATCCGCAGCTTCGCGTCCAGATTCGACAAAGGCTCGTCGAACAGGAACATCACCGGATCGCGCGCCAGCGCCCGCCCCATTGCCACACGCTGCCGCTGACCACCGGAGAGTTGCCCCGGCTTGCGATCCAGCAAATGCTGAATCTGCAGCATGCTCGATACACGGTCGACAATCTGCGCCTGCTCCGGCTTCGGCACCTTGCGAATACCCAGGCCGAACGAAATATTCTCGCGCACCGTCATGGACGGATACAGCGCATACGACTGGAACACCATCGCGATATCGCGATCCTTCGGCGACAGGTTGTTCACCGTCTTGCCGTCGATCTGGATGTCGCCCTTCGTCACGGTCTCGAGACCGGCGATCATGTTGAGCAGCGTCGACTTACCGCAGCCCGAGCCGCCCACCAGAATCAGGAACTGGCCGTCTTCGATGTCGATGTTGACACCCTTCAGGACCGGCACCCCGTTCGGGTAGGTCTTGTACACGTCACGGATGGAAAGGCTTGCCATGCTGTGAATCCTCTTGTCTCTGGTACAGCTTCAGGTGCGTCGCACTCAGGCGGCGCAGGCCGGATGCCGGTTCGCACCGCAGCGGCCACGGGGCGCGCTGCGGCAATCGTTTAGGGTTAGCCCTTCACTGCGCCTGCCGTCAGGCCACGCACGAAGTATCGGCCGGCGATGATGTAGACGAGCAACGTAGGCAGCGCCGCGATAATCGCGCCTGCCATGTCGACGTTGTATTCCTTCACACCGGTCGACGTATTCACGAGGTTGTTCAGCGCCACCGTAATCGGCATCGAATCGACACCCGAGAACACGATACCGAACAGGAAGTCATTCCAGATCTGCGTGAATTGCCAGATCAGGCAGACCATGAAGATCGGCAACGACACCGGCAGCAGAATCTTCGAGAAAATCAGGAAGAAGCCTGCCCCGTCGATACGTGCCGCCTTCACCAGCTCCGCCGGAATGCTGACGTAGAAGTTGCGGAAGAACATCGTCGTGAACGCAATGCCGTACACCACGTGCACCAGCACCAGTCCGCTCACCGTGTTCGACAGGCCCATGAAGCCTTCAAAACGCGCCATCGGCAACAGGATGGCCTGGAACGGAATGAAGCAGCCCACCAGCAGCATCGTGAACAGAATGTCGGCGCCACGGAAGCGCCAGTGCGTCAGCACGTAACCGTTGAACGCGCCGATGATCGACGAGATGAGCACGGCCGGAATCACCATGCGCACCGAGTTCATGAAGAACGGCTCCATACCGTCGCAACGCACGCCCGTACACGCCTGGCTCCATGCCTTGATCCACGGCGCGAAGGTGGGGTGCGACGGCGGCGTCAGCAGGTTGCCGGTGCGCAGTTGATCGATGTCCTTGAACGACGTCGACAGCATCACGTACAACGGAAACAGGAAGTACAACGCAAACAGAATCAAGGCCGCATAAATGACGGCACGGCTGATCGTCATCTTAGGCTGCATTACGCGTGCTCCTCGATTCCATATACATCAGCGGCACGAGCACGGCCACGACGGTTGCGAGCATCATCATCGACGACGCTGCGCCGACGCCCAGTTGCCCGCGGTTAAACGAAAACGTGTACATGAACATCGCCGGCAGCGACGACGAGGTACCCGGGCCACCCGCCGTCAATGCAACGACGAGGTCAAAGGTCTTGATCGTGATGTGGCAGAGAATCAGCAGCACCGAGAAAAACACCGGACGCATGCTCGGAATCACGATCTTGCGGTAGATGGTGGGCAGCGTTGCGCCATCCACTTGTGCCGCCTTGAAAATTTCCGCATCCACACCGCGCAGGCCGGCGAGGAACAGCGCCATCACGAAGCCGGTGGACTGCCAGACGGCCGCGATCACGATACAGAAAATCGCGCGGTCCGGATTGTCGAGCCAGTCGAACTGGAAACTCGTCCAACCCCAGTCGTGCAGCACCTTTTGCATGCCGAGATTCGGGTTGAGAATCCATTGCCATGCCGTGCCGGTCACGATGAACGACAGCGCCATCGGATACAGGAACACCGCACGCAAAGCGCCTTCGTTGCGGATGCGCTGATCGAGCAGGATGGCGAGGAACAGGCCCAGCGCCACGCAGATTGCAATGAACGGAATGCCGAACCAGCCGAGGTTGGCGGCCGAGGTCCACCAGACGTCGTTATCGAACAGCTCGCGATAACGGTCGAGGCCGACGAAATCGTAGCGCGGCATCAGCCGCGAATTCGACAGCGACAGAAAACCCGTGATAAAGATGAAGCCGTAAACAAAAACAATGCTGATCACGATGCTGGGAGAAAGCACCAGCTTCGGAATCCAGCGGTCGGCGAGCGCCGCTATCGGCGACGTGCGGCGGGTCACGGTGGCCGTGGTTTTCCCGTTTCCGCTAAGAGAAGCAGTCACTACTCGACTCCTGAAACTGTGCCGCCGGTTTCGGCGCGCTGAGCGCGCGACACTGGACTGGCAAAGGCTGTGACTCTGGGTACATCTTCATGCCTGAAGCGAACGCCCGGTTACGCGTGGAGTCGCAACCGGGCGCCCTGCTACCGTGCTTACTTCGTCTTCGCAGCCTTCGCGAGCGCTTCAACTGCGCTCTTCGAATCCTGGTCCGAGTTCATGAACTTCGTCACGACGTCGGTAATCGCACCCGCCGTTGCATCCGGCTGAGCCATACCATGCGCGAGCGACGGAACATAACCGCCGGCCTTGATGGCCGTCTGTTCATCCGCGTACGACTGCTTGCCGCATGCGTCGAACTTGTCCATGTTCACGCCCAGACGAACCGGAATCGAACCCTTGTACAGGCTGAACTGCTCCTGGAAATCCGGGCTCATGATCGTCTTCGCCAGCGCCAGCTGACCTGCCGTTGCATCCTTCGCGCCCTTCTGCTGGAAGAACACGAACGAGTCGACGTTGAACGTGTAACCCTTCGAGGTGCCCGGGACCGGTGCGCAGATATAGTCCGTACCCGGCTGCTTGTTCGCGTTCGCGAACTCGCCCTTCGCCCAGTCGCCCATGAACTGCATGCCGGCCTTGCCGTTGATGACCATGGCGGTAGCCAGGTTCCAGTCACGGCCCGTACGGCCCGTGTCCATGTACGACTCGATCTTGCGGACCGTGTCGAACACACCGACCATCTGCTGCGACGTCAGGGTCTTCTGGTCGAGGTCGACGATCGCCTTCTTGTAGAAGTCAGCGCCTTGCGACAGCACGACGTCTTCCCACAGCGTCAGGTCTTGCCACGGTTGACCGCCGGCAGCGACCGGCTGGATGCCGGCAGCCTTCAGCTTGTCAGCGAGGGCGAAGAATTCCGGCCACGTGGTAGGCGGCTTCGCGCCAACCTTGTCGAGCGCTGCCTTGTTGATCCAGATCCAGTTGACGCGGTGCACCGAGAACGGCGCGGCGACGTAGTGACCGTCTGCGTGCATGATCTTGTCGATCTGCGGCGGCAGGTTCTTCTTCCAGTCACCCGCGACGGAGTCGATCGGCACCAGCACGCCCTGCTCCGCCCACTCCTGGATCAACGGACCCTTGATCTGCGCAGCGCTCGGCGCATTGCCCGAGATCACCTGCGTCTTCAGTGCCGTCATGGCCGCCGCACCTGCGCCGCCCGCAACCGCGAAGTCCTTCCAGGTGTAGCCCTGCTTCGTCATGTCATCTTTCAGCACGCCGACGGCTTTCGACTCGCCGCCTGACGTCCACCAGTGCAGCACTTCGATCGACTCGGCAGCTTGCACTGCGGATACGCCACACATCAGACCTGCGGCGCACAAAGCGCCCATGATCGCGCGGAATTTCATTGCTTATCTCCTCCAGACACCTGAACAAAAAACGAATGGCCCCTGATTCTCCAGGGTGCTGTGGTTGGTTCAAACAGGCAAAACACTGGGCGATCGAGCCTCGGGCAGACGCATGCGCATGCATGTGCCGGCGAGCCGACGTTCGGCCGCAGGAAGCTCAGAAGATGAGTGGTTCGGGATGCAACTTGACTGTCTCCTCTTTTGATTTTTGCCTGCCCGCGTCGCGCGCGGCAGACTCGAGGTTCCTCACAGGTTAACCCTGATATTGCAGCGCGGTTTGCCGCCCCAAAGCAGCCAACACGTGCAAAAACGCAATGTCCGTTAACATGCAGGGGACGCGGGCCGATTCGGGAAAACGCGCATCTTGCCTAAGCACGCACGCTTTTTTCATCGATTTATCGCTACCTCTTGATTTGGATTGTAGTTAAACTACAATTCAGTGTCAAAAAAAATTTTATCGGACTACGGTCGCCTGGAGCGGCCCCCTGGACATCGACGGAGACACATGTTTACCGATTCAAGTTTCACCTTCGTTCTCTTCGGCGGAACCGGCGACCTGTCGATGCGCAAGATTCTGCCGGCACTGTATGAAGCACACCGTGCAGGGATGCTGGCAGAAGGCGGCAAGATCGTTGGCGTGGCGCGTCATGCCGAGGACCGGGCTGGGTATATCGAGTGGGTCAACGCGCACGTCAAGCCGTACGTCTCGAAGAACGGTCTCGACGAGACGGCATGGGCGAGCTTCCTTGAACGCATCCAGTACGTGAAGCTCGACCTGGGCAAACCCGAAGACTTCGCGCTGCTTCGCGACGCGGTCAGCGAGTTGCCCGGCATCCGCGTGTTCTATCTCGCCACCGGCCCGTCGCTGTTCGTCCCGATCTGCCATGCGCTGGCCGCAGTGGGCCTGAATACGAATTCGCGCATCGTGCTGGAAAAGCCGCTCGGCTACGACCTGAAGTCGTCCAACGCGATCAACGACGCCGTGGGCGAAATCTTCGCTGAAGAGCAGATCTACCGGATCGACCACTACCTCGGTAAAGAGCCGGTGCAGAACCTGCTCGCGCTGCGCTTCGGCAATGCGCTGTTCGAACCGCTGTGGCGCCGCGAATGGGTCGAAAGTATTCAGATCACGATTGCGGAAGAGCTCGGCGTGGAAGCGCGCGGCGACTTCTACGACAATACCGGCGCGCTGCGCGACATGGTGCAGAACCACTTGCTGCAGTTGCTTTCGATCGTGGCAATGGAGCCGCCGCATTCGATGGATTCGGATTCGGTGCGCGACGAAAAGCTGCGTGTGCTGCGCGCGTTAAAGCCCATCGATCCGCGCGACATCGGCAAGGTCGCGGTACGCGGCCAGTATCATGCCGGCGGGATCCGCGGCACCTCGGTGCCGGCTTACGCCACGGAACCGGGTGTCAAGGCGAACACCAACACCGAGACCTTCGTGGCTCTGAAGGTGGAAATCGAAAACTGGCGCTGGGCCGGCGTGCCGTTCTTCCTGCGCACGGGCAAGCGTCTGGCGGACCGCGTCGCTGAGATCGTCGTGAACTTCCGTGCGGTGCCGCATTCGGCGCTCGGGCCAACCGCCTTGCGCCCCGGCGCAAACCGGCTGGTGATCCGGCTGCAGCCGAACGAAACGATTCGCCTGTACTGCCTCGCCAAGCAGCCTGGCGAGGGCATGAACCTGGCGAGCGTCCACCTCGACCTCGCGTTCGACCAGTTCTTCCGCGAAGGACAGATGGAGGCTTACCAGCGTCTGCTGCTCGACGTGATCAACGGCCGGCTCGCGCTGTTTGTGCGGCGTGACGAGCAGGAAGCGGCATGGCGCTGGGTCGAACCGATCCTGAACGAATGGGCGGCCGCCAACAAGCCGCCCAAGCCCTATGCAGCGGGCACGTGGGGGCCGGCGGCGTCGAGCGCGATGTTGGCGCAGCACGGCACCTGCTGGCTCGAAGAAGAAAACTGACAGGCGGCAACGCAGCGTGGCTCAACGAGTGCTGCGTCTGGCGCATGCAAGACCGCAGAAATTGACTGAACGGGGTGGCGCCGTAACGGCGGCGGCAATGGCAGCAACGGGCAGTGCCCTGCAAGCGGCCGTTGCCCTGCGTTAAGGCATATTCCGCAGACCCAACAAAAAAGCAGTACGGAGGAGAAGTGATCGAGCTTCACGCTTTCGACGACCAGCGCGCCCAATCGGACGCGCTGGCGAAAGCGGTGGGCGACGCTTTACAAGCGTCCCTCGCCGCTCAGGCAACCGCGACTGCTACCGGCGCGGCCCATACCACGCTTGCAGTGTCCGGCGGCAGCAGTCCGCGTCCGTTCCTGCAGACGTTGTCCACGCAACCGTTCGACTGGTCGCGCATTGCCGTGACGCTGGTCGACGACCGCTGGGTCCCCGAAACGGACAGCGCCAGCAATTCGCGTTTTGCGCATGAGGCACTGTTGCAGAATGCAGCGCAAGGCGCGGCGTTCTGGCCGCTGGTGGACACCACTCAATCGCTCGAGGCGCACGTTGCTGCGCTGAACGCCGACTCGCGCCGCACGCTGCCGGATGTCGCCGTACTGGGCATGGGCGAGGACGGCCATACGGCGTCCATCTTCGCGGATGCGCCGGAGTGGGACTTCGCCATCACGACGTCCGAACGTTTTGTCGCGGTGCATCCGGGCAGTGCGCCGCATGCACGCGTGAGCTGGTCCATGTCCGCGTTAAAGCAGATGGGCCGCCTGTTTCTGTTGATTGCAGGACCGCGCAAGCTGGACGTGCTGAATGCCGCCGCCGCTGCGCCACAAAAAAATGCCATCTCGCAGTTGGCAAACGACAAGGGAGTGAGACTCGATGTCTACTGGTGTGAAAAGTAACGCTGTCCCGGCTGCGGGTCAGCACGCCGACGGACCGCGGCTGTTGGCCGACATCGGCGGCACCAATGCGCGTTTTGCACTGGAGACAGGGCCGGGCGAGATTGGCCAGGTGCAGGTGTATCCGTGCGCCGACTACCCAGGCGTGGCCGAAGTCATCAAGAAGTACCTGAAGGATACGAAGATTGGCCGTGTGAACCACGCGGCGATTGCGATTGCGAACCCGGTCGACGGCGACCAGGTCAGCATGACCAACCACGACTGGACCTTCTCGATCGAAGCCACGCGCCGCGCGCTGGGCTTCGACACGCTGCTGGTCGTCAACGACTTTACCGCGCTGGCCATGGCGTTGCCGGGCCTGACGGATTCGCAACGCGTGCAGGTGGGCGGCGGTGCACGGCGGCCGAACAGCGTGATCGGCCTGCTGGGGCCGGGCACGGGCCTGGGCGTCTCCGGCCTGATTCCCGCCGACGACCGCTGGATTGCGCTGGGCAGCGAAGGTGGCCACGCCACTTTCGCACCGGCCGACGAGCGCGAGGATCTGGTGCTGCAGTACGCCCGCAAGAAGTGGTCGCACGTGTCGTTCGAACGTGTGTCGGCGGGTCCCGGCATCGAGGTGATTTACCGGGCGCTGGCGGCGCGCGACAAGAAGCGCGTCCCGTCGAACTTCGACACGTCCGACGTGGTCAAGCGCGCGCTCGAGGGCGAGCCGCTGGCGGCGGAATCGGTGGATGTGTTCTGCGGCATCCTCGGCACCTTCGCCGGCAATATTGCGGTGACGCTGGGGTCGCTGGGCGGCATCTACATTGGCGGCGGTGTGGTGCCGCGGCTGGGCGAGTTCTTCGAGCGTTCGTCGTTCCGCGAGCGCTTCGAGGCGAAGGGCCGTTTCGAGGCGTATCTGAAGAACGTGCCGACCTATGTGATCACGGCGGAGTATCCGGCGTTCCTGGGGGTCTCGGCGATTCTGGCGGAGCAGTTGTCGAATCGTACGGGCGGGAGTTCGTCGGCGGTGTTCGAACGGATTCGCCAGATGCGCGATGCGTTGACGCCGGCGGAGCGGCGCGTGGCGGATCTGGCGTTGAATCATCCGCGTTCGATCATTAACGATCCGATTGTGGACATTGCGCGCAAGGCTGACGTGAGCCAGCCGACGGTGATTCGTTTCTGCCGCTCGCTGGGATGCCAGGGCCTGTCCGATTTCAAGCTGAAGCTGGCGACGGGTTTGACCGGGACGATTCCGGTGAGTCATAGCCAGGTGCATCTGGGCGACACGGCGACGGACTTTGGCGCGAAGGTGCTGGACAACACGATCTCGGCGATTCTGCAGTTGCGCGAGCATTTGAACTTCGAGCACGTCGAGCGGGCGATCGATCTGTTGAACGGCGCGCGGCGCATCGAGTTCTATGGGCTGGGGAATTCGAACATCGTCGCGCAGGATGCGCACTACAAGTTCTTCCGCTTTGGCATTCCTACGATTGCTTATGGCGATCTGTACATGCAGGCGGCGTCGGCGGCGCTGCTGGGCAAGGGGGATGTGATTGTTGCGGTGTCGAAGTCAGGGCGTGCGCCGGAGTTGCTGCGCGTGCTGGATGTGGCGATGCAGGCTGGGGCGCAGGTGATTGCTATTACGTCTAGCAATACGCCGTTGGCTAAGCGGGCTACTGTGGCGCTTGAGACTGATCACATTGAGATTCGCGAGTCGCAGCTTTCCATGATTTCGCGGATTTTGCATCTGGTCATGATTGATATTCTTGCTGTTGGGGTCGCTATTCGGCGCGCTGTGCCTAGTGAGGATGTGGCTGAGACTGTCGCTAAGGCTCGTAGTGGGGCGGATGATGATGCCACCGCTGTGCTTGACTGGTTAAGTCATGGGGCTGCTTCTTCTGCTCGGGATTAGTGTGTGCTTTTTTTGCCTGCGGCGGTCTGGTTTTGTCGTTGTTCTTGGGGTGTTGGCCTTTCCTTGATTTCTTAGTGGTCTATTAGCTTCGCCCCTGTGCGGGGCGGCACCTACTTTCTTTGCCGCCGTGTACAGACTGGAGACATAGCTGACAGGTGTACGGGGACATGGTTGACACTTTCGGGCAATCGAACGCCCGGACCCAT
>NZ_JBNDJO010000019.1:0-190334 GCF_050434965.1 Paraburkholderia sp. GAS38 | reverse complement strand
ACCGTGAAACGACTCCACGCCGATGATAGTGCGGATTACCCGTGTGAAAGTAGGTAATCGTCAGGCTCCCTAGCAGCAAGCACAAACCCCACCCCACAAAGGTGGGGTTTGTGCGTTTACGGAAACGCTTATAAGTGAGAGCTGTCGGGTTTGAGCGGTCAAGCAACGCTTGACATTGTAGTGCTCTTCCCCCATAATCATCAGTTCTCTGCGGAGGGGTGCCCGAGTGGCTAAAGGGGGCAGACTGTAAATCTGTTGGCTTACGCCTACGTTGGTTCGAATCCAACCTCCTCCACCAGAATGCATGCTGAAGTAGTAGTTGGGAATCGAAAAGATCCTTGCGGGTGTAGCTCAATGGTAGAGCAGAAGCCTTCCAAGCTTACGACGAGGGTTCGATTCCCTTCACCCGCTCCAGTAACGAAGATGTAGCGCCCATGTGGCTCAGTGGTAGAGCACTCCCTTGGTAAGGGAGAGGTCGGCAGTTCGATCCTGCCCATGGGCACCAGAAGTACTCGGTGATTGTTTGCGCGCGGCGCAACGTACGGATAATCCTCTTAGGAGTCGAAAATGGCCAAGGGTAAGTTTGAGCGGACCAAGCCGCACGTGAACGTCGGCACGATCGGTCACGTTGACCACGGCAAGACCACGCTGACGGCAGCGATCACGACGGTGCTGACCGCGAAGTTCGGCGGCGAAGCGAAGGCGTATGACCAGATCGACGCAGCGCCGGAAGAAAAGGCGCGCGGCATCACGATCAACACGGCGCACGTCGAGTACGAAACGGCTAACCGGCACTACGCGCACGTTGACTGCCCGGGCCACGCTGACTATGTGAAGAACATGATCACGGGCGCGGCACAGATGGACGGCGCAATTCTGGTGTGCTCGGCCGCTGACGGCCCGATGCCGCAAACGCGTGAGCACATTCTGCTGGCGCGTCAGGTTGGCGTTCCGTACATCATCGTGTTCCTGAACAAGTGCGACATGGTGGACGACGCTGAGCTGCTGGAGCTGGTCGAGATGGAAGTTCGCGAACTTCTGTCGAAGTACGACTTCCCGGGCGACGACACGCCGATCATCAAGGGTTCGGCCAAGCTGGCGCTGGAAGGCGACAAGGGCGAGCTGGGCGAAGTGGCGATCATGAACCTGGCCGACGCGCTGGACACGTACATCCCGACGCCGGAGCGCGCAGTTGACGGTGCGTTCCTGATGCCGGTGGAAGACGTGTTCTCGATCTCGGGTCGTGGCACAGTGGTGACGGGCCGGGTTGAGCGCGGTGTGGTGAAGGTCGGCGAAGAAATCGAAATCGTCGGTATCAAGCCGACGGTGAAGACGACCTGCACGGGCGTGGAAATGTTCCGCAAGCTGCTGGATCAAGGTCAGGCAGGCGACAACGTGGGTATCCTGCTGCGCGGCACGAAGCGTGAAGACGTGGAGCGTGGCCAGGTTCTGGCGAAGCCGGGTTCGATCAACCCGCACACGCACTTCACGGCGGAAGTGTACGTGCTGAGCAAGGACGAGGGCGGCCGTCACACGCCGTTCTTCAACAACTACCGTCCGCAGTTCTACTTCCGTACGACGGACGTGACGGGCTCGATCGAGCTGCCGAAGGACAAGGAAATGGTCATGCCGGGCGACAACGTGTCGATCACGGTGAAGCTGATCAACCCGATCGCGATGGAAGAAGGTCTGCGCTTCGCCATCCGTGAAGGTGGCCGTACCGTCGGCGCAGGTGTCGTTGCCAAGATCCTCGAGTAAGCCAGCCAGTACTCGTTGATTAGAAGTTTCGGGGTTGGCGGTGTCGTCAACCCCAAAATGGTTTAGGGGTATAGCTCAACTGGCAGAGCGTCGGTCTCCAAAACCGAAGGTTGGGGGTTCGATTCCCTCTGCCCCTGCCAACTCTCGCGCCGTATAGGGCGCTCGTTAAGGTGTTATGGCGAATCCTTCCGTCGAAACTGTAAATACCTCCGGCGACAAGCTGATGCTCGCTGCGGGTGTATTGTTGGTCTTGGCCGGGTTCGTGGGGTTCTTCTGGCTGGGTAGCCAGGAATGGTACGTCCGCGGAGCCGCCTTGGCTGTTGGCGTCATCGCGGGTGTTGCAGTCGGACTTCTCTCCGCGCCCGGTAAGGGTTTCATCGCATTCGCCAAGGACTCGTACAAAGAAGTCCGCAAGGTTGTCTGGCCGACTCGTAAAGAGGCGACGCAAACAACTCTCGTGGTGTTCGCTTTCGTGTTCATCATGGCGGTGTTTCTCTGGATTTGCGACAAATCCATTGAATGGGCGATTTTCTCGGCGATTCTGGGTTGGAAATGATATGAGCGATACTCCGGCATCCCCGAGTGGAAAACGTTGGTACGTGGTGCACGCCTACTCCGGCATGGAGAAGAGCGTGCAACGTGCGCTTCAGGAGCGCATCGAGCGTGCAGGCATGCAGGATCAGTTCGGCCAGATCCTGGTGCCGACTGAAGAAGTGGTAGAAGTCAAAGGCGGTCACAAGTCGGTGACCGAGCGTCGTTTCTTCCCGGGCTACGTGCTCGTCGAGATGGAAATGACCGATGAAACGTGGCACCTCGTGAAGAACACGGCAAAGGTGACAGGTTTCGTGGGCGGTGCGCGCAATCGTCCTAGCCCGATTTCCCCGCGGGAAGTCGAGAAGATCATGTCGCAGATGCAGGAAGGCGTTGAGAAGCCGCGCCCGAAGACCCTGTTCGAGGTCGGCGAGATGGTTCGCGTCAAGGACGGTCCGTTCACGGATTTCAACGGCAGCGTCGAGGAAGTGAACTACGAAAAGTCGCGCGTCCGTGTATCTGTCACCATTTTCGGCCGTGCAACACCGGTCGAGCTGGAATTCGGTCAGGTCGAAAAGTTGTAATCAGGATTCTGCGGAGCGCGCCTAACGGCGCGTTCCGTATTTCGCGCTTACGGTCCGCGTAATGGCCGTTGAGGAGCGTCAGTAGCCAGCTTTAGGCGAACGCGCGCTACTACTCACTGAACGTCCGCACGTAGTCGTGCAACGTTCCAACGAGGTTTTCAACATGGCAAAGAAAATCATCGGCTTTATCAAGCTGCAGATTCCTGCAGGTAAAGCCAACCCGTCGCCGCCGGTCGGTCCGGCACTGGGCCAGCGTGGCCTGAACATCATGGAGTTCTGCAAGGCGTTTAACGCGCAGACTCAAGCAATGGAACCGGGTCTGCCGATTCCGGTCGTGATCACCGCCTTCGCCGACAAGAGCTTCACGTTCGTTCTGAAGACGCCGCCGGCTACGGTTCTGATCAAGAAGGCAGCGAAGATCGACAAGGGTTCGGCAAAGCCGCACACCGACAAGGTCGGCAAGATCACGCGCGCTCAAGCTGAAGACATCGCTAAGGCCAAGATGCCCGATCTGACGGCAGCTGACCTGGATGCAGCGGTCCGTACGATCGCTGGTAGCGCCCGCTCGATGGGCATCACCGTGGAGGGCGTGTAAATGGCTAAGCTTTCGAAGCGTCTGCAAGCATTTGCAAACAAGGTTGATCGCCAGAAACTGTACGCGATCGACGAAGCGCTGTCGCTCGTGAAAGAGTGCGCAAGCGCGAAGTTCGACGAGTCGATCGACGTTGCTGTGCAACTCGGCATCGACGCGAAGAAGTCGGACCAAGTGGTTCGTGGCTCGGTCGTGCTGCCGGCTGGTACCGGTAAGTCGGTCCGCGTGGCTGTGTTTGCCCAAGGCGAAAAGGCTGAGCAGGCTCGTGCAGCCGGCGCCGAAATCGTCGGTATGGAAGACCTGGCTGAACAAGTCAAGGCCGGCAACCTGAACTTCGATATCGTGATCGCTTCGCCGGACACGATGCGCGTTGTCGGTACGCTCGGTCAGATCCTCGGCCCGCGTGGCCTGATGCCGAACCCGAAGGTCGGCACCGTCACGGCTGACGTCGCGACGGCTGTGAAGAACGCCAAGGCTGGTCAGGTGCAATTCCGTGTCGACAAGGCCGGTATCATCCACGCCACCATCGGCCGTGCTTCGTTCGAGCCGACGGCTCTGCGCAGCAACCTGGCTGCTCTCGTCGAAGCGCTGCAAAAGGCGAAGCCGGCAACGAGCAAGGGTGTGTACCTGCGTAAGGTCGCGCTGTCGAGCACGATGGGCGTTGGCGTTCGCGTCGACCAGGCATCGCTCGCAGCACAGTAAGAAATTCATCGCCTCGATGCGAATCGAGGCGGTTTTATGGGCTTTGGGCGGTCGCAAGATGGCAGTTTGCATGTTGCGGCCGGTTGTCAAAGACCGTTGGCGGGAAAGCAGCAGGTAGGCCGACCCTTAATGTAAAGCCAACGCAGATGGCGAACCCGAAAAGGTTTTGTAGTGATGAAGCCGTTGGTTGTCTGCAGCAATGTAGACGGTGAGCGGAAGAAATACTCCTGACTGGTCGGACGCCGTTATTGAACGCGGTACACAAAGCGCACGCTGCGTGTATCGAATCTGGAGGTTAACCGTGCCACTTAACAAAGAAAGCAAGCAGGCCGTCGTCGCTGAGGTTGCCGCGCAAGTCGCGAAAGCCCAGACCGTGGTTCTGGCTGAGTATCGTGGAATCGCGGTTGGCGATCTGACCAAGCTGCGCGCGAAAGCGCGTGAGCAACAGGTTTACCTTCGTGTGTTGAAGAACACGCTGGCGCGTCGCGCTGTCGAAGGTACCCCGTTTGCTCCGCTGGCAGAGCAGATGACTGGCCCCCTGATCTACGGCATCTCGGAAGATGCAATTGCTGCTGCTAAGGTCGTCAACGACTTCGGCAAGAGCAATGACAAGTTGGTCATCAAGGCTGGTTCCTACGAAGGCAAGGTGATGGACAAGGCCGGCGTGCAAGCGCTGGCAAACATCCCGAGCCGCGAAGAACTGCTCTCCAAGCTGTTGTACGTTATGCAAGCACCTGTTTCCGGCTTTGCGCGCGCTCTGGCCGCGCTGGCAGAAAAGAAACAGGGCGAAGAAACCGCTGCGTAACGCACTTCAGCCGAGCGTGATTGATCGCTGGCTGTATCCGAATTCAATTTAGGAGTATTTCAAATGGCAATCGCAAAAGAAGACATCCTCGAAGCGGTAAGCTCGATGTCGGTTCTGGAACTGAACGAGCTGGTTAAGGCGTTCGAAGAAAAGTTTGGCGTGTCGGCAGCTGCTGTTGCAGTGGCAGGCCCGGCTGGCGCAGCTGCGGCTGTTGCTGAAGAGCAAACCGAATTCACGGTCAACCTGACGGAAGTCGGCGCGAACAAGGTTTCGGTCATTAAGGCTGTTCGTGAACTGACGGGTCTCGGCCTGAAGGAAGCGAAGGATCTGGTTGACGGTGCACCGAAGCCTGTTAAGGAAGCGGTACCGAAGGCTGCAGCTGAAGAAGCCAAGAAGAAGCTGGAAGAAGCCGGCGCGAAAGCTGAAATCAAGTAAGTTTCGGCGCGCTGTGCGAAGGCTGGCGGTTTCCCACCGCCGGCCTTTTTGTGCTTTGTGGGCAGTACGTTTTTGCACGGTGGTTTCGGCAAAAGCGTAACCCTAGAGGCCAAAGAAAACCGCCTTTCGGCAACATTGACCGGCGTTTCTCTTTGTCTTCTGAAGCGACTGCAGAAGGCAAGTTTGGTCGGGTAGCGGGCAACATAGGCATCCGCTGCCGTCAGCCAGCGGTTGGTAGCGGCCAACCACCAAGCTTCTAGGCTCGTTCAAGCCATCGGACGGCCATCGGGTCTCAGTCGGTGAACACTCGGGTTGTCTCATCAAGGTATCCTGCCTCGACAACAATGCCCGCCGTGATTCGGAGATCGTATGCAATATTCCTTCACCGAGAAGAAGCGTATTCGCAAGAGTTTCGCGAAGCGCCCCATCGTTCACCAAGTACCTTTCCTGCTGGCTACCCAGCTTGAATCATTCAGCACGTTTCTGCAAGCCGACACGTCCTCGACGCAACGCAAGCCGGAAGGCCTGCAAGCGGCGTTTACGTCCGTTTTCCCCATTGTTTCTCACAACGGCTTCGCCCGTCTAGAGTTCGTCAGCTACATGCTGTCGCCGCCGGCATTCAACATCAAGGAATGTCAGCAGCGCGGTTTGACGTACTGCTCGGCACTGCGCGCGAAGGTGCGCCTCGTGCTGCTCGACAAGGAGTCGCCGAGCAAGCCGGTCGTCAAGGAAGTGAAGGAGCAGGAAGTGTACATGGGCGAAATTCCGCTCATGACGCCGACCGGTTCGTTCGTCATCAACGGTACGGAACGTGTGATCGTTTCGCAGCTGCACCGCTCGCCTGGCGTGTTCTTCGAACACGACAAGGGCAAGACGCATAGCTCGGGCAAGCTGCTGTTTTCGGCACGTATCATTCCTTACCGTGGTTCGTGGCTCGACTTCGAATTCGATCCGAAGGACGTGCTGTACTTCCGCGTCGACCGCCGCCGCAAGATGCCGGTCACGATCCTGCTGAAGGCCATCGGCCTCACGCCGGAACAGATCCTCGCAAACTTCTTCGTGTTCGACAATTTCACGCTGATGCCGGAAGGCGCGCAGATGGAATTCGTGCCGGAGCGTCTGCGTGGTGAAGTCGCGCGCTTCGACATCACGGACCGTGACGGTAACGTGATCGTCCAGAAGGACAAGCGGATCAACGCCAAGCACATTCGCGACCTCGAAAACGCGAAGACGAAGTTCATTTCGGTCCCCGAAGACTATCTGCTTGGCCGCGTGCTGGCGAAGAACGTCGTCGACGGCGATACCGGTGAAGTCATCGCCAACGCGAACGACGAAATCACCGAAACCGTCCTCGAAAAGCTGCGCGAAGCGAAGATCAAGGACATCCAGACGCTCTACACGAACGATCTGGATCAAGGTCCGTACATCTCGTCGACGCTGCGTATCGACGAAACCGCGGACAAGATGGCCGCTCGCATCGCCATCTACCGCATGATGCGTCCGGGCGAACCGCCGACCGAAGAAGCGGTCGAGGCGCTGTTCAACCGTCTGTTCTACAGTGAAGACGCGTACGACCTGTCCAAGGTGGGTCGTATGAAGTTCAACCGCCGTGTCGGCCGCGACGAAATCGTCGGCCCGATGACGCTGCAAGACGACGACATCCTCGCGACGATCAAGATTCTGGTCGAACTGCGTAACGGCAAGGGCGAAGTGGACGACATCGACCACTTGGGCAATCGCCGTGTGCGTTGTGTCGGCGAACTGGCGGAAAACCAGTTCCGCGCCGGTCTCGTGCGTGTGGAACGTGCGGTGAAGGAACGTCTGGGTCAGGCTGAAAGCGAAAACCTGATGCCGCACGACCTGATCAACTCGAAGCCGATCTCGTCGGCGATTCGCGAGTTCTTCGGTTCGTCGCAGCTGTCGCAGTTCATGGACCAGACCAACCCGCTGTCGGAAATCACCCACAAGCGCCGTGTTTCGGCTCTTGGCCCGGGCGGTCTGACGCGTGAGCGCGCTGGCTTTGAAGTCCGCGACGTGCACCCGACCCACTATGGCCGTGTGTGCCCGATTGAAACGCCGGAAGGTCCGAACATCGGCCTGATCAACTCGCTCGCACTGTACGCGCACCTGAACGAATACGGCTTCCTCGAAACGCCGTATCGCAAGGTCGTGGACAGCAAGGTGACGGATCAGATCGACTATCTGTCGGCGATCGAAGAAGGCCGTTACGTGATTGCTCAGGCGAACGCGGCGGTTGCTGCTGACGGCTCGCTGACCGACGAACTGGTGTCGTCGCGTGAAGCCGGTGAAACGCTGATGGTTACGCCGGACCGCATCCAGTACATGGACGTGGCGCCGTCGCAGATCGTTTCGGTGGCAGCTTCGCTGATTCCGTTCCTCGAGCACGACGACGCGAACCGCGCTTTGATGGGTTCGAACATGCAGCGTCAGGCTGTGCCGTGTCTGCGTCCTGAAAAGGCTGTGGTCGGTACGGGTATCGAACGCACGGTGGCAGTCGACTCGGGTACGACGGTTCAGGCATTCCGCGGTGGCGTGGTGGATTACGTCGACGCGGGCCGTATGGTGATCCGCGTGAACGACGATGAAGCCGCTGCTGGCGACGTCGGCGTGGACATCTACAACCTGATCAAGTACACGCGTTCGAACCAGAACACGAACATCAACCAGCGCCCGATCGTGAAGGTCGGCGACATCGTGTCGCGCGGCGACGTGCTGGCTGACGGCGCATCGACCGACCTCGGCGAACTGGCTCTCGGCCAGAACATGCTGGTCGCGTTCATGCCGTGGAACGGCTACAACTTCGAAGACTCGATCTTGATCTCGGAGAAGGTGGTTGCCGACGACCGTTACACGTCGATCCACATCGAAGAGCTGAACGTCGTTGCTCGCGATACGAAGCTCGGACCGGAAGAAATCACGCGCGACATTTCGAACCTGGCTGAAGTGCAACTCGGCCGTCTCGACGAGTCGGGCATCGTCTACATCGGCGCGGAAGTCGAAGCGGGCGACGTGCTGGTCGGTAAGGTGACGCCGAAGGGCGAAACCCAGCTGACGCCGGAAGAAAAGCTGCTGCGTGCGATTTTCGGTGAGAAGGCTTCGGACGTGAAGGATACGTCGCTGCGCGTGCCGTCCGGCATGAGCGGCACGGTCATCGACGTGCAAGTGTTTACGCGTGAAGGCATCCAGCGCGACAAGCGTGCTCAGCAGATCATCGACGATGAACTGAAGCGCTATCGCCTCGACCTGAACGACCAGTTGCGTATCGTGGAAGGCGACGCGTTCCAGCGTCTCGCCCGTATGCTCGTCGGCAAGGTCGCGAACGGCGGTCCGAAGAAGCTCGCGAAGGGTACGAAGATCGAACAGGCTTACCTGGAAGATCTCGACCACTACCACTGGTTCGACATCCGCCTCGCGGACGAAGAAGCAGCGGCACAGCTCGAAGCCATCAAGGACTCGATCGAACAGAAGCGTCACCAGTTCGACCTGGCGTTCGAAGAAAAGCGCAAGAAGCTTACCCAGGGCGACGAACTGCCGCCGGGCGTGCTGAAGATGGTCAAGGTGTATCTGGCAGTCAAGCGCCGCCTGCAGCCTGGCGACAAGATGGCTGGCCGTCACGGTAACAAGGGTGTGGTGTCGAAGATCGTTCCGATCGAAGACATGCCGTACATGGCCGATGGCCGTCCGGCTGACGTCGTGCTGAATCCGCTCGGCGTGCCGTCGCGGATGAACGTGGGTCAGGTTCTCGAAGTGCATCTGGGTTGGGCCGCGAAGGGTCTCGGCTGGCGTATCGGCGAAATGCTGCAGCGTCAGGCGAAGATCGCTGAACTGCGCGAATTCCTGATCAAGATCTACAACGAGTCGGGCCGCGCCGAAGAGCTGGACAGCTTCACGGACGACGAAATCGTCGAACTGGCGAAGAACCTGCGCGAAGGCGTTCCGTTTGCTACGCCGGTGTTTGACGGTGCAACGGAAGAAGAAATGTCGCGCGCGCTGGATCTGGCGTTCCCGGACGACATCGCGAAGCAGCTCGGCATGACGCCGTCGAAGAACCAGGTGCGTCTGTATGACGGCCGCACGGGTGAGATGTTCGAACGGACGGTGACGGTCGGCTACATGCACTACCTGAAACTGCACCACTTGGTCGACGACAAGATGCACGCGCGTTCCACGGGCCCGTACTCGCTCGTGACGCAGCAGCCGTTGGGCGGTAAGGCGCAGTTCGGTGGCCAGCGTTTCGGTGAAATGGAAGTGTGGGCGCTCGAAGCGTACGGCGCATCGTACGTGCTGCAGGAAATGCTGACGGTGAAGTCGGACGACGTGACTGGCCGGACCAAGGTCTATGAGAACCTGGTCAAGGGCGATCACGTGATCGACGCCGGCATGCCGGAATCCTTCAACGTGCTGGTGAAGGAAATCCGCTCGCTGGGCATCGACATCGACCTCGACCGCAACTAATCGGACTACGGAGAGAAAGCAATGAAAGCTCTGCTCGATCTATTCAAGCAAGTCCAACAAGAAGAAGTTTTTGACGCAATCAAGATCGGTCTGGCCTCGCCGGACAAGATCCGTTCGTGGTCGTTCGGTGAAGTGAAGAAGCCGGAAACCATCAACTACCGGACGTTCAAGCCGGAACGCGATGGCCTGTTCTGCGCGAAGATTTTCGGGCCGATCAAGGACTACGAATGCCTGTGCGGCAAGTACAAGCGCCTGAAGCACCGTGGCGTGATCTGCGAGAAGTGCGGCGTTGAAGTTACGCTGGCAAAGGTGCGTCGCGAACGGATGGGCCACATCGAACTGGCCTCGCCGGTTGCGCACATCTGGTTCCTGAAGTCGCTGCCGTCGCGTCTGGGCATGGTGCTCGACATGACGCTGCGCGACATCGAACGCGTGCTGTACTTCGAAGCCTACGTGGTGATCGATCCGGGCATGACGCCGCTGAAAGCGCGGCAGATCATGACGGAAGAGGATTACTACAACAAGGTCGAAGAGTACGGCGACGAATTCCGCGCTGAGATGGGCGCGGAAGGCGTGCGCGAACTGCTGCGCGCAATCAACATCGACGAACAGGTCGAGATGCTCCGCACCGAACTCAAGAACACGGGTTCGGAAGCGAAGATCAAGAAGTACGCAAAGCGCCTGAAGGTACTCGAGGCTTTCCAGCGTTCGGGCATCAAGCCTGACTGGATGGTGCTCGAAGTGCTGCCGGTGCTGCCGCCGGAACTGCGTCCGCTGGTGCCGCTGGACGGCGGTCGTTTCGCGACGTCGGACCTGAACGACCTGTATCGCCGCGTGATCAACCGTAACAACCGGTTGAAGCGTCTGCTCGAACTGAAGGCGCCTGAAATCATCGTCCGCAACGAAAAGCGGATGCTGCAGGAAGCCGTCGATTCGCTGCTCGATAACGGCCGTCGCGGTAAGGCCATGACCGGCGCGAACAAGCGTCCGCTGAAGTCGCTCGCTGACATGATCAAGGGTAAGGGCGGTCGTTTCCGTCAGAACTTGCTCGGTAAGCGTGTGGACTACTCGGGCCGTTCGGTGATCGTGGTCGGCCCGACGCTCAAGCTGCATCAGTGCGGTCTGCCGAAGCTGATGGCGCTCGAACTGTTCAAGCCGTTCATCTTCAACAAGCTCGAAGTGATGGGTGTCGCTACCACCATCAAGGCCGCGAAGAAGGAAGTCGAGAACCAGACGCCGGTGGTGTGGGACATCCTCGAAGAGGTGATCCGCGAACATCCGGTCATGCTGAACCGTGCGCCGACGCTGCACCGTCTTGGCATTCAGGCTTTCGAGCCGGTGCTGATCGAAGGTAAGGCAATCCAGTTGCACCCGCTCGTTTGCGCGGCGTTCAACGCCGACTTCGACGGTGACCAGATGGCCGTGCACGTGCCGCTGTCGCTCGAAGCGCAGATGGAAGCGCGTACGCTGATGCTGGCGTCGAACAACGTCCTGTTCCCGGCCAACGGCGATCCGTCGATCGTGCCGTCGCAGGATATCGTGCTCGGTCTGTACTACGCGACCCGCGAAGCTGTGAACGCCAAGGGCGAAGGCCTGACGTTCACGGGCGTCTCGGAAGCGCTGCGTGCGTACGAGAACAAGGAAGTCGAGCTGGCCTCGCGCGTCAACGTGCGGATCACGGAAATGGTCCACAACGAAGACAAGTCGGAAGGTGCACCGAAGTTCGTGCCGAAGATCACGCTGTATGCGACGACCGTCGGCCGTTCGATCCTCTCGGAAATTCTGCCGCCGGGCCTGCCGTTCTCGGTGCTGAACAAGCCGCTGAAGAAGAAGGAAATTTCGCGTCTGATCAACACCGCATTCCGCAAGTGCGGTCTGCGTGAAACGGTGATTTTCGCCGACCAGTTGATGCAGTCGGGTTTCCGTCTGGCAACGCGCGCGGGTATTTCGATCTGCGTGGACGACATGCTCGTGCCGCCGCAGAAAGAACAGATCGTCGGCGACGCCGCGAAGAAGGTGAAGGAATACGACCGTCAGTACATGTCGGGTCTCGTTACCTCGCAAGAGCGCTACAACAACGTGGTCGACATCTGGTCGGCAACGTCGGAAGCGGTCGGCAAGGCGATGATGGAACAGCTCTCGACGGAGCCGGTGGTCGATCGCGACGGCAACCAGACGCGTCAGGAGTCGTTCAACTCCATCTACATGATGGCCGACTCGGGTGCGCGTGGTTCCGCAGTTCAGATTCGTCAGCTGGCCGGTATGCGTGGCCTGATGGCGAAGCCGGACGGCTCGATCATCGAGACGCCGATTACGGCGAACTTCCGCGAAGGCCTGAACGTGTTGCAGTACTTCATCTCGACCCACGGTGCACGTAAGGGTCTGGCTGATACGGCACTGAAGACGGCAAACTCGGGTTACCTGACGCGTCGTCTCGTCGACGTGACGCAGGATCTGGTGGTGGTCGAGGACGATTGCGGTACGTCGAACGGCGTCGCCATGAAGGCGTTGGTCGAAGGCGGTGAAGTCGTCGAAGCCCTGCGTGACCGTATCCTGGGTCGCGTGGCGGTGGCTGACGTCGTCAATCCGGAATCGCAGGAAACGCTGTACGAAGCGGGCACGTTGCTCGACGAAGACGCGGTCGAAGAAATCGAACGTCTCGGCATCGACGAAGTGCGCGTGCGTACGCCGCTGACTTGCGAAACGCGTTACGGCCTGTGCGCAGCCTGCTACGGCCGCGACCTGGGCCGCGGCTCGTCGGTCAACGTCGGTGAGGCAGTGGGCGTGATCGCTGCTCAGTCGATCGGTGAACCGGGCACGCAGCTGACGATGCGTACGTTCCACATTGGTGGTGCGGCATCGCGTGCGGCAGTGGCCTCGTCGATCGAAGCCAAGTCGAACGGTACGGTGCGTTTCACGTCGACGATGCGTTACGTGACGAATGCGAAGGGCGAGCAGATCGTCATCTCGCGTTCGGGCGAAGCGATGATCACCGACGACCACGGCCGTGAGCGTGAACGTCACAAGGTGCCGTACGGTGCGACGCTGTTGCAACTGGACGGCGCGCAGATCAAGGCCGGCACGCAACTGGCCACGTGGGATCCGATGACGCGTCCGATCATCACCGAGTACGGTGGTACGGTGAAGTTCGAAAACGTCGAAGAAGGCGTGACGGTTGCCAAGCAGATCGACGATGTGACGGGTCTCTCGACGCTGGTCGTGATCGACGTGAAGCGCCGCGGTTCGCAAGCGTCGAAGACGGTGCGTCCGCAGGTCAAGCTGCTCGATGCGAACGGCGAAGAAGTCAAGATCCCGAACACCGAGCATTCGGTGCAGATTGGCTTCCAGGTCGGCGCTCTGATCACCGTGAAGGACGGTCAGCAAGTGCAGGTGGGTGAAGTGCTCGCACGTATCCCGACCGAATCGCAGAAGACGCGTGACATTACCGGCGGTCTGCCGCGTGTGGCGGAACTGTTCGAAGCACGTTCGCCGAAGGACGCAGGTATCCTGGCGGAAGTCACGGGTACGACGTCGTTCGGTAAGGACACGAAGGGCAAGCAGCGTCTCGTTATCACGGACCTCGAGGGCAACCAGCACGAGTTCCTGATCGCGAAGGAAAAGCAGGTTCTGGTGCACGATGGTCAGGTCGTCAACAAGGGCGAAATGATTGTCGACGGGCCGGCGGATCCGCACGACATCCTGCGTTTGCAGGGCGTCGAAGCGCTGTCGCGTTACATCGTGGACGAAGTGCAGGACGTGTACCGTCTGCAAGGCGTGAAGATCAACGACAAGCACATTGAAGTGATTGTTCGTCAGATGTTGCGCCGCGTGCAGATTACGGACAACGGCGATACGCGTTTCATCCCGGGCGAACAGGTCGAGCGGTCGGATATGCTCGACGAGAACGACCGTATGATCGCGGAAGACAAGCGTCCGGCAACCTACGAAAACGTCTTGCTCGGTATCACGAAGGCGTCGCTGTCGACCGATTCGTTCATCTCTGCGGCGTCGTTCCAGGAAACGACCCGCGTGCTGACCGAAGCGGCGATTATGGGCAAGCGCGACGATCTGCGCGGTCTGAAGGAAAACGTGATCGTCGGCCGTCTGATTCCGGCCGGTACGGGTCTCGCGTTCCACAAGGCACGCAAGAGCAAGGAACTGTCCGACCGCGAGCGTTTCGATCAGATCGCAGCGGAAGAGGCATTCGACTTCGGCACACCGGAAACCCCGGCAGCCGAGCAGCAGCACTCAGGCGAGTAAGTCCCCGCGGCGCAAGCCGCTCGGGCTCACCAGCTAGCGAAGCCGCTCAGTTTCGACTGAGCGGCTTTTTTTTGTCGACAGGAGTGAGTGCTTTAGCACTGACTCCTGTCCCATGCACGGCGGTCGTGTTTGTCGCGCTTTCTTTCGCCGATTTATAGGCCGATTGGCTAACGTTGCGGGAAAGCGCGGGTGCAGCGCGAATGCGTTGGTAAAATTCGTGTCACCGGCATCACGCTGCTTCTCTCAAATTCATGTCCCGTCCGCTCGAAATCCTCAACGAAGTATTTGGCTATCCCGCGTTCCGAGGGCAGCAAGGCGAAATTGTCGAGCACGTCGCCGGCGGCGGAGATTGTCTCGTGCTGATGCCAACGGGCGGTGGGAAATCGCTCTGTTACCAGATTCCGTCGCTCGTGCGCCGGGAGGCGGGACTCGGCGCCGGCATCGTCGTGTCGCCTTTGATCGCGCTGATGCAGGATCAGGTCGCGGCGCTCAAGGAAGTCGGCGTGCGGGCGGCGTATCTGAATTCGACGCTGTCCGGCCCTGAAGCCGCCGCAACCGAGCGTGCGTTGCGCGAGGGCGAGATCGATCTTCTCTATGTCGCGCCGGAGCGGTTGATGACGTCGCGCTTCCAGGAGCTGCTGGAGCGTACGCGCATCGGCCTCTTCGCCATTGATGAAGCGCATTGCGTATCGCAATGGGGACACGATTTCCGGCCCGAATATATTCAGCTGTCGGTGCTGCACGAGCGTTTTCCGAATGTGCCGCGCATCGCGCTCACCGCGACTGCCGACGCGATCACGCGGGACGAGATCATCCACCGCCTGGCGCTGGACGATGCGCGAGTCTTTGTCTCCAGCTTCGATCGGCCGAACATCCGCTATCGCATCGTCGAAAAGGACAATGCGCGCACGCAACTGCTCGACTTCATTCGCGCAGAACACTCGAAGCCTGACGGCACGACCGATGCCGGTGTGGTCTATTGCCTGTCGCGCCGGAAGGTGGAAGAAACCGCGGAGTGGCTCAAAGAAAAGGGCATGCGGGCACTCCCTTACCACGCGGGCATGGAGTTCGAGATTCGCCAGAAGCATCAGGAGATGTTCCAGCGCGAGGAGGGCATCGTGATGTGCGCGACGATCGCCTTTGGCATGGGTATCGACAAGCCGGACGTGCGCTTTGTCGCCCACCTCGATTTGCCGAAGAGCGTGGAAGGGTACTACCAGGAAACCGGCCGCGCAGGCCGCGACGGTATGCCGGCCAACGCATGGATGGCCTATGGCCTTGGCGACGTGGTGCAACAGCGCAAGATGATCGACGAGTCCGACGCGGACGATGCCCACAAGCGCGTACAGACCGGCAAGCTCGACGCGCTGCTTGGCCTGTGCGAAGCCGCGACGTGTCGCCGCGTGCGCCTGCTCAACTATTTCGGCGAAACGAGCAAACCCTGCGGCAATTGCGATACGTGCCTCGAGCCGCCCGACACGTGGGATGCCACGCGTGAGGCGCAAATGGCGCTGTCCTGCGTGTTTCGCGCGCAGCGGGCGAGCGGATTTCACTTTGGCGCAGGGCATCTGATCGACATCCTGCGCGGCAACCGCAGCGAGAAGATCCTGCAACGCGGCCACGAGAAGCTGACCACCTTCGGCATTGGCGCCGCGCTCGGCGAGCCCGAGTGGCGTGCCATCTTCCGTCAGCTCGTGGCGTTCGGTTATCTGACGGTCGACCATGAGGGCTACGGATCGCTGGTGCTCACCGAGGCGAGCAAGGCGGTGCTCAAAAGCGAACAGAACGTCACCATGCGCCGCTACGTGAAGCCCACGCGCACGCGCCAGTCGTCCGGGCGCACCAGCGAGCGCGCCGATCCAACCATCGGCATGGGGCCGCGCGAACGGGCCCGTTGGGACCGCTTGCGCGCCTGGCGCACGGAGACGGCGAAGACCGATGGCGTGCCGGCTTATGTCATCTTCCACGACGCCACGCTGGCGGAAATCGCCCGCAACGGCCCCGGTTCGATCGAAGATCTGCGCGGCATCCCGGGTATGGGTGCGCGCAAACTGGATCGCTTCGGCTGGGAATTGCTGGAAGTGGTGAGTGCCGACTAGGTGCTTGCAGGTCCCGGAAGCGTCAAATCCTTGCAACCTGTTGACTCGCTTAGCATTTTCGGAATATTATGCTAGGTTCCGGTTCTTGGGATGCCGTTGAGCGGGGCAAGCGCAAGTGAGCTCGCGCGCTGGCAATCCGCACCGGAAGTTCGATTCGCAATCGTTTCTGCTTTGCCCGGAAAGATTTGCGTCGATTTTGTTCAATTTCAGGAATAAACAATGCCAACCATCAATCAACTGGTTCGCAAAGGCCGCGCTTCGGAAACAGTGAAGAGCAAGAGCCCGGCTTTGCAGGACTGCCCCCAGCGTCGCGGCGTGTGCACCCGTGTGTACACCACGACGCCGAAGAAGCCGAATTCGGCACTTCGTAAGGTCGCCAAGGTGCGCCTGACGAACGGCTTCGAAGTCATTTCGTACATCGGTGGTGAAGGCCACAACCTGCAGGAACACTCGGTCGTGCTGATTCGCGGCGGTCGTGTGAAGGACTTGCCGGGTGTGCGTTACCACATGGTTCGCGGCTCGCTGGATACCCAGGGCGTCAAGGATCGTAAGCAAGCTCGCTCGAAGTACGGTGCGAAGCGTGCAAAAGCTGGCAAGTAATTAGCCGGTCGAGCAGTTTAGGTCGCCTGCAAAGGCGGTATTAGCGGTGGTGCCGGAATCGCCGGTGCTGTCGAGTAAGTGGTCACCCGACCAGGCTGGTAAGTCGTTAGAGATGAATCGGGTTAGTTGGTGGCCGCGGAGCTAAAAAATAGCTCCAACTGAAAAGTCAAAGGAAGAAACATGCCGCGTCGTCGCGAAGTCCCCAAGCGGGAAGTGTTGCCGGATCCGAAGTTCGGTAACGTAGATGTAGCCAAGTTCATGAACGTGCTGATGCTCTCCGGCAAGAAGTCGGTTGCCGAGCGTATCGTGTACGGCGCTTTTGAACAGATCCAGACCAAGGGTGGCAAGGACCCGCTGGAAGTGTTCACGGTAGCGCTCAACAACGTGAAGCCGGTGGTCGAAGTGAAGAGCCGTCGCGTTGGTGGTGCGAACTATCAGGTTCCGGTCGAAGTGCGTCCGTCGCGTCGTATGGCATTGGCGATGCGTTGGTTGCGCGAAGCTGCGAAAAAGCGCAGCGAGAAGTCGATGGCCCTGCGTCTGGCAGGTGAACTCTCCGAAGCGGCCGAAGGCCGTGGCGGCGCGATGAAGAAGCGCGACGAAGTTCACCGGATGGCAGAAGCCAACAAGGCGTTCTCGCACTTCCGTTTCTAAGCTTCCCGACCCCGGGTTAGCCGAAGAAATCGGGAAGAAATTCCGGGCGGGTGCGCTTATAAAGCGCCTCGCCCGTTTGTGTTACAGCGCGATGGGTACTTCTCGCATCGCGTTATCCCCATAGAGGATCAAAGTGGCTCGCAAGACACCTATCGAGCGCTACCGCAACATCGGTATTAGCGCTCACATCGACGCCGGCAAAACGACGACGACCGAGCGCATTCTGTTCTACACCGGCGTGAACCATAAGATTGGTGAAGTTCACGACGGCGCTGCCACCATGGACTGGATGGAGCAGGAACAGGAACGCGGTATTACTATCACGTCCGCTGCTACCACGGCCTTCTGGAAAGGCATGGCCGGCGACCGCGCTGAGCACCGCATCAACATCATCGACACCCCGGGCCACGTTGACTTCACGATTGAAGTCGAGCGCTCGATGCGCGTGCTCGACGGTGCGTGCATGGTTTACTGCGCAGTGGGCGGCGTGCAGCCGCAGTCGGAAACCGTGTGGCGCCAGGCTAACAAGTACAAGGTTCCCCGTCTCGCGTTCATCAACAAGATGGACCGTACCGGCGCGAACTTCTTCAAGGTCTACGACCAGCTCAAGCTGCGTCTGAAGGCCAACCCGGTTCCGGTCGTAGTGCCTATCGGCGCTGAAGAAACGTTCACGGGTGTGGTCGATCTGCTGAAGATGAAGGCGATCATTTGGGACGACGCGTCCCAGGGCACCAAGTTCTCGTACGAAGAAATCCCCGCAGAACTCGTCGATTCGTGCAACGAATGGCGCGAAAAGATGGTCGAAGCTGCGGCTGAGTCGAACGAAGAGCTGATGAACAAGTACCTCGAAGAGGGCGAGCTCACGGAAGAGGAAATCGTCAAGGGTCTGCGCGACCGTACGATCGCTTGCGAAATCCAGCCGATGCTCTGCGGTACCGCGTTCAAGAACAAGGGCGTGCAACGGATGCTGGACGCCGTGCTCGACTTCCTGCCGTCGCCGATCGACATCCCGCCGGTTACCGGTGAGCTGGAAAACGGTGAAAAGGGTGAGCGCCGCGCTGCCGACGACGAAAAGTTCTCGGCACTGGCATTCAAGATCATGACCGACCCGTTCGTCGGCCAGCTGATCTTCTTCCGCGTGTACTCGGGTGTGGTGAATTCCGGCGACACGGTGCTGAACGCGACGAAGGACAAGAAGGAACGTCTGGGTCGTATTCTGCAGATGCACGCAAACCAGCGCGAAGAAATCAAGGAAGTGCGCGCGGGCGACATCGCTGCGGCAGTCGGCCTGAAAGACGCAACGACCGGCGATACGCTGTGCGATCCGCAAAGCCCGATCGTGCTCGAACGCATGATTTTCCCGGAGCCGGTGATTTCGCAGGCTGTTGAGCCGAAGACGAAGCCCGACCAGGAAAAGATGGGTCTGGCGCTGAACCGTCTGGCTCAGGAAGATCCGTCGTTCCGCGTGCAAACGGACGAAGAGTCGGGTCAAACCATCATTTCGGGCATGGGCGAGCTCCACCTCGAAATTCTGGTCGACCGGATGAAGCGTGAATTCGGCGTCGAAGCAACGGTTGGCAAGCCGCAGGTTGCCTACCGCGAAACGATCCGCGGCAAGGCGGAAGACGTCGACGGCAAGTTCGTCAAGCAGTCGGGTGGTCGCGGCCAGTATGGTCACGCGGTCATCACGCTCGAGCCGAACGAGCAAGGCAAGGGCTACGAGTTCCTGGACGAGATCAAGGGCGGTGTGATTCCGCGTGAATACATCCCGGCAGTCGACAAGGGTATCCAGGAAACGCTGAAGGCTGGCGTGCTGGCAGGCTTCCCGGTCGTTGACGTGAAGGTTCACCTGACGTTCGGTTCGTACCACGATGTTGACTCGAACGAAAACGCGTTCCGCATGGCCGGTTCGATGGCGTTCAAGGAAGCAATGCGCAAGGCAAGCCCGGTCATCCTCGAACCGATGATGGCTGTGGAAGTCGAAACGCCGGAAGACTACATGGGCAACGTGATGGGCGATCTGTCGGGCCGTCGCGGTATTGTTCAGGGCATGGAAGACATGATTGGCGGCGGCAAGATCGTTCGCGCCGAAGTGCCGCTGTCGGAAATGTTCGGCTATTCGACGTCGCTGCGTTCGCTGAGCCAAGGTCGTGCAACGTACACGATGGAGTTCAAGCATTACTCGGAAGCACCGCGCAACGTGTCGGAAGCGATCATCAACGCGAAGTCGAAGTAAGCGCGCGGCAAGTCATTCAACGATTAACTTTTTGAAAGAAGAGAAACATGGCTAAAGGTAAATTCGAACGGACCAAGCCGCACGTGAACGTCGGCACGATCGGTCACGTTGACCACGGCAAGACCACGCTGACGGCAGCGATCACGACGGTGCTGACCGCGAAGTTCGGCGGCGAAGCGAAGGCGTATGACCAGATCGACGCAGCGCCGGAAGAAAAGGCGCGCGGCATCACGATCAACACGGCGCACGTCGAGTACGAAACGGCTAACCGGCACTACGCGCACGTTGACTGCCCGGGCCACGCTGACTATGTGAAGAACATGATCACGGGCGCGGCACAGATGGACGGCGCAATCCTGGTGTGCTCGGCCGCTGACGGCCCGATGCCGCAAACGCGTGAGCACATTCTGCTGGCGCGTCAGGTTGGCGTTCCGTACATCATCGTGTTCCTGAACAAGTGCGACATGGTGGACGACGCTGAGCTGCTGGAGCTGGTCGAGATGGAAGTTCGCGAACTTCTGTCGAAGTACGACTTCCCGGGCGACGACACGCCGATCATCAAGGGTTCGGCCAAGCTGGCGCTGGAAGGCGACAAGGGCGAGCTGGGCGAAGTGGCGATCATGAACCTGGCCGACGCGCTGGACACGTACATCCCGACGCCGGAGCGCGCAGTTGACGGTGCGTTCCTGATGCCGGTGGAAGACGTGTTCTCGATCTCGGGTCGTGGCACGGTGGTGACGGGCCGGGTTGAGCGCGGTGTGGTGAAGGTCGGTGAAGAAATCGAAATCGTCGGTATCAAGCCGACGGTGAAGACGACCTGCACGGGCGTGGAAATGTTCCGCAAGCTGCTGGATCAAGGTCAGGCAGGCGACAACGTGGGTATCCTGTTGCGCGGCACGAAGCGTGAAGACGTGGAGCGTGGCCAGGTTCTGGCGAAGCCGGGTTCGATCAACCCGCACACGCACTTCACGGCAGAAGTGTACGTGCTGAGCAAGGACGAGGGCGGCCGTCACACGCCGTTCTTCAACAACTACCGTCCGCAGTTCTACTTCCGTACGACGGACGTGACGGGCTCGATCGAGCTGCCGAAGGACAAGGAAATGGTCATGCCGGGCGACAACGTGTCGATCACGGTGAAGCTGATCAACCCGATCGCGATGGAAGAAGGTCTGCGCTTCGCCATCCGTGAAGGTGGCCGTACCGTCGGCGCAGGTGTCGTTGCCAAGATCCTCGAGTAAAATCGAGGGCTCGCGGTTGCAGTAATTTGCAGTAAATGGTGCCCGGGGTCGGGCACCCGCCCTCAGCGGGCGTCCGGCCCTACGTTCTTTTTATATTTGGCGGTGCAACATCGCCTCGCTCTTTCCAAGGAATTGTCATGCAGAACCAGAAAATCCGCATTCGCCTGAAGGCTTTCGACTATCGCCTGATCGATCAATCGGCAGCTGAGATCGTCGATACGGCAAAGCGGACTGGCGCAATCGTTCGTGGTCCGGTGCCCCTGCCGACCCGCATTCAACGTTTCGACATCCTGCGCTCGCCGCACGTCAACAAGACGTCGCGCGACCAGCTCGAAATCCGTACCCACCAACGCCTGATGGACATCGTTGACCCGACGGACAAGACCGTCGACGCACTGATGAAGCTCGATCTGCCGGCTGGCGTGGACGTGGAAATCAAGCTGCAATAAGGCTCTCAGGCGGTGTCGGGTCCGCCGGACATCGCTAAGTCATTGATTGCTTGCGGAAAACGAAAAGCCTCGCTATAATGCAAGGCTTTTCGCGCATTTGCGCAAAAAAGTCGGTGTGCTGCAGCATGAATTCATGCCCGAAACGGCACCGGCATTTTGTAAATTAGCCCCGACCAATCGCAGTCGGGAATGGAGAAAACGATGAGCCTTGGACTCGTAGGTCGCAAGGTTGGCATGACCCGTATCTTCACGGCTGAAGGGGATTCGATTCCCGTTACCGTGCTGGACGTGTCCGACAACCGCGTGACGCAGATCAAGACTGTTGAAACCGACGGCTACACCGCCGTGCAGGTTGCATTCGGTACGCGCCGTGCATCGCGTGTGACGAAGCCGTTGGCCGGTCATCTCGCCAAAGCCGGTGTTCAAGCCGGTGAAATCCTCAAAGAATTCCAGATCGATGCCGCTAAGGCTGCCGAGTTGTCGAACGGCACCGTGGTTGGTCCCGAACTGTTCGAAGTAGGCCAGAAGGTCGACGTGCAGGGCGTGTCGATCGGTAAGGGCTACGCCGGTACCATCAAGCGTTACAACTTCGCATCCGGCCGTGCATCGCACGGTAACTCGCGCTCGCACAACGTGCCGGGTTCGATCGGTATGGCGCAGGATCCGGGTCGTGTTTTCCCGGGTAAGCGCATGACCGGTCACATGGGTGACGATACGGTAACCGTGCAAAACCTCGAAATCGCTCGTATCGACGCCGACCGCAAGCTGTTGCTGGTCAAGGGTGCCGTGCCGGGTGCTAAGGGCGGCAAGGTTTTCGTGACGCCGGCCGTGAAGACGCGCGCCGTGAAAGGAGCGAAATAATGGAACTTAAGCTCCTGAATGCCAATGGTCAGGAAGGCGCAGCTGTTAGCGCGTCGGACGTCGTGTTCGGCCGTGATTACAACGAAGCCCTGATTCACCAGGTTGTGGTGGCCTACCAGGCTAACGCACGCAGCGGTAACCGCGCGCAGAAGGACCGTGAGCAAGTCAAGCACACGACCAAGAAGCCGTGGCGTCAAAAGGGCACGGGTCGCGCCCGTGCCGGTATGTCGTCGAGCCCGTTGTGGCGCGGCGGTGGCCGTATCTTCCCGAATTCGCCGGAAGAAAACTTTTCGCACAAGGTTAACAAGAAGATGCATCGCGCAGGTCTCTGCTCGATCTTCTCGCAGCTGGCTCGCGAAGGCCGCATCTCGGTGGTTGACGAGCTGACGCTCGAAGCGCCGAAGACGAAGCTGCTGGCCGAAAAATTCAAGGCGATGGGTCTCGAATCCGTGCTGGTGATTACCGACACGGTTGACGAAAACCTGTACCTCGCGTCGCGCAACCTCGCCCATGTGGCAGTTGTCGAGCCGCGTTACGCCGACCCGCTGTCGCTGATCTACTTCAAGAAGATCCTGATCACGAAGGCTGCGGTCGCCCAGATCGAGGAGTTGCTGTCATGAGCGAGATTCGCAAGAACGATCATCGTTTGATGCAGGTCCTGCTCGCGCCGGTGATCTCCGAAAAGGCGACGCTGGTGGCCGACAAGAACGAGCAAGTCGTGTTCGAAGTCGCGCCGGATGCCACGAAGCAGGAAGTGAAGGCCGCTGTTGAGCTGATGTTCAAGGTGGAAGTCGATTCTGTCAACGTGCTGGTCTCGAAGGGCAAAGCCAAGCGCTTTGGCCGCTTCATGGGCAAGCGCAAGGACGTGAAGAAGGCCTACGTCTGCCTGAAGCCGGGTCAGGAAATCAACTTTGAAGCGGAGGCCAAGTAATCATGGCAATCGTTAAAGTTAAGCCGACTTCGCCGGGTCGCCGCGCGATGGTCAAGGTGGTCAACAAGGATCTGCATAAGGGCAAGCCGTACGCACCGCTGCTCGACTCGCAATCCTCGACCGCCGGCCGTAACAACAACGGCCACATCACCACGCGCCATAAGGGCGGTGGTCATAAGCATCACTACCGTGTCGTCGATTTCCGTCGCAACAAGGACGGCATTCCGGCAAAGGTCGAACGTCTTGAGTACGATCCGAACCGCAGCGCGAACATCGCGCTGGTTCTGTACGCAGACGGCGAGCGCAAGTACATCATCGCTCCGAAGGGTGTGACGGTTGGCCAGCAACTGATGTCGGGTTCGGAAGCTCCGATCCGCGCAGGCAACACGCTGCCGATTCGCAACATTCCGGTCGGTACGACGATTCACTGTATCGAAATGCTACCGGGCAAGGGCGCGCAAATGGCGCGTTCGGCTGGTACGTCGGCGATGCTGCTGGCTCGTGAAGGTACCTACGCACAGGTCCGCCTGCGCTCGGGTGAAATCCGCCGCGTTCACGTTGAATGCCGCGCGACGATTGGTGAAGTTGGCAACGAAGAGCATAGCCTCCGTCAAATCGGCAAGGCTGGCGCAAACCGCTGGCGCGGTATCCGCCCGACGGTGCGCGGCGTTGCAATGAACCCGGTCGATCACCCGCACGGCGGTGGTGAAGGCAAGACGGCTGCAGGTCGCGACCCGGTGAGCCCGTGGGGCACGCCTACGAAGGGTTATCGTACCCGCAGCAACAAGCGCACGACGAGCATGATCGTCCAGCGCCGTCACAAGCGTTAAGGAGTAGGCAATGGCACGTTCTGTAAAAAAAGGTCCGTTCTGCGACGCCCATTTGCTGAAGAAAGTTGAGGCGGCTGCAGCTTCGCGTGATAAGAAGCCGATCAAAACCTGGTCGCGTCGTTCGACGATTCTGCCGGATTTCATCGGTCTGACGATTGCCGTGCACAACGGCCGTCAACACGTTCCGGTGTACATCTCGGAAAACATGGTCGGCCACAAGCTTGGCGAGTTCGCATTGACCCGGACGTTCAAGGGTCACGCGGCCGACAAGAAGGCTAAGAAATAAGGGGCTCATGATGGAAGTGAAAGCAATTCATCGCGGTGCCCGCATCTCGGCGCAGAAAACGCGCCTTGTGGCTGACCAGATCCGCGGTTTGCCGGTCGACAAGGCGCTGAACGTTCTGACGTTCTCGCCGAAGAAGGCTGCGGGAATCGTGAAAAAGGTCGTGCTGTCGGCGATCGCGAATGCGGAGCACAACGAAGGCGCCGATATCGATGAGCTCAAGATCACGAGCATCTACATCGACAAGGCTGCCTCTCTCAAGCGTTTCACCGCGCGCGCTAAAGGCCGCGGTAACCGCATCGAGAAGCAATCCTGTCACATCACTGTGACGGTCGGTAACTAAGGGGTCATACGATGGGACAGAAAATTCATCCGACTGGCTTCCGTTTGGCCGTCAGCCGCAATTGGGCGTCGCGTTGGTACGCGAACAACAACAATTTCGCGGCGATGTTGCAGGAAGACATCGGTGTTCGTGAATACCTGAAGAAGAAGCTGAAGAACGCTTCGGTTGGTCGCGTCGTTATCGAGCGTCCGGCGAAAAACGCGCGCATCACGATTTATAGCTCGCGTCCGGGTGTGGTCATCGGTAAGAAGGGCGAGGATATCGAGCTGCTGAAGTCGGAACTGCAACGCCGCATGGGCGTTCCGGTCCACGTCAACATCGAAGAAATCCGCAAGCCGGAAACCGATGCGCAACTGATCGCCGATTCGATCACGCAACAGCTCGAGCGCCGGATTATGTTCCGCCGCGCGATGAAGCGTGCAATGCAAAACGCCATGCGTCTGGGTGCCCAGGGCATCAAGATCATGAGCGCTGGCCGTCTGAACGGCATCGAAATCGCCCGTACGGAATGGTATCGCGAAGGTCGCGTGCCCCTTCATACGCTGCGCGCTGACATCGACTACGCAACTTCGGAAGCGAAGACGACGTACGGCATCATCGGCGTGAAGGTGTGGGTCTACAAGGGCGATACGCTCGGCCGCAACGACGCACCGGTGGTGGAAGAAGTCGCCGAAGAAAAGCGTCCGCGCCGTAACGCACGTCCGGGTGGCGATCGCCGTCCGCGTCGCGATGGTGAAGGTGGTGGTCCGGCAGGTGCACGCCGTGGCGCCCCCCGTCGTGCTGGCGGTGCCGGCGGTGACGGGAAGACTGGAGAATAACGATGCTGCAACCGAAACGCAGAAAGTATCGCAAAGAGCAGAAGGGTCGTAACACCGGTATCGCTACCCGCGGCAACGCGGTGTCGTTCGGTGAATACGGTCTGAAGGCTATCGGTCGTGGTCGTTTGACCGCGCGCCAGATTGAAGCGGCGCGTCGTGCAATGACCCGTCACATCAAGCGTGGTGGCCGTATCTGGATCCGCATCTTCCCGGACAAGCCGATCTCGCACAAGCCGGCTGAAGTACGTATGGGTAACGGTAAAGGTAACCCTGAGTACTACGTCGCAGAGATTCAACCGGGCAAGATGCTGTACGAAATGGACGGCGTAACCGAAGAACTGGCACGCGAAGCGTTCCGTCTGGCTGCAGCGAAGCTGCCGCTCAAGACGACCGTTATCGTTCGCCAGCTCGGCGCCTAAGGAGCAAATGATGAAGGCTTCCGAACTTCACCAGAAAGATCAGGCCGCGCTCAACAAGGAGCTGTCGGACCTGTTGAAGGCGCAATTCGGCCTGCGCATGCAACTCGCGACCCAGCAGCTCACCAATACGAGCCAGCTGAAGAAGGTTCGTCGCGACATCGCACGTGTGCGGACCGTCCTGACTGAGAAGGCGAACCAGAAATGAACGATAGCGTAAAAACCTCGCTCAAGCGGACGCTGGTCGGCAAGGTCGTCAGCAACAAGATGGACAAGACGGTCACCGTGCTGGTTGAGCACCGCGTGAAGCACCCGATCTACGGCAAGTACGTTGTGCGTTCGAAGAAGTACCACGCGCACGACGATGCGAACACCTACAACGAGGGCGACCTCGTTGAAATCCAGGAAACGCGTCCGATTTCTAAGACGAAAGCTTGGGTTGTGGCTCGCCTGGTTGAGGCTGCTCGCGTCATCTGACGCCGCAAGTTGTAGAAGTAGTTGAAATCGCAGTAAGTTTCGCTTGCAAGACCGAGATTATTTGTTATAATCTCGGTCTTCCCTCTTTGTGGGAGCCCCGTCGCGGGCGAAGTTGGTGGGGGAAGCGGTTCAGGCGCCAGTCTGTTCCGAAGGATTCACCGGATTGCGATGGCGGGTTTCGTTTGCCGTCGCTGCTGTTCTAACCCAAGCAGCCGATTGGCTGACGGGACCAAGACTGACCGGGTACGCCATGGTGGTGTGACCGGATTAAGTTGGGAATGATAAACCATGATCCAGACCGAAACTCGGCTTGAAGTGGCCGACAACACGGGTGCGCGTGAAGTCATGTGCATCAAGGTGCTCGGCGGCTCGAAGCGTCGTTATGCCAGCATTGGCGACATCATCAAGGTGACCGTCAAAGAAGCAACGCCGCGCGGGCGCGTGAAGAAAGGCGAAATTTATAACGCCGTGGTGGTCCGTACCGCCAAGGGCGTTCGTCGTCAAGACGGCTCGCTGATCAAGTTCGACGGCAACGCCGCTGTGTTGTTGAATGCCAAGCTCGAACCTATTGGCACCCGTATTTTCGGGCCTGTCACGCGCGAGTTGCGTAGCGAACGATTCATGAAGATCGTTTCGCTGGCACCGGAAGTGCTGTAAGGAGTCGCGATGAACAAGATTCGCAAAGGTGACGAAGTTATCGTCATCACCGGCAAGGACAAGGGCAAGCGCGGCATCGTGCTGTCCGTTGGCGAAGACAAAGTCATTGTCGAGGGCATCAACCTCGTCAAGAAGCATGTCAAGCCGAACCCGATGAAGGGTACGACGGGCGGCGTAGAAGCCAAGACGATGCCGCTGCAAATTTCGAACGTCGCATTGGTCGACGCGAATGGCAAGGCATCGCGTGTAGGCATCAAGGTCGAAGGAGACAAGAAAGTCCGTTTCCTTAAGACGACCGGTGCCGAGCTGAGCGCCTGACGCTGCGGAGTAAAAAAATGGCTCGTTTGCAAGAGTTTTACAAAGAAAAGGTTGTACCCGGCCTCATCGAGAAGTTCGGTTACAAGTCCGTGATGGAAGTGCCGCGCATCACCAAGATCACCCTGAATATGGGCCTTGGCGAAGCGGTTGCTGACAAGAAGATCATCGAAAACGCCGTTGGCGACCTGACGAAAATCGCTGGCCAGAAGCCGGTGATCACGAAGGCACGCAAGGCAATCGCTGGCTTCAAGATCCGTCAAGGCTATCCGATCGGTGCAATGGTCACGTTGCGTGGTCAGGCAATGTACGAATTTCTGGACCGTTTCGTGACGGTTGCGCTCCCCCGTGTGCGCGACTTCCGTGGCGTGTCGGGTCGTGCGTTCGATGGTCGCGGCAACTACAACATCGGTGTGAAAGAGCAGATCATTTTCCCCGAAATCGACTACGACAAGATCGACGCACTGCGTGGGCTGAACATCAGCATCACGACAACTGCGAAGACCGACGACGAAGCAAAGGCTCTGCTCGCCAGCTTCAAGTTCCCGTTCAGAAACTGAGGTTACCGTGGCTAAACTGGCACTGATCGAACGTGAAAAGAAGCGTGCTCGCCTCGCTGCAAAGTACGCCCCCAAGCGTAATGAGTTGAAGGCGATCATTGGCGATATGAGCAAGTCGGACGAAGAGCACTACGCAGCCCGTCTCGAACTGCAACAACTGCCGCGCAACTCTAATCCGACCCGTAAGCGCAACCGTTGCGCAATTACCGGTCGCCCGCGCGGCACGTTCCGTAAATTCGGGCTGGCGCGTAACAAGATTCGCGAAATCGCGTTCCGCGGCGAGATCCCTGGCCTGACCAAGGCGAGCTGGTAATAGGAGAAACGTAAATGAGCATGAGTGATCCTATCGCCGATATGCTGACTCGCATCCGCAATGCGCAGATGGTTGAGAAGGTTTCGGTGCAAATGCCCTCGTCGAAAGTGAAGGTTGCGATCGCGCAGGTCCTGAAGGACGAAGGCTATATCGACGATTTCGCAGTGAAGTCTGAAGGTGCGAAGTCGGAATTGAACATCGTGTTGAAGTACTACGCTGGCCGTCCGGTCATCGAACGCATTGAACGCGTTTCGAAGCCTGGTCTGCGTGTGTACCGCGGCCGTAACGACATCCCCGTGGTCATGAATGGCCTCGGCGTGGCAATCGTGTCGACGCCGAAGGGCGTGATGACGGACCGCAAGGCGCGCGCTACGGGCGTTGGCGGCGAAGTCATCTGCTACGTCGCTTAAGGCCGAAAGGAGAGAAACATGTCTCGAGTAGGTAAAAGCCCGATCGTGCTGCAAGGCGCGGAAGTGGCCCTGAGCGACGAACGCATCACCGTCAAGGGTCCGCTGGGCACGATTACGCAAGCTGCAAACCGCCTCGTAAAAGTGGTGAACGACAACGGCACGCTGAAGTTCGAGCCGGTTGACGAAAGCCGCGAAGCGAACGCGATGTCGGGCACGATGCGCGCACTCGTTGCGAACATGGTGAACGGCGTGACGAAGGGTTTCGAGCGCAAGCTGACGCTGGTTGGCGTCGGTTACCGCGCACAAGCGCAAGGCGACAAGCTGAACCTGTCGCTGGGTTTCTCGCACCCTGTGGTGCACCAGATGCCGGAAGGCGTCAAGGCTGAAACCCCGACGCAAACCGAAATCGTGATCAAGGGGATCAATAAACAACAAGTTGGCCAGGTCGCTGCAGAAGTGCGCGGCTATCGCCCGCCGGAGCCCTACAAGGGCAAGGGTGTGCGTTACGCCAACGAGGTTGTGATCCTCAAAGAAACGAAGAAGAAGTAAGGGTGCGCAATCATGGATAAGACTCAATCTCGCCTGCGCCGCGCTCGTCAGACGCGTATCAAGATCGCTGAGCTGCAGGTCGCGCGTCTCGCCGTGCATCGCACGAACACGCACATCTATGCGCAAGTGTTCTCGCCGTGCGGCACCAAGGTGCTCGCCAGCGCGTCGACGCTCGAAGCCGAAGTGCGTGCGCAACTGGCTGATCAAACGGGCAAGGGCGGCAACGTCGCTGCTGCTACGCTGATCGGTAAGCGCATTGCAGAAAAGGCTAAGGCTGCCGGCATCGAATCCGTCGCCTTCGACCGTTCGGGTTTCCGTTACCACGGCCGCGTGAAAGCGCTGGCTGATGCGGCGCGCGAAGCCGGACTCAAGTTCTAAGGGAAGAATTCGTCATGGCAAAGATGCAAGCGAAAGTTCAGGCTGACGAACGCGACGACGGCCTGCGCGAAAAGATGATTTCGGTCAACCGCGTGACCAAGGTTGTGAAGGGCGGCCGGATTCTCGGTTTTGCCGCACTGACCGTGGTTGGCGACGGTGATGGCCGCGTCGGTATGGGCAAAGGCAAGGCGAAGGAAGTGCCGGTCGCTGTTCAGAAGGCGATGGAACAAGCCCGCCGCAACATGTTCAAGGTGCCGCTGAAGAACGGTACCTTGCAACACGAAGTGCACGGCAAGCATGGCGCATCGATGGTCCTCCTCGCTCCGGCGAAGGACGGTACCGGCGTGATCGCTGGCGGCCCGATGCGCGCAGTGTTCGACGTGATGGGCGTGCAGAACGTTGTGGCCAAGAGCCACGGTTCGACGAACCCGTACAACCTCGTTCGTGCAACGCTCGACGGTCTGCGCAAGCAGTCGACGCCGGGCGATATCGCGGCGAAGCGCGGCAAGTCCGTCGAAGATATTCTGGGCTAAGGTGGACACCATGTCTGATAAAACTGTCAAGGTCCAGCTCGTCAAGAGCCTGATCGGCACCCGCGAAACGCACCGTGCTACGGTGCGTGGCTTGGGTCTGCGCCGACTCAACTCGGTTAGCGAGTTGCAGGACACGCCGGCCGTGCGCGGCATGATCAACAAGGTTTCGTACCTCGTTAAGGTCATCAGCTAAGCGGCTGACCAGGACTCAAGGAGTTGATAATGGAATTGAATAACCTGAAGCCGGCCGAAGGCTCGAAGCACGCAAAGCGTCGCGTGGGTCGTGGTATCGGTTCGGGCCTCGGCAAGACGGCTGGCCGTGGTCACAAGGGTCAGAAGTCGCGTTCGGGCGGCTTCCACAAGGTTGGCTTCGAAGGCGGTCAAATGCCGCTGCAACGTCGCCTGCCGAAGCGGGGCTTCACCTCGCTGACGAAGGAATTCGTCGGTGAAGTGCGTCTGTCGGATCTGGAAAAGCTGCCGGTCGACGAAATCGATCTGCTGGCTCTGAAGCAAGCCGGTCTCGTTGGCGAGCTGATCAAGAGCGCCAAGATCATCGCGACGGGCGAACTGAAGCGCAAGATCGTTGTGAAGGGTCTGGGTGCGACGAAGGGTGCGCGCGCTGCGATTGAAGCAGCTGGCGGCTCCTTTGCCGAGTAACGAGCAAGTCGATTGCCGTCACTAGCATTTGCATCGGAGAAGGTACTTGGCTAACAGCCCGAGTCTCGCAAAACCCGGTCGAAGCGCGGCGAAGTTCGGTGATCTGCGTCGGCGAGCAGTGTTCCTGCTGCTGGCGCTGGTCGTCTACCGTATCGGCGCGCATATTCCGGTTCCGGGTATTGATCCGGACCAACTGGCAAAGCTGTTCCAAAGCCAGTCGGGTGGCATCCTTGGCATGTTCAACATGTTCTCGGGTGGCGCACTTTCGCGGTTCACGATTTTCGCGCTTGGGATCATGCCGTACATTTCGGCATCGATCATCATGCAGTTGCTGGCGATTGTCTCGCCGCAAATGGAAGCGCTGAAGAAAGAAGGGCAGGCGGGTCAACGGAAGATTACGCAGTACACGCGTGTCTTTACGGTCCTGCTGGCGACGTTCCAGGCGTTCGGCATTGCCGTCGCGCTTGAGAACCAGCAAGGCCTTGTGATCGATCCGGGTATGGTGTTCCGGCTGACAACGGTCGTAACGCTAGTGACCGGCACGATGTTCCTGATGTGGCTGGGTGAGCAGATCACGGAGCGCGGGCTTGGCAACGGCATCTCGATCATTATTTTCGGCGGGATTGCGGCGGGTTTCCCGAATGCAATCGGCGGTCTGTTCGAACTGGTGCGAACCGGTTCGATGGGTCCCGTCTCGGCGATTATCGTGGTTGCACTGATTGCTGCTGTGACGTATCTGGTGGTGTTCATCGAACGCGGCCAGCGCAAGATTCTCGTGAACTATGCGAAGCGGCAAGTCGGTAACAAGATTTACGGCGGGCAGTCGTCACATCTGCCGCTGAAGCTGAACATGTCGGGTGTGATTCCGCCGATCTTTGCATCGTCGATCATTCTCTTCCCGGCAACTATCCTGAACTGGTTTAGTTCGGGGTCGCGTAACAGCTGGTTCGCAGACACGCTGCACAACGTGGCCGATGCCCTTAAGCCCGGTCAACCCGTGTATGTGTTGTTGTACGCGTTGGCGATCGTCTTCTTCTGCTTCTTCTACACCGCACTGGTGTTCAATAGCAGGGAAACGGCCGACAACCTGAAGAAGAGCGGCGCTTTCGTCCCAGGCATCCGCCCGGGCGATCAGACGGCTCGATATATCGACCGCATCCTCACGCGTCTGACGCTGGCCGGTGCGATCTACATCGTGTTCGTGTGTCTGCTGCCCGAATTTCTGGTGCTGCGCTGGAACGTGCCGTTTTATTTTGGTGGAACGTCGCTGCTGATCATTGTCGTCGTCACAATGGATTTCATGGCGCAGGTGCAGTCGTACGTTATGTCGCAACAGTATGAATCGCTGCTGAAGAAAGCCAATTTCAAAGGCGGCGGCGTCCCGATGCGTTGAAAGGACTTATGGCCAAAGACGATGTGATCCAGATGCAGGGTGAAGTCATCGAAAACCTGCCTAATGCTACCTTCAGGGTGAAGCTGGAAAACGGCCATGTCGTATTGGGACACATATCCGGCAAGATGCGGATGCACTACATCCGAATCCTGCCGGGCGACAAGGTGACGGTTGAATTGACGCCTTACGATCTGTCGCGTGCGCGGATCGTGTTCCGGGCGAAGTGATTTGAAAAAAGGGTAATATCATGAAAGTGATGGCATCGGTTAAGCGCATTTGCCGCAATTGCAAGATCATCAAGCGCAAAGGCGTTGTGCGCGTGATTTGCAGCTCTGATCCGCGCCACAAACAGCGTCAAGGCTGAACGCCGCGCTTTTGCTTGCGCTTTTTGTTTGAGGAAAAACAATGGCTCGTATCGCAGGGGTTAACATCCCGAATCACCAGCATACCGAAATTGGCCTGACGGCGATTTACGGTATTGGCCGCACGCGCTCGCGCGACATTTGCGTCGCTGCTGGTGTGGCATTTTCGAAGAAGGTCAAGGACCTGAACGACGCAGACCTCGAAAAGCTGCGTGAAGAAGTCGGCAAGTTCATCGTTGAAGGCGATCTTCGCCGTGAAACGACGATGAACATCAAGCGGCTGATGGATCTCGGCTGCTATCGTGGCGTGCGTCACCGTAAGGGCTTGCCCCTGCGTGGCCAACGCACGCGTACGAATGCCCGTACGCGCAAGGGTCCGCGTCGTGCAGCGCAATCGCTGAAGAAGTAAGCGGAACTGACAGTTACAGGAAAACGTAATGGCTAAGGCTTCGAACAACTCCGCGGCGCAACGCGTTCGCAAGAAGGTCAAGAAGAACGTCGCCGAGGGCGTGGTTCACGTTCACGCGTCGTTCAACAACACCATCATCACGATCACCGATCGTCAAGGCAATGCACTCGCCTGGGCAACTTCGGGTGGTCAGGGCTTCAAGGGTTCGCGTAAATCGACCCCGTTTGCAGCCCAGGTGGCAGCCGAATCGGCTGGCCGCGTGGCGATGGAATACGGCGTGAAGAACCTCGAAGTGCGGATCAAGGGCCCCGGCCCCGGCCGTGAGTCCGCGGTGCGCGCGTTGCATGGTCTTGGCATCAAGATCACCGCGATCTCCGACGTGACGCCGGTACCGCACAACGGCTGCCGTCCGCCGAAGCGTCGTCGTATCTAAGACGCTGGTTTCGCTTGCGCCTGTTGCCGCCGGGTTATGTGCCGGCGACGACGGGCTGCTTGCGTTATTGAATTGACTAAGCCCACCGTTCGACCCAAAGGGTTCGGACTAGCGCGAGCGCGAGTTCGCGTGATCAATCATAGAAGGAATCAACGTGGCACGTTATATCGGCCCTAAGGCCAAGCTGTCCCGCCGTGAAGGCACTGACCTCTTCCTGAAGAGCGCCCGTCGTTCGCTGGCTGACAAGTGCAAGCTTGACAGCAAGCCCGGCCAACATGGCCGTACCTCGGGTGCCCGTACGTCCGACTACGGCACGCAGCTGCGCGAAAAGCAAAAAGTGAAGCGCATCTACGGTGTGCTCGAGCGTCAGTTCCGCCGTTACTTCGCTGAAGCCGACCGCCTCAAGGGCAACACGGGTGAAAACCTGCTGCAATTGCTCGAGTCGCGTCTCGACAACGTCGTGTATCGCATGGGCTTCGGCTCGACGCGCGCTGAAGCGCGTCAGCTCGTGAGCCACAAGGCGATCACGGTGAACGGCGTGGTGTCGAACATCCCGTCGATGCAAATTAAGGCAGGTGATGTCGTCGCCGTCCGCGAACAGTCGAAGAAGCAAGCGCGTATCGTCGAAGCGCTGTCGCTGGCTGAACAAGGTGGTCTGGCAAGCTGGGTCGCTGTCGATTCGAAGAAGTTCGAAGGCACGTTCAAGTCGAAGCCGGAACGCAGCGATATCGCTGGCGATATCAACGAAAGCCTGATCGTCGAATTGTATTCGCGGTAATCGGATTGACGGCCGGGGCACCCTGATTGCGTCGCGCAAGGGGGCGCCTCGGCTGTTTATTTTCAGGTTGTTACCGGTCAGCCTTATCGGTGTAACGAGCCGAGGGTATTGAAAAGGAAAACCTATGCAAACCAGTTTGTTGAAGCCCAAGATCATCGCGGTTGAATCGCTTGGTGAGAGCCATGCGAAAGTGGTCATGGAACCGTTTGAACGCGGTTACGGCCACACCTTGGGTAACGCGCTCCGGCGCGTACTGCTGTCGTCGATGATCGGCTATGCGCCGACCGAAGTGACGATCGCAGGCGTGGTTCACGAGTATTCGACGCTCGACGGTGTGCAAGAGGACGTAGTCAACCTGTTGTTGAACCTGAAGGGCGTGGTCTTCAAGTTGCATAACCGTGACGAAGTGACGGTTACGCTGCGCAAGGAAGGCGAAGGCGTTGTTACCGCTGGCGACATCGAACTCGCGCACGATTGCGAAGTCATCAATCCCGATCACGTGATTGCGCATCTGTCGAAGGGCGGCAAGCTCGATGTGCAGATCAAGGTCGAAAAGGGCCGCGGTTATGTGCCGGGTAACGTGCGTCGTTACGGCGAAGAATCGGCGAAGATCATCGGCCGTATCGTGCTGGACGCGTCGTTCTCGCCGGTTCGCCGTGTGAGCTATGCCGTGGAAAGCGCGCGTGTCGAACAGCGTACCGACCTCGACAAGCTCGTGATGAACATCGAAACCAACGGTGTGATTTCGCCGGAAGAAGCGATCCGTCAATCGGCGCGCATTCTGGTCGACCAACTGTCGGTGTTCGCTGCTCTCGAAGGCACGGAAGCTACGGCTGAAGCGCCGTCGCGTGCGCCGCAGATCGATCCGATCCTGCTGCGTCCGGTGGATGATCTCGAACTCACGGTTCGTTCCGCGAACTGCCTGAAGGCCGAGAACATTTACTACATCGGCGACCTGATCCAGCGCACGGAAAACGAGCTGCTGAAGACGCCGAATCTGGGCCGCAAGTCGCTGAACGAAATCAAGGAAGTACTGGCGTCGCGTGGTTTGACGCTCGGCATGAAGCTCGAAAACTGGCCGCCGGCTGGGCTGGATAAGTAAGCGCAAGCTTATTCGAGTAGTCATCCGGGACGAAAGTCACCGCTGCACTACTGGCACGGACGCGGATTTTCCTTTAAAATCCGCGTCTTGCCTTTTTTCACTACCGGCCCGTGCACTCGCAAACCTTTGGGTTCGACGAGCGCGATAGAAGAGCTGGACCAAAACTTTGAATCGAAGGAATTAACATGCGTCACCGTCATGGTCTGCGGAAACTGAACCGCACGAGCAGCCACCGTCTGGCAATGCTCCGTAACATGTCCAACTCGTTGATCGAGCACGAAGTCATCAAGACGACGCTGCCGAAGGCGAAGGAACTCCGTAAAGTCGTCGAGCCGCTGATCACGCTCGGCAAGAAGCCGTCGCTGGCAAATCGTCGTCTGGCGTTCAACCGCCTGCGCGATCGTGACTCCGTCTCGAAGCTGTTCGACGTGCTCGGCCCGCGCTTCGCAAACCGTCCGGGTGGCTACCTGCGCATCCTGAAGTTCGGTTTCCGCGTCGGCGACAACGCACCGATGGCACTGGTCGAATTGATGGACCGTCCGGAAGTCGAAGAAGTTGAAGTGCAAGAAGCTGAATAAGCTCCATGCATCCGCGAAAAAGCCAGGCAAATGCCTGGCTTTTTTGTTTCCGGCGACGCAAACACACGAACACAAAACGCGTCGCTGATGGCGATGGCCGCGAAGCCGCATGCCAAAGACCGCGAGGGGTAGGCAAAGTGACGCCACGCACCCGCCGGCCGGCGCCTGCGGCCGACCAACTCCGGTGATAGGATAGCGGCAACCCTGTTCTACCCTGCCGGAGCGGTCTGTGAGTTCGAATGTGACGTTGATCCTGACGACGGTGCCCGACCTGGAGACGGCGCAGAAGCTCGCAGCACAGGTACTGGATGCACGTCTTGCTGCATGTGTCAGCCAGCAAGGCACCGTGCACTCGACCTATCACTGGCAAGGCAAGCTCGAGTCGGCGGATGAGATTCAGATGCTCTTCAAAACGAGCATCGCACGAGCCCCTGAGCTCGAGCAGTTCATCCAGAAGCACCACCCGTACGACACACCCGAAATCCTCTGCTGGCAAGCCACCGCGTCCGCGGCCTACGGCCAGTGGGTCATTGCTGAAACCCAACGCCCTGTTCATGTTTAACGCTCTGCACCGAGGGGGGCGCGACACGCTGCGCGCGGCCGTCCTGTTTGTCTCCTGCCTGTTGGTGGTTCTGATGTCCGCGGGCGTGGCGCGCGCCGACGATGATTTTCTCGATCCGGCGGTCGCCTTCAAGTTCAGCGCCACCGAGCAGCCGGGCGAAGTAGTCGTCCACTACAAGATTGCGGACGGCTACTACATGTATCGGGAGCGTTTCGCGTTCGCGACCCGCAACGGCACCGTGACGATCGGCGATCCGCAGTTGCCGGCTGGTCACATCAAGTTCGATCAGACGTTCGGCAAAAACGTCGAAACCTACCGGAACGACTTGACGATCCGCATTCCGGTGAAAGATGCTGCGGGGCCGTTCGATCTGGCGGTGACCTCCCAAGGTTGCGCGGACGCGGGGATCTGCTATCCGCCAATGGAGCGCGTCTACCACGTGGACGGCGTCGCGCTGCATCCGGCCAGCACGAATCCCGCACCGGCGGCGGCACAGACCGCACAGACCGCGCAGCCGGCGCCGAACGGTACCGCCAATTCATCCTCCTGGTATGAGCGCACCACCAGCGCCGACTATGCGCAGTCCCTGCTGCAAGGCGGCAGCTTCCTGGCGATCGTCGGTGTTTTCTTCGTCGTGGGCGCTGTGCTGAGCCTGCTGCCATGTTCGTATCCGATGATCCCGATCCTGTCGGCGATCATCATCGGCGAAGGCGCGCGGGTAACGCGCCGGCGGGGCTTCGCGCTCTCGCTCGCCTACGTGATCGGTATGGCGCTGGTCTATACGGTGCTCGGCATCGCGGCGGCACTGGTCGGACAAAGCCTCGGCGCGTGGCTGCAGAATCCCTGGGTGCTGGGCGCGTTCGGCGTGCTGCTCGCCGTGTTCGCCGTGACGCTCATTGCCGGTTACGACATCGCCTTGCCGCAGCGCTGGCAAGACGGGGCGTCGCGTGCGTCGCAAGGGCGTTCCGGCGGCAAATTCGCGGCCGTAGCGGCGATGGGGGCGTTGTCGGCGTTGGTTGTCGGTGCCTGCATGACGGCGCCGCTATTCGCCGTTCTCGCGTTTATCGCGCATACCGGCAACGCAGTGCTGGGCGGCGCCGCACTGTTTTCTATGGGCATCGGGCTTGGCGTTCCGCTGCTGATCATCGGTCTGGGCGCCGGCACATTTCTGCCACGCGCGGGCGCGTGGATGGATGGCGTGAAGGTCTTTTTCGGCGTGGTGCTGCTCGCTGCCGCATTGTGGATCGTCTGGCCGGTGCTGGGCGCGGTCGCGCAGATGTTGCTGAGCGCGCTGTGGCTGCTGGTCGCGGCGGCCGCGTTGGGTCTGTTCTCGCCGCCCGCCGGCCCGAGTTCGGTGTGGCGCCGGCTTGGCCGCGGACTGGGCGTCGCGCTGACCATCTGGGCCGCGGTGTTGTTGGTGGGACTGGCGGCCGGATCGTCGGATCCGCTGAAGCCGCTCGCGGTCCTGGCCGCGCGCGGTGGTGTAGCCGGCACGGCGGGTACGCCATCAGAGGCATCAAATGCCTCCCAGGCTGACAGCCTGACGTTTGCCCCGGTGCGTTCTTCGGCCCAGCTCGACGAGGCCGTGAAAACGTCCGCCCAGCCGGCCATGCTGGATTTCTATGCGGACTGGTGCGTGAGCTGCAAGGAGATGGAGAAGTTCACCTTCAGTGACCCGCGCGTGCATGCAAGGCTGCAGCAGCTCAACCTGTTGCGCGCGGATGTCACGGCCAATAATCCGGATGACCAGACGCTGCTGAAGCGATTCAAGCTCTTCGGGCCGCCGGGCATCATCTTCTTCGATCAAAGCGGCGCCGAAGTTTTGCGCGTGGTGGGTTACGAGTCGGCTGATACCTTTTTGCATAGCCTCGACCGGCTTCCCACTCCGCCTCAGTCGTAACCTGGGTTGGCGTCTCGCCCGGCGGCCCTGACCTGGCGGAATAGTGACGTCGGCCGCCGGCAAACACAGCCATAAAAAAGCGGAGGCACTGGAAACAGCGCCTCCGCTTCATCAACGGGCAGTTGCCTGACCGGCGCCCGAGCGTTCTTCACACGTCAGCCGCCCGGCTCACGCCTGCACCTGCATTCACACATCACGAAGCGCAGAAAACGCGCGCCTCGCTACACTACTTCTGCGCCCGCAGGATCCGCGCGGCATCCAGTGCGAAATACGTCAGCACGCCATCCGCACCGGCTCGCTTGAACGCCAGCAGCGATTCCATCATTGCCTTGTCGTGATCGAGCCAGCCGTTTTGTGCTGCGGCCTTCAGCATCGCGTACTCGCCGCTCACCTGATAGACGTAGGTCGGAAAGCGGAACTCGTCCTTCACACGCCGGAGGATATCGAGGTACGGCATACCGGGCTTGACCATCACCATGTCCGCGCCTTCTTCGATGTCCGCGCGCACTTCGCGCAGCGCTTCATCGGAGTTCGACGGGTCCATCTGATAGGTCATCTTGTTGCCCTTGCCGAGGTTCGTCGCGGAACCCACGGCATCGCGGAACGGACCGTAGAAGGCCGACGCGAACTTGGCCGAATAGGCCATGATTCGCGTGTGAATGTGATCCTCGCTCTCGAGCATTTCGCGGATCGCACCGATGCGCCCGTCCATCATGTCCGACGGTGCGACGATATCCACGCCCGCTTCCGCTTGAGCCCTGGCCTGCTCGACGAGAATATCGACGGTCTCATCGTTGATCACATAACCCGCTTCATCGAGCACGCCATCCTGGCCGTGGCTCGTGTACGGATCGAGCGCGACGTCGGTGAGCACGCCCAGTTCGGGAAAGCGCTTTTTCAGTTCGCGAATGGCGCGCGGAATCAGACCCGCTTCGTTGGTGGCCTCGCGGCCATCCGGGGTCTTCAACGACGGTTCGATAGCCGGAAACAGCGACAGCACCGGCACGCCCAGTTCGACGCACTGTTCGGCCACGCCCATCAGCAGATCAACCGAGACGCGCTCGACGCCCGGCATCGACGGCACGGCTTGCCGCACGTTGGTGCCTTCGACGACGAACACGGGATAGATCAGGTCGTTGGTGGTCAGGATGTTTTCTCGCATGAGGCGGCGCGAGAAGTCGTCGCGGCGCATACGGCGCGGACGGTGATGCGGATAGAAGCTCATATCGGATGTCGTGGGTATCGTGGAGATGACAGGAACGCCTGCCTCCGCCTGCTGGAAGCTCTTTTTGAGACAATGGTATATCATACCGATCGAGCAAGGCGCCTAGCGCTGACCTCCCCGCTTCTCCTCCCTGAGCGGGTGCCTGTCGTTTTTCGATTAGGCTGTTTGGCCCGCCGTCAGTAGCGGCGGGTTTTTTTATGGGCGCGCGAAAGAAATAGGGCCCAGACCGGGCCCGAGTCTGACCTCGGCGTCGCCGTGGCTTACTCGGCAGCGGCGGCTGCGTCGTCCGTACCGGCCGTATCCTTGGGGATCAGCCAGCTTTCGATCAGTTCGTGAGCCTCGTCCAGGCCAACCCGTTTCAGGGCCGAGAACAGCTGGACGGTCAATTCTCCCTGGTAGCCGGCCGCGCTATATTCGGCCAGACCCTTCTGGGTGGCCCGCAGCGCATTGATGCTCTCCTGGCGCGTCAATTTGTCGCACTTCGTCAGTAAGGTGTGGATCGGCTTGCCGGTCGGCGCGAACCACTCGATCATCGTCCGGTCCAGGTCGGTCAGCGGCCGGCGCGAATCCATCATCAGAATCATGCCGCGCAGTTGCGAGCGCGATTGCAGGTAGCTGGACAGCAGCGCTTCCCAATGCGCCTTGGCGGCACCCGGCACTTCCGCATAGCCGTACCCGGGCAGATCCACCAGATGCGCGACCGGCTCCGCCGCCGGCCCCACCGAGAAGTAGTTGATATGCTGCGTGCGTCCCGGCGTCTTACTGGCGAAGGCGAGACGCTTCTGGTTACACAGCAGATTGATGGCCGTCGACTTGCCCGCATTCGAGCGCCCGGCAAACGCGATTTCGGGTTGCGGGGTGGCCGGCAGATCACGCAGGTGATTGACGGTCGTAAAGAAGCGCGATTGGTGGAGCAGGAAGGAAGACATGGGGGAACCAGGATATGAGACGCCGGGGAACCCGGAGTGGGGACGGGTCAAGCCCGACTGGCGTCTAAGCGATTAGCGAGTTATTGTACAATACGACGGTTTACTGAATTTACTGAAGACCTGAGGAGGGGCCAGCGCGCGTGCCTCTGCGGTAGATCGGTCGCCGTCGTTTTGCAGAACCTCTAATTCCCACAAGACGAAACAGGGTGTGCGAATGAATCGACTGTGCAAAGCTCTGATGGTGTTTCAAGTAGCGGCAGGTCTTTCAGGTTTAGCAGTTCAGGCGCGAGCAGCAGATCCGGGAAAACCGGACATCAACCGGGGACAAGCCATTGCGACGCAGGTTTGCGCGTCGTGTCACGGTGCCGATGGCAATAGCGCCGGCGGGGCCTATCCCAAGCTGGCCGGCCAGCATCCCGAATATCTCGTCAAGCAGTTGATGGATTTCAAAACCCAGCCAGGCGCCAAGCAGCCCGCTCGCAATAATGCGATTATGGCGGCCATGGCCGCGCCGCTGTCCAATCAGGACATGGTGAACGTCGCCGCCTATTTCGCGGCACAGACGCCGAAGCCGGGTTACGCACACAACAAGAACACCGTCCCGTTGGGGGAAAAGATTTATCGCGCGGGCATCGCCGAACGGGCTGTGCCGGCGTGCGCGAGTTGCCACGGGCCGACCGGCCAGGGCATCCCGGTGCAGTATCCGCGTCTGTCGGGGCAGTGGGCGGACTACACGGTGGCGCAACTGACCGCGTTCACGCAGGGCCCGGGCGCGCGCAACAACAGCGATCCCATGCATACCATTGCGTCGCGGCTGTCGGATAGCGACATCAAGGCCGTGGCGGATTACATCGCGGGCTTGCATTAAGAAGTCCGCACGCAAGTGCAACCGGCCCAGCGAGGCCGGTGAAAAACAAGAAAAGGGTGATGGCGTCGTGCGCTTCGTGCGTCAGCGGCGGCCTTTCACCCTTTTTTGCTGTTCTGTCGGAGTGTGAATGAGCGTCACCACGTCGGGTATTGAAGTCAAGTCGGGCCAGCGGCCCATGCGTCGGGCCATCGAGTTGTTGAGTTCGATGCGTTTTGCCATCGCGCTGCTGGTGATCCTGTCGATTGCCAGCATCATCGGCACCGTCCTCACCCAGGACGACCCGTACCCCAACTACGTCAATCAGTTCGGCCCTTTCTGGGCGGACATCTTCCGCTCGCTGAGCCTGTACACCGTGTACAGCGCCTGGTGGTTCATGCTGATCCTCGGCTTCCTGATGGTCTCGGTGTCGCTGTGCGTGATCCGCAACGCGCCGAAGATGATCGCCGACATGAAGAGCTGGAAAGACAAGGTCCGCGAATCGAGCCTGCGCGCCTTCCATCACAAGGGCGAGTTCGCGGTGAGCGGTACGCGCGCAGAGGCCACGGCCACGCTGGCGAAACTGTCGGGGCGGCTCGGCTACAAGTTCGTGACGCGTCAATCGGAGGGCGCCACGCTGATCGCCGCCAAGCGCGGGGCGCTCACCAAGCTCGGCTATATCTCGGCTCACCTTGCGATCGTCATCATCTGTCTGGGCGGCCTGCTCGACAGCAATCTGCCCATCAAGCTGCAGATGTGGATGTTCAACAAGACGCCCATCAACAGCAACACCGTGATCAGCGACATTGCGCCTGAGCACCGTCTGTCGGAGTCGAACCCGACCTTCCGCGGTTACGCGTGGGTGCCCGAAGGCGAGCATGTCTCGACGGCGATCCTGAACCAGCCGAACGGCTCGCTGATCCAGGACCTGCCGTTCTCGATCCAGTTGAACAAGTTCATCGTCGATTACTACTCAACGGGCATGCCGAAGCTGTTCGCGAGCGACATCGTCGTGATCGACCACAAGACCGGCGCGAAGATTCCGGCGCGTGTCGAAGTGAACAAGCCGTTCGAGTACGACGGTGTGTCGATTTACCAGTCGAGCTTCCAGGACGGCGGCTCGCAGATGCAGATGACCGCCTATCCGATGACGGGCACCAGCGCGAAGACCGCGCCGTTCGGCGGCACGATCGGCAACTCGGCGCCGTTGGGCAACGCCGTACCCGGCGCTGACGGCCAGACCATCGAATTCGCGGATTTTCGTGCCATCAACGTCGAAAACATCTCGAACGGCAGCGGCGCCAATGACGCACGCGGGGTCGCCCATCAGACGCTGAAGGAAGCGTTCGACGAGCGGCTCGGCTCGGGCGCCAAGACTTCGAAGCCGTTGGACCTGCACAACGTCGGCCCGTCGGTACAGTACAAGGTGCGCGGCAAGGACGGTCAGGCGCGCGAGTACAACAACTACATGCTGCCGGTCGACGTGAGCGGCGAGAAGATGTTCCTCGCCGGCATGCGCATCAACCCGGACGACCCGTTCCGCTATCTGCGCATTCCCGCCGATCAGGGCGGCACGGTCAAGGAGTGGATGAACCTGCGCGCCACGCTCGAGAATCCGGCCATGCGCACCGCCGCCGCGCACCGCTTCGCGCTGCGCTCGGTGCCGTCGTCCAACCCGGAACTGCAGCAACACCTCGAAGAAAGCGCGCTGCGCGTGTTGACCCTCTTTGCCGCCGGCGACAGCAGCGTCGGCATCATGCAGGGCGGCCAGAACATAGGCGGCTTCCAGGCGATCGCGGCGTTCATCGACCGTTCGGTGCCCAAGGGCGAGCAGGAAAAAGCGGCCTCGCTGCTGCTGCGCATGCTCGAAGGCTCGACGTGGGACTTGTGGCAACTGGCCCGGGAGCAGGCCGGCGAGCCGGACGCGACGCCGTCGGCGGACACCAGCCTGTTCATCCAGAGCTCGATCAACGCCATTTCCGACAGCTTTTTGTATGGTTCGCCCGTCTATTTACAGCTCGACTCATTCAGGCAGGTGCAAGCTTCGGTATTTCAGTTGACGCGCGCGCCGGGCAAAAAAGTCGTGTATCTTGGCAGCCTGCTCCTCGTATTGGGCATCTTCTCGATGTTCTACGTCCGCGAACGGCGCCTGTGGTTCTGGATCAAAGATACCGGTCACGGTACGAACGTCGTGATGGCGATGTCGAGCGCGCGCAAGACGTTCGACTTCGACAAGGAGTTTGCCCAAACGCGCGACGCTGTCGGCGCCGTGCTGGGTGCCCAACCCACTGACGCAACCGGCAAGGCCGGCACCCCAGGTGCAGCATCGTCCGCAGGCTCACAAGATTCGACCCGGTAAGATCATGGACTTGACTCAGGTTTCCTCATCCCCTTCGCGCGGCGGCGCGCCGGCCAAGAACGCGCCGGACAATGCGGTGCAGCAGTTGGGGCTGCTCGACGAGCGGCCTTTCTTCAGGCGCCTCGGCGCATTCGACTGGCTGTTCGCTCTGGCGATGGTCGCGGGCGCGGGTTTCGCGCTGTCGCGCTATCACCCGTTCATGAACTACTACGACAAGCTGGTGCTGGTGTGCGCGGTGCCGGTCTTCGTCACGCTCGGCTGGCGCTGGAAACCGGTGCGGCTCCTGATTGCGAGTATCGCGGTGCTGTCGCTGTTTGCGATCCAGGTCTATCAGGGCGACCTGGCGCGGGCGGATAGCGCGTTCTTCCTCAAATACTTCCTCTCGAGCCAGTCCGCCATCCTGTGGATGAGCGCGCTGTTTGTACTGGCCACGCTGTTCTACTGGATCAGCTTGCTGTCGCGTTCGCCCACCGGCGCCGCGATCGGCTCGAAGATGACCTGGGCCGCCGTGCTGATGGGTTTCGTGGGCCTGATGGTCCGCTGGTACGAGTCGTACCTGATCGGCGCGGACGTCGGCCATATTCCCATCTCGAACCTCTATGAAGTGTTCGTGCTGTTCAGCCTGATCACCGCGCTCTTCTACCTGTACTACGAGCAGCACTACAACACCCGCGCGCTCGGCGCGTTCGTACTGCTGGTGATCAGCGCCGCGGTCGGCTTCCTCATGTGGTACTCGATCTCGCGCGACGCGCAGCAGATCCAGCCGCTCGTGCCGGCGCTGCAAAGCTGGTGGATGAAGATCCACGTGCCCGCGAACTTCATCGGCTACGGCAGCTTTGCGTTGTCGGCGATGGTGGGTGTCGCCTATCTCGTCAAAGAGAACGGCATGCTGGCCGACCGCCTGCCGCCGCTCGACGTGCTCGACGACCTGATGTACAAGTCGATCGCGGTCGGTTTCGCGTTCTTCACCATTGCCACGATCCTCGGCGCGTTGTGGGCCGCTCAAGCCTGGGGCGGCTACTGGAGCTGGGATCCGAAGGAAACCTGGGCGCTGATCGTCTGGCTGAACTACGCGGCCTGGCTGCACATGCGGCTCATGAAGGGCCTGCGCGGCGCCGTCGCCGCATGGTGGGCGCTGACCGGCCTGCTGGTGACGACGTTCGCGTTCCTCGGCGTCAACATGTTCCTCTCCGGGCTGCATAGCTACGGCAAGCTGTAATATTCGCCGTTCTGAACCGACAAAGAACCGCCGGGTGCTCTGCACCGGCGGTTTTTTTGTTGGCGCGGGAATATCTATGCATCTGGCGTGTTCGTTAGAACAGTACGGGTGGCGAGTAGTCGAACGATCATCAACGTGGCCCGCAGGGGCCAGCAGGAGCGGCATCATGTGGATCAAGCGGACCGACAGGATTGCATTGCAGGGCGACAATATCGCCCGCAGCGAAATCACGCCGCAACGCGTGTACGAGAGCCGGCGGCGTGTGCTGCGAGCCGCCGGTGCGCTGGCGGCAGGTGGCCTGATGGGCGTGAGCGGCGAGGCGTTTGCCATGTACACCTCACCCGATGCCAAGGGCGCGAAGCTGGCGGCGAAGACCAATCCGAAATTCGTCGCGCAGGACAAGGTAAGTTCTTACAAAGACATTACTACCTACAACAACTTCTACGAGTTCGGCACCGACAAGAGCGATCCGGCGCAGAACGCCGGCACCTTGCGCCCGCATCCGTGGCGGGTCAGTGTTGAAGGCGAGGTGAAGAACGCCAAGGTGTACGACATCGACGATCTGTTGAAGCTGGCGCCGCTCGAGGAGCGCGTGTACCGGCACCGCTGCGTCGAAGGCTGGTCGATGGTCATGCCGTGGATCGGCTTTCCGCTGTCGGAGCTCATCAAGCGCGCGCAGCCCAACGGCAACGCCAAATACGTGCAGTTCATCACGCTCGCGGACCCGTCGCAGATGCCGGGCCTGTCGACGCCGATCCTGGACTGGCCGTACTCCGAAGGGTTGCGCATGGACGAGGCGATGAATCCGCTGACCTTGCTGACCGTGGGCCTGTACGGCGAGGTGCTGCCTAACCAGAACGGTGCGCCGCTGCGGATCATCGTGCCGTGGAAATACGGCTTCAAGAGCGGCAAGTCGCTGGTGAAGATCCGCTTTGTCGACAAGCAGCCTGCCACCAGTTGGAACACTTATGCGCCGAACGAATACGGCTTTTACTCGAACGTAAATCCGAACGTCGACCACCCGCGCTGGAGCCAGGCCACGGAACGGCGGATCGGCGAAGACGGCTTTTTCACGCCGAAGCGAAAGACGTTGATGTTCAACGGTTACGGCGATCAGGTTGCCTCGCTCTATCAGGGCATGGACCTGAAGAAGAACTTCTGACGGGAATCGCGATGGCCTCCTCCGACACCCCAACCGTGTCCGAACCCGCTTCGCCGCGTCAGCCGTCCGCGGTGAAGCGTCCTCCCGCCGCGGGGGCGCGCTGGGTGGCGCCGGCGAAGATCGCCGTGTTCGTGGCGGCGTGGTATCCGCTCGCGCGCATCGTGCTGTTCGGCTTGACCGATCGGCTCGGCGCCAATCCGATTGAGTTCATCACGCGCTCGACCGGTCTGTGGACGCTGGTGTTTCTGTGCATCACGCTCGCGGTGACGCCGCTGCGGCGGCTGACCGGCGTCGGCGCGCTAGTGCGGTTTCGGCGCATGCTCGGTCTGTACGCGTTTTTCTACGCCACGCTGCACTTCACCACCTATCTGTGGTTCGACAAATGGTTCGACGTGGCCGCGATCCTGAAGGACATCGGCAAACGGCCGTTCATCATGGTCGGCTTCGCGGCGTTCGTGCTGCTGATCGTGCTGGCCGTCACCTCGCCGCGCGCCATGGTGAGAAAGCTGGGACGCCGCTGGCAGACGCTGCACCGCGCGATCTACGCCATCGGCGTGCTCGCGATCCTGCATTTCTGGTGGATGAAGTCGGGCAAGCACGATCTGCTGTTGCCGAAGATCTACGGCGCGATCATGGTGGCGCTGCTGGGCTGGCGTCTGCTTGTGTGGTTGCGCGAGCGTCGGGCGGTGTCGGCGCGGAACAGGTGAGGGCGTTCCTGCTTCGCGCGCTCAAGCCGGCAGGATGGTCTCGCCGGCGAACAACTGCTTGACCTCTTCGCGCGCGCGGACCACATACGCCTTATCGCCGTCGACCATAACCTCGGCCGCGCGCGCACGCGTGTTGTAGTTCGAGCTCATCACGAAGCCGTACGCGCCGGCTGAACGCAGGGCAAGCAGATCGCCCGGCTCGATCGCCAGCAGCCGTTCGCGGCCGAGCCAGTCGCCGCTTTCGCAGACCGGACCCACCACGTCGTACACGTGCGCCGGCGTGTCGTGCTTCACTACCGCTTCGATGCCGTGATACGCCTCGTACATGGCCGGGCGCGCGAGATCGTTCATGGCGGCGTCGACGATGGCAAAGTTCTTCTCCGCACCGGGCTTCAGAAACTCGACGCGCGTGAGCAGAATGCCGGCATTGCCGACCAGCGAGCGGCCCGGCTCGAAATACACCTCACGATGCCCATGGCCGCGTGCTTCGATGCGGTCGAGCACCGTGCGCACGAACTCGCCGATGTCCGGTGGCGTTTCGTCGTCATAGGTGATGCCGAGTCCGCCGCCTACGTCGATATGACGGATCGTCAAACCGTCTGCTTCGATCTGCTTGACCAGTTCGAGCAGCTTGTCGACCGCGTCGAGATACGGCGCGACTTCGGTGATCTGCGAGCCGATATGGCAGTCGATCCCTACCACCTCGAGATGCGTCATGGCGGCGGCTGCGCGATAGGTGGCGCGCGCTTCGTCGAACGCGACGCCGAACTTGTTCGACTTCAGGCCGGTGGAAATATACGGGTGCGTTTTCGCGTCGACGTCAGGGTTCACGCGCAGCGATACCGGCGCCGTTTTGCCCGCCGAAGCGGCAACGGCGTTCAGACGGTCGAGCTCGGGAATCGATTCGACGTTGAAGCACTTGACGCCTGCTTCGAGCGCCTCGCGCATTTCTTCGGCACTCTTGCCGACGCCGGAAAATACGATGCTTTCGGCCTTGCCGCCGGCGGCCAGCACGCGTGCCAGTTCACCGCCCGAGACGATATCGAAGCCCGCGCCAAGCCGCGCGAACACGTTTAGTACAGCCAGATTGCTGTTTGCCTTGACGGCGACGTGCACGGTGGCGCGGCGGCCGGCACAGGCTCCGGCGTAGGCTTGCCATGCCTCGGTCAATGCAGCACGCGAATAGACGTACAGCGGCGTGCCGAACTGCTCGGCGAGGGAGACGGCGGACACGCCTTCAGCGTGCAATACGCCGTCGACATAGGCAAATGCGGATCGAGTCATGCGAAGGTCTTATTGAGCAGGGGTGCTACCGGAGGCCGGCTGTTGCGGTGCGGACGCTGCGGCGTCGGGTACGGTACGGAGTTCGCTTTCCGGCGACAGCGTCAACGGCGTGCCGGACGTGTCGGGTACCGCGCCGGATGCTGCTTCGGAATCGGGTTTCGCTGCGTCAGGCGACGGCGCCTGGGTCTCGTCGGTGGGTTTGGCCGGCAATGGCGGCACGGTTGGCATGTAGAGCGCTCCGCGCTGTCCGCAGCCGCCGAGCGCGCAACCTGCGACAATGACCAATGCCGCTACAATCGCGCCGGGCGCCCGTGCGCCGGGCGCAATTGCGCGCATCCGAGAAACGACTCGCATGACTGTCCCTGAAAAAATGATCGTTGGAGTTTAGCATGTCCGATAGCGAATACCTGACCCGTGCCGAGGCTGCGCTCGCGGCCGTCGAACGCACACTGGACGATATCGACGCCGATATCGAATTCGAGCGCAGCGGCAATGTTCTGACGCTCGAATTCGAGAACGGCACGAAGATTATCGTCAACCTGCAGCCGCCGATGCGCGAAATCTGGATCGCCGCCAAGGCGGGCGGTTTCCATTTCCGTTTCACCGACGACGCATGGCGCGACACCCGCAACGGCACGGAGTTTTTCGCCGCACTGTCCGAGTATGCGACGCAGCAGGCGGGCGAGCCGGTTCACTTCGAAGCGTAGGCGGCTGGCCTGACGCCAGGGGCCTCGCCTGACGCAGGCGCCTGTGAAGCATTTGACGCCGCTGCGCGACGCGTTCCCGGTGCGTAGCTAGCCTTCTAACCCGTGGCCTAGTGGCCGCGGAACAGGTTCATGATGTCCTGCTTTTCCTGTTCGCCGACCTGCTCCGGTGCCGGCGCATCCGCCGCGCCGGAAGCCGCATTGCTTGCGTTCGCGTCGAGATCGGCCTGACTCACGCCGACCGTCGCCACGAATCCGTTGCCCGGCGTGAAGTCGTTGAAATACAGTTCGTCGCCGAGCGTGACGACGCCGTCGGGCATCGGCATCTTGTATTCCGGCACGCCCTTCAGGGCCTTACTCATGTAATCGATCCACACCGGCAAGGCGAGCCCGCCGCCGGTTTCCTTGTCGCCGAGGCTGCGCGGATTGTCGTAGCCGATCCATGCGATTGCGGTGAGCGTGTGCTGGTAGCCCGCAAACCACGCATCGCGTGAATCGTTGGTCGTGCCGGTTTTGCCGGCGAGATCGGTGCGCTTCAGGACATTGGATTTTGCGCCGGTGCCGCGCTGCGCGACGCTTTGCAGCAGGCTGTTCATGACGTAGGCATTGCGTGCGTCGATCGCATGCGGCGCACTTTGCCCGGCGACGAGCGGCTTGGCCTGCGCCACGACCACGCCACGCTGATCGGTCACCTCCGCGATCAGGTACGGGTTGATCCGATAGCCGCCGTTGGCGAACACCGAAAAACCGCCCGCCATCTGCAGCGGCGTGACGAGCCCGGCGCCGAGCGCCATCGGCAGATAGGCCGGATGGCGGTCCGCATCGAAGCCGAAACGGGTGATGTAACCCTGTGCGTACTTCGGACCGATCTGGTTGAGGATGCGGATCGACACGAGGTTCTTCGATTTCTGCAGCGCGGTGCGCATGGTCATGGGACCGTCGAAGCCGCCGCCGTAGTTCTTCGGTTCCCATGCCTGGCCGCCGGTTTCGGCCGCGCTAAAGAAGAGCGGCGCGTCGTTGATCACCGTGGCCGGCCCCAGGCCTTTTTCCAGCGACGCCGAATAGATAAACGGCTTGAAGCTCGAACCGGGCTGCCGCCATGCCTGGGTGACGTGGTTGAACTTGTTCTTGTTGAAGTCGAACCCGCCCACCAGCGCGCGGATCGCGCCGTCTTGCGGTATGACCGAAACGAAGGCGCCTTCCACCTGGGGCAACTGCGTGATCGCCCAGTTGCCGTCGTCGCCCCTGAAGACGCGGATGATCGCACCCGGACGGATGCGCTGATTCGGCTGCGCGCGGGGGCCGAGTGCGAACGAGGCGAAGCGCAGGCCATCGCCTTGCAGCGTCGCAACGTTGCCGTCGGCGAGGGTTGCCTCGACCTGCTTCGGATTCGCGGTGGTGACGACCGCCGCGATGATCTCGCCGTTGTCCGGGTGTTCGAGCAAGGCGTCGTCGATCGCCTGTTCGCGTTCGTCCGCGTCGGCAGGCAAGTCGATGAACGCTTCCGGACCGCGATAGCCGTGACGCCGTTCGTAGTCCATCAGCCCCTTGCGCAGCGACCGGTACGCGACATCCTGGTCAGCGGAGTCGATCGTCGTCACGACGTTCAGCCCGCGTGTGTAGGCCTCTTCGTGAAACTGCGTGTACATCATCTGACGAACCATTTCCGCGACGTACTCGGCATGCACGCTGAATTCCTTGCCGGCGCCCTTGACGGCGAGCGGTTGCCTGCTTGCCGTGTCGTACTGTTCTTGCGTGATGTAGTGCAACTCGAGCATGCGAGTCAGGATGTACTCCTGACGAACCTTCGCGCGCTTCGGATTGACGACCGGGTTATAGGCCGAGGGCGCTTTGGGCAGACCGGCGAGCATCGCGGATTCGGCGAGCGTGAGGTCCTTCATGTCCTTGCCGAAATACACCCGCGCCGCACTCGCGAAACCATAGGCGCGCTGACCCAGATAGATCTGGTTCATGTAGACCTCGAGAATCTGATCTTTCGTCAGCTTCGACTCGATCTTGTACGCGAGCAACATCTCGTAGATCTTGCGCGTGTAGGTTTTTTCGCTCGACAGAAAGAAGTTGCGCGCCACCTGCATGGTGATCGTGCTGGCGCCCTGCGTGGCGTGACCGTTGGTCAGCGCGACGAAGCCGGCGCGTGCGATCCCGGTCAGGTCGACGCCGCCGTGATCGTAGAAGCGCGCGTCTTCAATGGCGAGCACGGCCTTCTTCAGATTGTCGGGCACATCCTGGATATGCACGACGTCGCGCCGCTCTTCGCCGAACTCGCCGATCAGCACGTGGTCGGCCGTATAGATGCGCAGCGGCACCTTCGGACGGTAGTCCGTGAGCGCGTCGAGCGAAGGCAGATTCGGCGTGGCCACCACGAGCGCATAGCCGAGTACGAGTCCGGCACACGCGACGCCGGCAAACATCAGACCTACCAGCGCCAGAACGAGCTTTAGCCACAACGGACGTTTGCGCTTCTGCGGCGCGGGCGGCGGGGACGTAGGGGACGAAGATTGCATATGAACACCAAAAAACAGTCCCGCGATTATAGCCGTCTGGCCCATCGGCTTTCGGCATGCTTACGGTCAACCGTCGCGCCGTGCGGGGGATGACCCTTACTGTAGACGCTTTGATGTCGCATCGGGGACCGAGACCTTCACGTTAGCCATTCGGCCGAATATCGCCCGCCGCTTCGGCTGCGCACAATTGTCTTCACAGGAAAGCGCCACGTCAGGGTGGGCGCTGGGTCCGCGCGGTCGAACGATTTGTCGCGTGTGTCGCAGGCTTTGTGTGTGTGAAGGGAGGCAGGATGGCGATTAAAAGTACGTTGCTTGTGAAGGTGCGGCGTTTTGCTGCAGGAATCGACGTGAGTCGCGAGGCGGTGAAGCTCGTGGTGTTGAGTCAGCGCTTGCGTATGGGCGAGCAGATGCGCATCGAGTACCTCGGGGCTGTGCCGCTCGCTGCCGGCGCGATGGCAGGGGGAGAGATCGTGGATCGCACTGCCGTGACTCGTGCAATGCGCGAAGTGTTCGCGGATCTGCCACGCGCGTGTGCGTCCCACACACTGCGTTGCGCGATGGCGCTGCCGGGTTCGGCGACGCTGATGTCGAGCGTGCCGCTTGCGCGGTTCGGCGCCGCAGGCGAGCTCGCGGTAGCGCGCGGCGCGACGCTCGCGGGGCTGGAGCCGGCGGTGCTTGTGGAAGCGGAACGGATGGCGGGGATCGAGCGTCACGCGCTGGCGGTCGACTGGTTCATTGACGGCGCGCCGAGCCGTGCAGCATCCGTCGCGATTGCGACGGCGGCCCGCCAGCATCTGGAGGCGCGCATCGAGTGCGCGGCCGCGGCCGGCGTCACCTTGACCGCGATCGACGGTGAACCGCATGCCGCGTTACGCGCGCTGCGCCACGCGGCCATGCTAGAACTGGAGCCCCATGAGAGCTACGCGGCCATCTGGATTGGTGCGGACGGTGTGTACGGCTGGCGCATCGACGACGAGGCGGTGACCGCCGACATGCACTACCCGGCGCCCGAGCATGCGGATCTCGCGGATGCGTTACGCGACCTCGTCGGCGGCCCCGAGTTTGACTGTGCGTTGCTCGGAGGAGAACTCGAGTTGCTCGACGGGGTGGGCTTTTCTGTCGCGGATATCGGCGATGTGCTGGGCTGTTCCGTGCTGCCTTTCGAGTGCCGTTCCCTGGGTGACTGCGCGCGCTCGCTCTGCGCCGACCTGCTGTACGAGCCGACCTGTGCGGTGGCGTTTGGTCTTGCCTTGCGCGGGGTGATGGAATGAGCTGGATGAATTCGCGCATGGGAACGGCTGGACACCCGGTCTGGATCGGCGGCTTCAACTTGCTGCCCTACCGGCAACGCGACGCGCGCCTCGCCCGGCGGTGCTGTCTGCTCGAATGGCTGGGCGCGGCGTTGATCGGCTGCACGGCGGTGCTGGCGGTGGCGGGCTGGCAGATGTTTGAGCGCTCGCGGCTCGATGCGCAGCGTGCGGCGAGCGAACGCGAACTGGCGGACCTCGCGGCGCCGCTCGCGGAGCTGGCGCGACTCCGGCACGACGCTGAAGAGCAGGGCAAACGGGGCGCGCGGGCAGTCGCGTTGTCCGCACCCTTGACTCGCCTGCTCGATCTGCTCGATACGCTAAGCCGGGTGCCCGGCGATGGCGTCGTCCTGCAGCAGTTAAGACAGCATGCACATGAGACGGAGTTGCTGGCGACGTCCACCGATCCCGTTGCGTCCGCGGTCTGGCTCAAGCAATTGAGCACGATTCGCGGCGTGAAGAGCTCCGAGGTCGCCGACCTGCATCCGTTGGCAAGGACCGGACATGACGCTTCAGCGATCGGCAGCGGTCCGGTTGAGTTTGCCGCCCGGTTGCGGTGGGACGAGCCCTTGAAAGAAGTGGTGCAGGCGGTGGCGTCTGCGCGCGCACATAAACGCGAAACCGACAAGCCGCGAGGTGCACGATGAGTACCTTGTTTGCCCCTCACGCCGCGACCGCGAATCAGACCTCGCGCGCCTTGCACTGGATGAACCGCATGCGCTTGCCGCTGGAGGCGTGGAGCGGCCGGCGCCGCTTTCTGGCCGGATGTCTGATTGCAGCGGTCGTGTTCGCTATCGGCACCAACGGCTGGATCTCCGTGGATCTGGCCGGCGTTCAGGCGAGCCGCACGGCGATCTCCGATGCGCAGCACAAGCTGGCGCAGGCGCAGCAGGCGCTCGCCCAGTTGCCCGCGCTGCGCCGCCATGCCGCGGCTACCTCGAACGCTCAGGAGCCGGCCCAGTGGACGCCTGCCGACGACGCGCGTCTGATGTCGCTGCTCGCGGTTCGCAGCGGCGTGACGTTGCTGACGCTCGCGCCCGATACGGGAACCGGCGCGAGTGCGGATGCCACGCGGTCGATGCATCTCACCGTCCAGGCCGATTTCCTGCACCTGATGGTGTTTCTGCGCGGCCTGTCCGACTTGCCGATACTTGCCGTGCCTGAAGACGTCACCGTGAAGCGCAGCGCGGGCGGACTGCTGGTTAGCGCGAGCCTGCACGTGTTTGCCGACCTGACTCCCGCCGCGGCGAGCCCCGAGCCCATCGTCGACGAAGACATGGACGCCGACGATGAAGACGTGGTGTTCTACGACCCGTTCTTACGTCAGCCGCAAGCGGACGGCGACGTGCCGGACATGGGCCTGCTGCGCCTCGCCGGTTTGTTGCGCGACCGGATGCGCGGCCTCGCGCTGCTCGAAACGCCTGATGGCGCGGCCACGGTCGAGCAAGGGCAGCGGGTGGGCGACGATCTCGTCATGGGCATGGATGCGCTCAGCATCACGCTGACCAATCGTCTCGGTACGCGCACGCTTGCATTGACGGAGGCCTCATGACGACGGCATCCGAGCGAATCCGGCAGGCAATCGGCTGCGCTGTTTTCGTCGCGGGCGCAGCGCACGCGTCGTTGCCACCGTTGCCGGTCGTCATGCCGTCCGACGATGCGGTAGCGCCATACGACGCGCCGCCGTTGCCGCGCAGTCTGGCCGTCGATGTACCCAACCCGTTTCTGCGCACCGACTCGGCGGACGAAGCGCCGTCAGCCGAAACCCCGCAGAGAGCGACAAGCGTGACAAGCGACGACCTCGAGGGCACGCCGCTCGAAGGCACGCCGCTGACGGCAACGCGCGCCGTAGCGGCGCACGCCGAATCGCCCGCCGCCGGCACACTCGAAGGGCCGCCCGTACCGCTCGCCCCGGCGCAGCGTCTGGGCGACGCATCGAGCCGTGCGATCGACGACGGTCTCGCGCCCGATAAACCCATTTCGCTGAATTTCCAGCGCGCCGAGCTGGGTGCGGTGCTGAACGCGTTCGCGCAGTTCACGGGCCTGAATATCGTCGCGAGCGACCGGGTTCGCGGCACGGTGTCGCTGCGGCTCGACAAGGTGTCGTGGCGTACCGCATTCGACACCTTGCTCGACGTCAACGGCCTCGCCATGGAGCGACACGGCAACGTGATCTGGGTCGCGCCGCTGGCGGATCTGGCGGCGCGCGAGCGGCAGCGCTTCGAGGCGCATGCGCGGGTCGCGGATCTGGAGCCGCTCGCGAGCCGTACCTTCGAGCTGCACTACGCGCACGCCGAAGACGTGCGGCGCCTGCTGACCGGCTCCGGAAGCCAGCGCGTGCTGTCGAAGCGCGGTGCGGCGATGGCGGATGTGCGCACCAATCTGCTGTTCGTCACGGATCTGGAGGCGCGTCTCGCGCAAATTGCCGAGCTGCTGGCGTCGATCGACCGGCCGTCGCGCCAGGTGCTGATCGAAGCGCGTATCGTCGAAGGGGAGCAGGGTTTCTCGCGCAACCTGGGCGTGCGGCTGTCGCTCGCCGCGGCGGGCGTGGATGGCGGCGGCACGGCCACCGGGATTGCCGGTGGCAAGGACGGCACCGTCTACGATCTGGCGGCGGGGCCCCTGTCAGGGTTCGACGCCGCCACGGTCGGCCTGACGTTGTTCGCCGCCCAGGCCACGCGCCTGCTCAATATAGAATTGAGCGCGCTGGAAGCGGAGGGGCACGGTGAAACGGTCTCGAGCCCGCGCGTGGTGACCGCGGACCGCATGAAAGCGATCGTCGAGCAGGGCACCGAACTGCCATATCAGGCGAAAGTCGGCCAGGGCGTCTCGGGCGTGCAGTTTCGCCGCGCAAGCCTGAAACTGGAGGTGGAGCCGCAGATCACGCCGGACGGGCGGGTGGTGCTGGACCTCGATATCGCCAAGGACAGCGTCGGCGAGCAGACCGCCGCGGGGCCGGCCATCAACACCAAGCACGTGCAGACGCGCGTCGAGGTGGAGGACGGCGGGACTGTGTCGATCGGCGGAATCTATGCCACAGATGACCGGGATGATGTGACGCGAGTGCCACTCCTGGGCAAAATACCCCTTTTGGGCGCATTTTTTCGTCATCGGGCACACCGCGACCAACGCAGCGAGCTGGTCGTTTTTATCACGCCGCGCGTTGTGCAGACGAATTGAGCGCCTGCCGCAGCCGCGGCCCGCAGGCTCGACAAGGCAGTCGCTTTGCCAGTAAGCTGCGGCACGAACCATACCGGATTAGCCAGAGGACACCGTTGCAAGCGCGGGACGCACACGCCAATGTATTTTTTGTAGGGCTCATGGGGGCAGGCAAGACCACCGTGGGCCGCGCGGTGGCGCGCCGGCTGGATCGTCCGTTCTTCGATTCCGACCATGAAATCGAGGTGCGCACGGGCGCGCGCATCCCTGTCATCTTCGAACTCGAGGGCGAGGCGGGCTTTCGCGACCGCGAATCGCATGTGATCACCGACCTCACCCTGCAGCGGAATATCGTGCTGGCCACGGGCGGCGGCGCCGTTTTGCGGCCGGAAAACCGTCTGGCGCTGCAAAACAACGGCGTGGTCGTCTATTTGCGCGCCAACCCGCACGACCTGTGGTTGCGCACGCGGCGCGACAAGAATCGCCCGCTGCTGCAGACCGAAGATCCCAAAGCGCGTCTGGAAGAGCTCTACGAGGTGCGCGATCCGCTTTACCGCGAGTGCGCGCATTTCGTCATCGAAACCGGCCGGCCGTCGGTCAACGGCCTCGTCAACATGGTCCTGATGCAGCTCGAGATGGCCGGCGTCGCCAAACATCCTGCGTCATAATGCAAGCATGATTACCGTCAAAGTCGAACTGGGCGACCGCGCCTATCCCATCCATATCGGCGCCGACCTGATCGGCCAGACGGCGCTGTTTGCACCGCATATCGCCGGTTCGTCCATCACCATCGTCACCAACACCACCGTCGACCCGCTCTACGGCGACACCTTGCGTGCGGCGCTCGCGCCGCTCGGCAAGCAGGTGTCCACGGTCGTGCTGCCCGATGGCGAGGCCTACAAGAATCTGGACACGCTGAATCTGATCTTCGACGCCCTGCTGGGCGCGCGGGCCGACCGCAAGACCACCTTGATCGCGTTGGGCGGCGGGGTGATCGGCGACATGACCGGGTTCGCCGCCGCCTGCTATATGCGCGGTGTGCCGTTCATCCAGGTGCCGACTACGCTGCTGTCGCAGGTCGATTCGTCGGTGGGCGGCAAGACCGGTATCAACCATCCGCTCGGCAAGAACATGATCGGCGCGTTCTACCAGCCGCAGGCCGTGATTGCGGACATCGGCGCGTTGCGTACGCTGCCGGCGCGTGAGCTGGCCGCCGGTGTCGCGGAAGTCATCAAGACCGGTGCGATTGCGGACGCCGCTTTCTTCGAGTGGATTGAAGCGAATGTCGAGGCCTTGAACCGTTGCGAGCCGCAAGCCCTTGCAGAAGCGGTCAAGCGCTCCTGTGAGATCAAGGCGTCGGTCGTCGCGGCAGACGAACGCGAAGGCGGTCTGCGTGCGATTCTCAATTTCGGTCACACGTTCGGTCATGCGATCGAAGCCGGGCTTGGCTACGGCGAATGGCTGCATGGCGAAGCAGTAGGATGCGGAATGGTGATGGCGGCCGACCTGTCCGTGCGCCTCGGTCATCTGGACGAAGCGGCGCGCCGGCGTCTCGTCGACGTGATCAAGGCCGCGCATTTGCCCACTCGCGCGCCTGCGCTGGGCGAGTCCCGCTATGTCGACCTGATGCGCGTCGACAAGAAAGCCGAAGCGGGCGAAATCAAATTCATCCTGCTGAAGCGTTTTGGTGAGACGCTGATCGGCCCGGCACCTGACGCCGCCGTGCATGCCACGCTAGCGGCCGCGGTCTGAGCGACCCGAACCCGGCGCTTCGGGCCGGGCGCCCGGCCGAGGCCAGGGAAGTCTGGGTGGCCCGGTGCTTTCCTGGCAGCGCCGCGGCGGTGCATACCGGGTGTGGTCCTTGATTCGGAGAAGCCGGTGAGTGAAACGCGTAGCGAAACCCTGAATACTTCGAGCGGCGCTGTGCCTGCGGGCGCGCAGCCGGCACTTCCCGTCACTCCCAATCTCGCCGCGCTCGAAGCCCATCTCGCGCCTTATGCGGCGCGCGCGTCGCAATCCCGCGGTCGCCGCCATGCCGAAGCGCCGCCCAGCGCACGCACCGAGTTTCAGCGCGATCGCGACCGCATCGTCCACTCCACCGCGTTCCGCCGCCTCGAATACAAGACGCAGGTGTTCGTGAACCACGAGGGCGATCTGTTTCGCACCCGCCTCACGCACAGTCTGGAAGTGGCGCAGATCGCGCGTTCCGTGGCCCGCAATCTGCGAGTCAACGAGGATCTGGTCGAAGCCATTTCACTCGCCCACGACCTCGGCCATACGCCGTTCGGCCATGCCGGTCAGGACGCGCTCAACGAATGCATGCGGGAGCATGGCGGCTTCGAGCACAACCTGCAGAGCCTCGCGGTGGTCGACGATCTCGAAGAGCACTACGGTGCGTTCAATGGCCTGAACCTCTGTTTCGAAACGCGCGAAGGCATCCTCAAGCATTGTTCGCGGGAAAATGCGCGGCGGCTCGGCGCACTCGGCGAGCGCTTCCTCGACGGGCGGCAACCGTCCATCGAGGCGCAGATCGCGAACGTCGCGGACGAGATCGCGTACAACAATCACGACGTCGACGATGGATTGCGCTCCGGGCTGCTGACGGTCCAGCAACTGGCTGAAGTCGAGTTGTGGCAGACGCACTACGAGGCGGCGCGCCGCGATTATCCGCACATCGAAGGACGCCGGCTGATTCACGAGACGGTGCGCCGCATCATCAATACGCTGATCGTCGATCTGATCGAGACGACCACCCGCAATCTGCTCGAGCACGCGCCGGCTTCGCTCGACGCCGTGCGTGCCGCGCCGCCGCTGGTCGCACATAGCGAAGCGGTGGCCGCGCAGGCGGCGGCTCTCAAGCGCTTCCTGTTCAAGAATCTGTATCGCCACTATCGCGTGATGCGCATGGCGAACAAGGCGCGCCGCGTGGTGATCGGCCTGTTCGATGCGTTCACCGACGATTCGCGGCTGCTGCCGCCGTCGTACCAGTCAGCGGATGCGGCGGTCCAGCCGCGGCTGATCGCCCATTACATCGCGGGCATGACCGATCGCTACGCGCTCAAGGAATACCAGCGTCTGTTCGTGATCGCGGATAATTGACCGCGAGCGTCGGGCCGCGAACACCAGGCCGTGAGCACCAGCGGGCCGGACCCGCACCCAGCCCGCACAAGTACCCGCGCCGACCGTGCGGCAAAGGCCTCTCAGTCGAGAGGCCCCTCAGCTCAAGCTCAGCGAGCCCGTGCAAACAATGCACCCGCAATCAGGGCAATGCCGCCCACGATTGCAATTGTCTGCCACGGGTTTTCGTGCACGTAATCGTCGGCGTCCGAGAGCGCGACTTCGGCGCGCTGGCGCACGGCTTCGCGGGTATCGTTCAGGCGCGTACGTGCCACTTCCAGGCGCTTGCTCAACTGGGCGCGCAGCGCCGCAGCGTCGGCTTGCGTGCCGTCGGCCAGCGTGTCTTCGAGTTCAGACATCAGTGAGCGCAGTTCGGTGGCAATGTCTTCGGCCGCGTGGCGGCTATGGCGCGCGATGCGGCGCGCACGGCGGCTCGTCGAGGTCCAGGATTCGCCGAGGGCGTCTCGCGTGTTCGGTAGTGCAGTCATGGTCGCTCCGTCGTTGAAAAGTCAAAGAGGTCCCGCTTGAATCGTGCGGGAAACCCCATGCCACGCAACTTCGGTGCCACACGCCGGGCGGCGTTCCCGCCATTCAACACACGTTTGCGGCGGCACAATTTGCATCGCAGGCGGCTTCACGCTGGTCAAATTTACAAAGCGGCTGGCCGCGGAGCCCTGTTCGGGAAGCTTTCGCCGCCATACAAACGAAAATGCCGCCATGAATGCATGACGGCATTGTTCAAGCCCCCAAAACTCGTCTACCCTTAGTCTTACCGTCAGAAGCGATAACCGATGCTGATGTAGCTGACGATCGGGTTCAGCCTGATTTTGGTCTGCGACTGGACATTGAGCGTGCCGACCGGCGTGACGGCCGCGGTGTTCAGCTTGGCAGTGGTGCTGAGCGGGATGTATGAGAGCGAGACGCCCGCGAACCAATGCTGGTCGATGGCGAACGTGAAGCCCCCATTAAACACCGGCTCCCACGAACTATCCGTCGATACCGAGGTCGGACCATGCAGTACCTGCTGTTCGAACACGCTGTTGGTGATCTCTGCATCGGTGAACGAGACATGGGTGACACCCACACCCAGGTAAGGACGGAACCGCGCTTGCGCGTCTCTGAAGTAGTACTTGAACAGCAGAGTGGGGCTCCACTGTTTGGCGTCACCGAGTTTGCCGTATGAGGAGAAGGCACCCGAGCCGTCCAGATTGAACTTCGGCGGAATGCCAATCACGAATTCGGTTGCGATGTGGTCGGTGACGAAGTAACCAGCGGTGAAGCCGAGTGTGTCGGCGCTATCGAGGCTGGCTCCGGTATTGGGCAGTGTGACATTGACGGGTGAGCCGCCAACGCTTGTCTCCTTCAACGGATCGCTACTGGACTGAGGTGCAAGATGCAACCAGCCTGTCGTGACGTAAAAGCTTCCGGCCGATTGAGCGTGCGCTGCTGTCATGCAAGCGAGCGCCGCGATCCCCGTCATGGCCTGTTTTAATTTCATATGTGTGCTCCTCCAGAAAAGGCCCGCTCATTATGACCACAACGTTTGAAACAAACCATACGCGGCGGTTAGAGCTTTCTCCCTAAGCTCCGCGCGGTTTTCGGCTCAGCCGCTTCGCACCGAATCGTACGGGCGTTCGGCTTTTTTGGACCTTCGGGTATATACCAACGCGACTATTGGATACTCCAGCATGGCACGGCTCGCACGTCTTTATGTCCCCGACCAGCCGCAGCACGTCATCCTGCGCGGGCTCGATCAGCAGCCCGCATTTGTCGACGAACAGGATTACGAGCTCTTCATCGATTGTCTGAAGGCGGCTTCCCGCGACCATCACCTGTCCATCCACGCCTACGCGTTGATGCCGGGCGCGGTGCAACTGCTCGTCACGCCGACCGAAGAGTCGAGCTTGCCGAAGGCGATGCAGGCGGTCGGTCGCCGCTACGTCGCCCACTTCAACCGGCGCTACTCGCGGCGCGGCACCTTGTGGGAAGGCCGCTACCGGGCCACGGTGATCGAAGGTGAGCGCTATTTCCTGCTGGCGAGCCGGGTGGTCGAGATGTGTCCGGTGCGCGGGCAACTGGTGAGCGCGCCTGAAGACTACCGCTGGTCGAGCTACCGGCACCATATTGGACTGACGCTCGACAGCCTGATCACCGACCACCCGTTGTACTGGTCGCTCGGCAATACGCCGTTCGAACGGCAACGGGCCTATCGCGAGCTCTGCGAGCAGCCGCTGGACGAACGCGAAGCCAGTCAGTTGCAGCAGGCCACGCTGAAGGGCTGGGTCCTCGGCAGCGATTCGTACCGCGAGTGGGCGGCGCGGGCGGCGAATCGCCGGGTGTCGCCGCTGCCGCGCGGGCGGCCGCGCAAGGTCCGGGAAACGCCGCAGACCCAATAAACCGTTTCGCCTCAACGATCTGCACGAAAGCGGCATTTGCACATGCCGCTTTCTTTTGCACCGATTTTGATATGGAACCAATAAAAAATGGGTGCGATGCACCAACCTGATAATAGGGGTCGTACCATCATGTTTTATTTGCTATTCCTTTGATTCGTCGCGTATATTCCGAATTCCGGCAGTTTCGACGCGGATTGCTTCGAAGCCGCCCGCGCGGTTGCAGTGCGAACTGCGGCAATAAAAAAATGGTTTAACGGCCGCTCCGGCCCCTCACAGACGGTGTCCCCATGAACGACCACCAGCAACCGACCTCCTCGGTTCCCGCCGCGCAAGGTCTCTATGACCCGCAAAACGAGCATGACGCTTGCGGCGTCGGCTTCGTTGCCCACATCAAGGGCAAGAAAAGTCACGAGATCATCGAGCAGGGCCTGAAGATTCTCGAGAACCTCGATCACCGGGGCGCCGTCGGCGCCGATCCGCTGATGGGCGACGGCGCGGGCATCCTGATCCAGATTCCGGACGGCTTCTACCGTGAGGAAATGGCCAAGCAGGGCGTGACGTTGCCGCCGAACGGCGAATACGGCGTCGGCATGATCTTCCTGCCGAAGGAGCACGCCTCGCGTCTCGCCTGCGAACAGGAGCTCGAGCGTACGGTGAAGGCCGAAGGCCAGGTGGTGCTGGGCTGGCGCGACGTGCCGGTCGACCACTCCATGCCGATTTCGCCCACCGTCAAGGCGAGCGAGCCGCTGATCCGCCAGATCTTCATCGGCCGCGGCAAGGACATCATGGTGACCGACGCGCTCGAACGGAAGCTGTACGTGATCCGCAAGACCGCGAGCCACCGCATCCAGGCGCTCAAGCTCAAGCACGGCAAGGAATACTTCGTGCCGTCCATGTCGGCGCGCACGGTGGTCTACAAAGGCCTGTTGCTGGCCGGTCAGGTTGGTGTGTACTACCGCGACCTGCAGGACGACCGCACCGTGTCGGCGCTGGCGCTCGTGCACCAGCGCTTCTCCACGAACACCTTCCCGGCATGGGAACTGGCTCACCCGTACCGGATGATTGCCCACAACGGCGAAATCAACACGGTGAAGGGCAACGTCAACTGGCTGAACGCCCGTACCGGCGCAATCGCCTCGCACGTGCTCGGCGACGATCTGCCGAAGCTGTGGCCGCTGATCTACCCGGGCCAATCGGACACCGCCTCGTTCGACAACTGTCTCGAGCTGCTGGTGATGGCCGGTTATCCGCTCGTCCACGCCATGATGATGATGATCCCGGAAGCCTGGGAACAGCACACGCTGATGGACGACAACCGCCGCGCCTTCTACGAATACCACGCCGCGATGATGGAGCCGTGGGACGGCCCCGCCGCGATCGCCTTCACCGACGGCCGTCAGATCGGCGCGACGCTCGACCGTAACGGCCTGCGTCCGGCGCGCTACATCGTCACGGACGACGACCTCGTCATCATGGCGTCGGAAGCGGGCACGTTGCCGATTCCCGAGTCGAAGATCGTCAAGAAGTGGCGTCTGCAGCCGGGCAAGATGTTCCTGATCGACATGGAACACGGCCGCATCATCGACGACAAGGAACTCAAGGACAACCTCGCCAACGCCAAGCCGTACAAGAGCTGGATCGATGCGGTGCGGATCAAGCTCGACGAAATCGAGCCGAAGGCCGAAGACGTCGTGACGGAGCGCCGCGAAGCCGCGGCCCTGCTGGATCGCCAGCAGGCCTTCGGCTATACGCAGGAAGACCTCAAGTTCCTGATGGCGCCGATGGCGCAAGCCGGTGAAGAAGCCGTCGGTTCGATGGGCAACGACTCGCCGCTGGCGGTCATGTCCAACAAGAACAAGACGCTCTACCACTACTTCAAGCAGCTGTTCGCCCAGGTGACGAACCCGCCGATCGACCCGATCCGCGAAAACATGGTGATGTCGCTGGTGTCGTTCGTCGGCCCGAAGCCGAACCTGCTCGACACGAACAACATCAACCCGCCGATGCGTCTCGAAGTGTCGCAACCGGTGCTCGATTTCCGCGACATCGCCAAGATCCGCGCCATCGATCAGTACACGGGCGGCAAGTTCAGTTCGTATGAACTGAATATCTGCTACCCGGTGGCGTGGGGCAAGGAAGGTATCGAAGCGCGTCTGGCGTCGCTGTGCGCGGAAGCCGTCGATGCGGTGAAGTCCGGCTACAACATGCTGATCGTGTCCGACCGCAAGACCGACCGCGACAACGTCGCGATCCCGGCGCTGCTCGCCACGGCGGCGATCCACACGCATCTGGTGCAGCACGGTCTGCGCACGAGTGCGGGTCTGGTGGTCGAAACCGGTTCGGCGCGCGAGACGCATCACTTTGCGCTGCTTGCGGGCTACGGCGCGGAAGCCGTGCACCCGTACCTCGCCATGGAAACGCTCGCGCAGATGGCCGCTGGTCTGAAGGGCGACCTGTCGGCGGAGAAGGCGGTCTACAACTTCACCAAGGCAGTCGGCAAGGGCCTGCAGAAGGTCATGTCGAAGATGGGCATTTCGACCTACATGTCGTACACCGGCGCGCAGATCTTCGAAGCGGTGGGCCTCGCTGAAGACCTGGTGACGAAGTACTTCAAGGGCACGTCGTCGAAGGTGGGCGGCATCGGCCTGTTCGACGTGGCCGAGGAAGCGATTCGTCTGCATCGCGAAGCGTTCGGCGACAATCCGGTGCTGGCCACGATGCTCGACGCGGGTGGCGAGTACGCCTACCGCGTGCGCGGCGAAGAACACATGTGGACCCCGGATGCGATCGCCAAGCTGCAACACTCGGCGCGCAGTAACTCGTATCAGACGTACAAGGAATACGCGCATCTGATCAACGATCAGACGAAGCGGCATATGACGTTCCGCGGCCTGTTCGAGTTCAAGTTCGATCCGACCAAGGCGATTCCGCTCGACGAAGTGGAACCGGCGAAGGACATCGTCAAGCGCTTTGCGACGGGCGCGATGTCGCTGGGCTCGATCTCGACCGAGGCGCATGCCACGCTGGCGGTGGCGATGAACCGCATCGGCGGCAAGTCGAACACCGGTGAAGGTGGTGAGGACGCCAACCGCTATCGCAACGAACTGCGCGGCATTCCGATCAAGAACGGCGACACGATGAAGTCGGTGATCGGCGACGAAGTCATCGTCGACATTCCGCTGAAGGACGGCGATTCGTTGCGCTCGAAGATCAAGCAGGTGGCGTCGGGCCGTTTCGGTGTGACGGCGGAGTATCTGTCGTCGGCCGACCAGATCCAGATCAAGATGGCGCAGGGCGCGAAGCCGGGCGAAGGCGGCCAGTTGCCGGGTCACAAGGTGTCGGATTACATCGGCAAGCTGCGTTACTCGGTGCCGGGTGTCGGCCTGATCTCGCCGCCGCCGCACCATGACATCTACTCGATCGAAGATCTGGCGCAACTGATCCACGATCTGAAGAACGCGAACTCGGCGGCCAGCATCTCGGTCAAGCTGGTCTCGGAATCGGGTGTCGGCACGGTCGCAGCGGGTGTGGCCAAGGCGAAGGCCGATCACGTCGTGATCGCGGGTCATGACGGCGGCACGGGCGCTTCGCCGCTGTCGTCGCTCAAGCACGCCGGCACGCCGTGGGAACTGGGTCTCGCGGAAACGCAGCAGACCCTGGTGCTGAACCAGTTGCGCGGCCGTATCCGCGTGCAGGCCGACGGTCAGATGAAGACCGGCCGCGACGTCGTGATCGGCGCGCTGCTCGGTGCGGATGAATTCGGCTTTGCGACGGCGCCGCTCGTCGTCGAAGGCTGCATCATGATGCGCAAGTGCCATCTGAACACCTGCCCGGTCGGCGTCGCGACGCAAGATCCAGTGCTGCGTGCGAAGTTCAAGGGCCAGCCCGAACACGTCGTCAACTTCTTCTTCTTCGTTGCGGAAGAAGCGCGCGAAATCATGGCGCAACTGGGCATCCGCAAGTTCGACGACCTGATCGGTCATGCCGAACTGCTCGACACAAAGAAGGGCATCGAGCACTGGAAGGCGAAGGGTCTCGACTTCTCGCGCGTGTTCTACCTGCCGTCGGTTCCGGCGGACGTGGCGCGCAAGCACGTCGACGTGCAGGACCACGGTCTCGACAAGGCGCTGGATCATGTCCTGATCGAGAAGGCGAAGGCGGCGATCGAGAAGGGCGAGCACGTCTCGTTCATCCAGCCGGTGCGCAACGTCAACCGTACGGTCGGCGCCATGCTGTCCGGCACGATCGCGAAGAAGTACGGCCACGACGGCTTGCCCGACGACACAGTTCACATCCAGTTGAAGGGCACCGCGGGCCAGAGCTTCGGCGCGTTCCTCGCGAGAGGCGTGACGCTGGATCTGGTCGGCGACGGCAACGACTATGTCGGCAAGGGCCTGTCGGGCGGGCGCATCATCATTCGTCCGACCAACGATTTCCGCGGCAAGTCGGAAGAGAACATCATTTGCGGCAACACGGTGATGTACGGCGCGATCGAAGGCGAATCGTTCTTCCGCGGCGTGGCAGGCGAGCGTTTCTGCGTGCGTAACTCGGGCGCGACGGCGGTGGTCGAAGGCACGGGCGATCATGGTTGCGAATACATGACGGGCGGCACGGTGGTCGTGCTCGGCGAAACGGGCCGTAACTTCGCGGCGGGCATGTCGGGCGGTATCGCTTATGTGTTCGATCCGGACAGCACGTTTGCCGGCAAGTGCAACAAGTCGATGGTCGCGCTCGACCCGGTGCTGCAGCAGGCCGAGCAGGAACGCACGGTCGACAAGGGCCTGTGGCATGCGAACGAAACCGACGAAGTCCTGCTGAAGGGGCTGATCGAACGTCACTTCCAGTTCACCGGCTCGCCGCGTGCCAAGGCGCTGCTTGAAAACTGGGATGCGTCGCGCCGTCAGTTCGTGAAGGTGTTCCCGACGGAATACAAGCGCGCGCTGGGCGAGATGGCTGCGAAGAAGGCGAACAAGGAAGTCCTCGCCGCGTAATCCGCAGCTCAAGACGTTAGATACCCATTCGATGTACCCGCCGCCTTTGTGTGCGGCGGGTGCCGATCCCCCCACCTGTACAGATAGATAAGAGAACCACATGGGCAAGGCAACCGGTTTTCTCGAGTTCGAACGTCGCCACGAGACGTACGAAGCTCCGCTCACGCGTGTGAAGCACTACAAGGAATTCGTTGCGGCACTCGCCGACGACGAAGCGAAGATTCAAGGCGCACGTTGCATGGATTGCGGTATTCCGTTCTGCAACAACGGCTGCCCGGTGAACAACATCATCCCGGACTTCAACGACCTGGTGTTCCATCAGGACTGGAAGAGCGCGATCGAAGTGCTGCACTCCACCAACAACTTTCCGGAGTTCACGGGCCGCATCTGCCCGGCGCCGTGCGAGGCGGCGTGTACGCTTGGCATCAATGACGACCCGGTCGGCATCAAGTCGATCGAGCACGCGATCATCGACAAGGCATGGTCCGAAGGCTGGGTCGCGCCGCTGCCGTCGAAGCACAAGACGGGCAAGAAAGTCGCGGTGGTCGGATCGGGCCCCGCGGGCCTCGCGGTCGCGCAGCAACTCGCGCGGGCGGGGCACGATGTGACGGTGTTCGAAAAGAACGACCGGATCGGCGGTCTGCTGCGTTATGGCATTCCCGATTTCAAGCTGGAAAAGTGGCTGATCGATCGCCGCATGCGTCAGATGGAAGCCGAAGGTGTGACATTCCGCGCCAACGTGTTCATCGGCAAGGATCCACTGCCTGGGCATATCGGCAACACGGCGAAAGAGACCATCACGCCGGCCGAGCTGAAAGAGCAGTTTGATGCCGTGGTGCTGTCGGGCGGTTCGGAAACGCCGCGCGACCTGCCGGTGCCGGGCCGCGAGCTGGAAGGTATCCACTACGCGATGGAATTCCTGCCGCAGCAGAACAAGGTCAACGCAGGCGACAAGCTTGCCGCTCAACTGCTGGCCAAGGGCAAGCATGTGATCGTGATTGGCGGTGGCGATACGGGTTCGGATTGCGTGGGCACGTCGAACCGTCACGGCGCGAAGAGCGTGACGCAGTTCGAATTGCTGCCGCAGCCGCCGGAAGAAGAGAACAAGCCGCTCGTGTGGCCGTACTGGCCGATCAAGCTGCGTACGTCGTCCTCGCATGAGGAAGGCTGCGAGCGCGATTGGGCGGTGGCGACGAAGCGTCTCGAAGGCAAGAACGGCAAGGTTGAGAAGTTGATTGCGGTGCGAGTCGAATGGAAGGACGGCAAGATGCAGGAAGTGCCGGGTTCCGAATTCGAAATGAAGGCCGATCTGGTGCTGCTGGCGATGGGCTTTACGCAGCCGGTGTCGCCGGTGCTGGAAGCGTTCGGTGTCGATAAGGATGCGCGTGGTAATGTGCGTGCTTCGACTGAGGGGGACAAGGCGTATTACACGTCGGTGGATAAGGTGTTCACCGCGGGTGATATGCGTCGCGGCCAGTCGCTGGTGGTGTGGGCGATTCGCGAAGGACGGCAGTGCGCGCGGTCGGTCGATGCGTTTCTGATGGGGCAGTCGGAACTGCCGCGGTAAGTCTTCGGCCGGCGTGCACTTAGCATGGCGCATGGCTGGTATCGGTTTGCAGGGCGAGGTGGAGACGACAAGGCAGTAACCAAAGCCGGGCGCTCGGAAGGGTGACCCGGCTTTTTCGTTGGTCGCGGGCGGCGTATTTGCTTTGGTTTTGTTGGTCTTTGCTTGACTTCCTCGCGGTCTGTTTGCCTGCGGCGCTTTGTTTGTTGGCTTTCTTAGGGCGTTGGCCTCTCCTTGCATTCTTAGTGGTCTATTTGTGTCGCCCCTGTGCGGGGCGGCACTTACTTTCTTTGCCCGCCGCAAAGAAAGTAAGCAAAGAAAGCGGGCTGCAACCGCTAGCCCGTAGTGAGCCATCCCGGTCTGCTACTGGGAACGGCCCAACACGAGACCCGCCCTCGCATCACCCACGTTAGCGACAAGGCTGTCATCCGCTCCAGCGTTGCGCTGCGCGCCCCGCCGTCGGGTATAACGGCTTCTGCAATTTAGGTAGGATATCTAATGTCTTTTTGTCTGTCTGTGCTGTTTGCACTGGCAGGCTCTGCCTTCCTTGGCAAACCCGTCCGCGACGCACGTAGTGCGGAGTGGGATGAATGAGCGCTGTGTCACGAACGTGGGAAATGCGAGGGCGGGTCTTGTCTTCGGACCACTCCGGGTTCGCGGAAGATGTGGACACCTAAGAGCTAGCGGTGTGAGCCCGCTTTCTTTGCTTACTTTCTTTGCGGCGGCAAAGAAAGTAAGTGCCGCCCCGCACAGGGGCGACGCAAATAGACCGATAACAAAGCAAGGAGAGGCCAACGCCCCAGGAACACAACCAAAGCGCCGCAAAGGCAAAAAAAGAACCTACTTCCCATACCGCGCAATCGTGAGCCCCTCCAACGAAATCTCCGGCTCGCGCAGCGTAACAAGATCAGCAACAACCTTCCCAGACCCCATAGCCATAGCCCAACCCGTAGACCCATGCCCCACGTTTAGCCAAAGATTCCCAACCCCGGATGGACCAAGCAAAGGCGCGCCATCCGGCGTCATAGGCCTCCTCCCGACCCAAAAATGCGCCGAACTAGGCTTAGCCGCATGCGGAAACCAGTCATCAAGAACCTTAAGCAAAGTCTGCAGCGCCTGCTCGCGTAAAGTGGACTGCCGATTCCCCAACTCCGCAGTCCCCGCCACCCGCACATTCCTCCCAAACCGCGTAATGGCCGTCTTCAAAGACTCATCCATGACAGCGGCCCGCGGCGACTTCTCATCATCGATCACGGGCAACGTAGCCGAATACCCTTTGACGGGATAAAGCGGCACCTTGACTCCAAGCGGCGCCAGCAACTGCGCACTATCCACCCCAAGCGCTACCACCACGGCATCCGCAGCGAGCACCTCATCGCCACGCTCGCTACCCACCCGCACGCCACGCACCACACCACCCTGAACATCGAGCCCCGTCACCCGCGTATCGAGCCGAAACCGCACCCCATTGCCCTCGCAGATAGATCGCAGCTCACGAGTAAACCGCGCACAGTCCCCAGCCTCATCGTCGGGCAGATACAAGCCGGATAACGGCGTCTCACGCGCCCACCGTAACCCCGGCTCGATCTCCACACACTGCGCCGCACTCACCTCGCGATACGCAATCCCGGCATCGCGCAGCACGGCGAGAGCAGGCTGCGCCAGCTCCACGTCATACTCGCTGCGAAACAACTGCAGATATCCCTGGCTACGTCCGTACTCGAACGGATGACGCCCGCGAAATTCCTGCAGACAGCTCCGGCTGTAATAAGCAATCCGCTGCATGCGCTGCTTGTTCACGCGAAACCGCTCGATATCGCACTCACGCAGCCAGCGTGCGATCCAGCGCCACTGCGCAGGATCGAAGGTCGGCCGGAAGATCAACGGCGATGCAGGCTTGAACAGATATTTGAGGATCTTCGCCGGCATGCCCGGCGCCGCCCACGGCGTGACATAGCCCGGCGCGATCACGCCGGCATTGCCGAAACTGGTGGCGAGCGCCACGTCGGGCTCGCGTTCGATCACGGTGACCTCGCACCCCTGGGCGCGCAGGTAAAAGGCGGTGGCGACGCCGATGACGCCGCCGCCGAGAACAATCGTTTTCATGTCTGATCAATGCACATCAGGATGCCGGGCTCGCCGCCGCGAGCGCCTTGCCCCTGGTTTCGGGCAGGCACAGCGCCGCGGCGATGACCAGCAGATAGCCTGAGCCGGCGACGAGGCCCATCGCGTTGACGAGCGTCATCGATTGGGACAGCGTGCCGACGAGAATCGGGAAGAACGAGCCGAGCCCGCGCCCGAGGTTATAGCAGAAGCCCTGGCCGGAGCCGCGGATTTCGTTCGGATACAGCTCGGACAGATACGCGCCGACTCCCGCGAAAATCCCCTGCACGACCACGCCGAGCGGAAAACCGAGCAGCAGCATCGCGCTGTTGGTGATGGGCAGCATCGTGTAGGCCATGCCGAGCACGAACGAGCCGATCGCAAACAGGATGAACGACGCACGCCGGCCAATCTTGTCGCACAGGATCGCCCCGACAATGTAACCGGTGAACGAGCCGACGATCAGCACGATCAGATAGCCGCTGGTGTTGAATACGGACAGATGCCGCACCGTCTTCAGATAGGTCGGCAACCAGGTGGTGATCGCGTAGTAGCCGCCTAGCATGCCGGTGCAGAGCGCGCTGCCGAGCAGTGTCGTCCGGAGGTGAGGAAAGGAAAAGATCTGCAGGAAGTGCGAGGTGTCGAAGCCGCTGTCGCGCGCCCGGCGCGTGGCGAGATAGATCTCCGGGTCGCTGACGTTGCGGCGGATATAGACGATCCACAAGGCCGGCAGGATGCCCACCCAGAAGCACGCGCGCCATGCGATCTGCTCCGGCAACAACGCGAACGACGCCCAGTAGATGATCGCCGCCGCCGCCCAGCCGAACGACCAGCTGCTCTGCACGGTGCCGACCGCCTTGGCGCGATGCTGCGGCGAGCGGATCGTTTCGGCCATCATGACCGTCACCACCGACCATTCCCCGCCGAAGCCGATGCCCTGCAGCGTGCGGGTCGTCAGCAGTTGCCAGAACGAATGCGTGAAGCCCGACAGGCAGGTGAAGAGGGCGAAGGTCGCGATGGTCCATTGCAGCACGCGGACCCGCCCGTAGCGGTCGGAGAGAATGCCGGCGAGCCAGCCGCCCACGGCCGAGGAAATCAGCGAACTGGTGGCAATCAGCCCGGCTTCGCTCTTGGTCATGCCCCACGTGGCGATCAGCGTCGGGATCAGGAACGAGTAGATCATGAAGTCGAACGCGTCGACTGCGTAACCGCCGAAGCCCGCGTAGAGCGTGCGGCGCTCGCGCGTCGTCAACTCCGTGAACCACTGAAATGACGCCATGCCGTCTCCTGAGCCCCTGATCCTGTTGTGCGCGGTTCACACTGTGCGCCCCGGTGCGCCCCTATTTTACGGCTCCGAAAGACGAGTGGACCAGTCCGGACAAAAAACCGCTCCAATCGGGCAGGCGTCTGCGCCGGCGCGTCTTCCGCGCGTTCGGGGGTGAATTTCACATTCTTACTGCGTGCTACTTGGTAACCCATTGAGTAGTTTTGGTCGGTACACTCCGCTGCAGCGCAGTTTGTTTTACGCCATCCATCCGTCCTGCAGCGCAAACGCGCCTTACCAATACATTCAATGGATTTCATTGCGAAAGTCCGCTTACCCGCGACTCGTTCCGGCAATACTCCGCCGCCACAGTTTGTACGGAATGGTGAGCTTTCGTCGCGCCGTGCCTTCCTGAAGGGCTCGGCAAGCGTGTTGCTGATGTCGGGGGTCGGCAGCGCGCTGCTGTCGGCATGCGGCGGCGGGTTGTCGTCCGATCTGCCGGACACGCCGCGGCTTGCGTCGGTGGACAATTTCCGCGACATCGGCGGCGCGGGCGGCGGCTATCCGACCGTGGATGGCCGGCAGGTGCGGCGCGGCATGTTCTATCGCGCGAACGCCTTGACCCTGAGTACCGCGGACAAGGCCGTGATCGACACGCTCAACATTGCGACCGTCTACGATCTGCGCACGCCCGGTGAAATCGCCCGCGTGGCGGACGTGCTGCCGATTAGCGCAACGTACCAGCGCATCAATGTCCTGGGTGAGCTCGACCAGATCGTGCCGCCGAACCAGCAGCTGGGGGGCGCGATGGCGACCATGGAGAGTGCCGAACGCGCTTACGTGACAGGCACGGCGCAGCGGGCCGGGTATGGCGCGCTGCTCTCGCAACTGGCGAACACGGCGGGCGCGCAACTGGTCCACTCCACCGCGGGCAAAGACCGCACCGGCTGGGTTGCGGCGCTGCTGCTCAGCATTGCGAACGTCCCGCTCGACCTGATCATGCAGGACTATCTTCTGACCAATACCTACTCGGCCGCGTCGATCAACGCCGAGGTCGCCGCCATCCAGTCACAGAGCGGCGCTGCCGCGGCTACGCTGGACGCGCCGTTCTTCAGTGTGCAGGAGAGTTTTCTACAGGCGGGCTTCGATCAGGTGCAGGCGAGCTACGGCACGATGTCGAGCTACCTGACCGCGGGGCTCGGCTTGTCGCAGTCGACGATCGATACGCTGCACGACCGTCTGGTCGTCTGAACGCGCGCATCGCGGCCTGGAAAAAAAGCGGCCCGCCCGGGCAACAGCTGGGCGGACCGAACAGGGGGCTATCGAGGAAGCCCGCGCAGACTATACGTGCGCGAGCGCCGATAACGCCGCCCTGTAAGGACGCGTAAGCGCTGCGTCGTCGGGCGCTTCACCCGTCCTGCAGTCCGATCGGCAGGGCGATGCGCACGCACAGGCCGCCGCCCGGATGGTTGTAGACATCGCACCGTCCGCCGCGATCGTGCGCGAGGCGCGCCACGATCGCGAGTCCCAGGCCGCAATGGCCTTCGCCGCCGCGCGCGGCGTCGAGGCGCACGAACGGTTTCATCGCGGCGGCAATCCTGTCGTCGGGAATCCCTGGACCATGATCGCGGACGCTGACCACCCAATGGCGGTCGTCGCGCGCCGTCGCGATTTCAACGGGCGGCGCGCCGTGTTCGAGCGCGTTGTCGACCAGGTTCGTCACCAGCCGGTCGAGCAGGGTGCGCGGCAGCGCGAACTGCGGACCCGCACGCAGATCGAGGTGGAAGAGCGGGGCGTCGGCGAGGTCGCCGTCGGCGCTATCCATCGGGTCGGCGAGTTCGGCGATATCGGCGTCGGAAAACTGTTCGCGCAGGAAGGCGTCGACTTCGACCGGCGGTCCGGCGTCGGCGGCCTGGCCGGCGAATTCGAGAAACTGCTGAACGATATTGGTGAGCGAATCGACGTCGCGAATCAGGCCGGCCCGCTCGTTTTCTGCGACCAGCACGCTGGCCCGCAGCTTGAGCCGCGTGAGCGGCGCCTTCAGGTCGTGTGCCACGCCGGCCAGCATGACCGCCTGGTCGTCACCGGCTTCGTTCAGACGCCGCATCATGTCGTTGAACGAACCGATCAGGTCGCGCAGCTCGCGCGGCCCCTGCACGTTCACCGGCTCGGGCCGCCCGCCGGCGCCGAACGAGCGCGCAGCGTGCGCCACGCGCGAGAGCGGCCGCTGCATCTGCCAGACCGCCAGCAGCGAGAGGATCAGTGCGGCCACCAGCATCGACACGGTTTCGACGATAAAGCGTGGACGCGGCGGTATATCGACCGGCACCACCACCCACATCGACTTGCCCGGATAGCGAATCCATAGGCGCGGCGGCCGCGCATCGTCGACTTCGATCTGGGTGCCCGGCGGCATGCGGCCACGCAAATGCTGGCTCAGTTCGACGAACTGCCGTTCGGTCGGCGGATGCAAATGGATCGTGGAGGGCATGTTCCAGGTCGGCACCAGATGCACGCGCATCGCGGGCGCGAGGTCGGCGCCTTGCACCGGTTCGCCGTTGGCCGCCTGCAGCATCAGCAGAATGCCGCGCGCGAAACCGTCCACCTCGTGGTGAGGCGGTTGCATCACGATCAGTACGAACCAGCCGGCCTGAATTGCCAACAATACCGCCGTCGAGAGCAACGCCATTCTGCCGAATAGCGTGTTCAACGGGTTTTTCATGAGTCTGCCGCGCCCTCGATCGAGAACGGCGTGCCGTCGGCGTCCGGCACGAAGACGTAACCCTTGCCGCGCACGGTCTGCACATAGCACGGGCTCGACGGATCGTCCTCGATGACGCGGCGCAGCCGCCAGATCGGCACATCGAGGCTGCGGTCGCGAAAGGCGAGGTTGTCGCGGTGGACCAGATCGTGGATCAACACGCGCGAAAGCACCTTGTACGGATTGTTGACGAAGATCTTCAGCAGCGCGAATTCACTGTCGCGCAGGGCGAGTCGCGTGTTGTCGCGCGACAGCGTGCGCGTCGCGAAGTCGAGTTCGAACGGCCCGAAATGATACGGCTTGCGTGCTTCGGGCGCGCTGGTGGTCGACGGCCCACGCCGGCGCAGTACCGTCTGAATGCGGGCGAGCAACTCGCGCGGATCGAACGGTTTCGTCAGATAGTCGTCGGCGCCGAGCGACAGACCGACAATGCGGTCCGCCACCGTGCCGCGCGCTGTGACGAAGATCACCGGAATGTCGTCGCCGGCGGCCCGCAGCGCGGTGAGCGCGCGCAGGCCGTCGGTGTTCGGCATCATGATGTCGAGCACAACGACCGACGGCCGCTCTCTTTCGAGGCGGCGTTGCAAATGCGTGCCGTCGTGGAGCACGGAAGCGTCGAACCCGTTCGATTGCAGAAAGCGGCAAAGCAGATCGCGTACGACCGGGTCGTCGTCGACGATAAGGACCTGTGGATTCATCTTGAAATTTTAGACTGGCGCGCATGGCGAGCGGCCGATTGTTTTCTTACCAACACTTACCGGTTGCCGTCCAGCCGGGCTGCAGTCCCTCCACCTCGCGCTGGAAGCCTTGCTGCATAAGGCTAACCGGCCAATTTTCGACGCTAAAGTTGGCAATATAAATTGCACATTGGGGGACGTATCGCACTGCAATCGCTTACCGGAATTGCTGCGAGGAAAGAAATGGCGCCCAATCGAAACCCCTCGTAAGAACCGTGGAAAAGCGCGCGTTCCTTCGTGCATTGTGACGGAGCGCGCGGCGGGATGATTCGACCTGTAGTCCATCGCCGTCGCATTTCGTCGACCTGAAGGGTGCGTTTCTGTCCTCCCAGTGTCGGCGCAGATGCGGCAATCGAATCCGCACCCCAAGCGTCACGCGAGGCAGACCATGACCGTCACCAACAATCTCCGTCCCACTACTTTCCCGCCCGTGCAGCGCGAGCGGCCGTCGCCCACGCCGGACAACACGGCGAAGCCGGACGCGCTGCCGAGCGAACCCGCCACGCCGGTGTCGCCCGGCGGCCTCGTCGGCAATCACGTCAACACGACAGCCTGACCTGACGAGAGCGCCTGTGTCCACTCTGACTGTTTTCAAGCGCTGTGTGCGAGCCGCGAGCTGGCTGGCGATGGGCGCGATGCTGCTACCCCTCGACGGCTGCGGGGTCGCCGCATTGCCCTGCCGCCTGACGGCCGCGACGCTCGACATCCTGCCGGTTGTCGGGCACGCCGCCGCTACGCCCTTCAACGCGTGTGCATCAGCGATCGACTGAGCCATGATCTCCCGACCGTCCGCCCGTCAGTGTCTCGGCGCGTTGGCGCCGCTGCTGCTCTCCGTCTGTCTGTGCATGGCGGCGCCCGCCGTGCACGCGGACTCTGCTGCAGGTGCGGCGTCCTCGTCGACGTCGTCGCCAAAGCGTAGTACTGCAGACGAGCGCAAGCGTCCCTCGGATGCGCCGTTCGAGTTTCGCGGCATTCCGCTTGGCATCACGCTCGACGAATTCCGCGCCGGCTCGACCGTGCGGGCGACCCCGGTGGGCAGCGTGCCGGTCTGCGAGACGGACATGCTGGCGGGCGCGCTCGGCATGAGCCTGAAGACGAGCGAGAGCCTGACGGTGGCGTGCCGCTGGGCGCACCGGGCGGCCGACCGCTGGCAGCTCTCGCAGGCGGTCGTGGACGGTGCGCTGGCGCAGGACCATGTGCTGCGCTTTGCGCGGGTTGCCGGCGAGACGGCGTTGCGGCTCTACGAGATTTCCTTCGTGATCGACGAGGTCACCGCCGCGGACCTGCGAAACGCGCTGGCGGGCCGCTATGGCGTGCCGCGGCTCGTCACGCAGAGCACTTCGGCGGCGGGCAGCGCGGTTCCCATGTACGTCTGGGAAAACGCCGTCAGCTCGATCACCTTGTGCCTGTTGCCGTCCACCCACAACGGCACGCTGACCTATCTGCTGAAGGACCCGGACGCGTGGGTGAAGTCGCTGGTGCGCCAATGGCAGGCGAGTAGTCCCGAGGCGGGTTGAGGCAACGAATGCGCGCCGCCACCCATTTGTCCCATCTTCACTCCGGCAGAGGAATTTCCATGACCACGCTACGCCTCACGGCCGCGCTGACCGCGGCGCTGGGTCTCGCTGCCTGCGCGAGCCACCCGGATTCGATCGTCGACACGCCGATGTTGCCGCCGCTCGTGAGCCAGCCGCTCAATATCAACACGCAGGGCGCGATCTATCAGGCCGGCGCGTCGGTGCTGCTTTATGAAACGCCGCGTGCGCAGCATGTGGGCGACGTGCTGACCATTCGCTTGTCCGAGTCGTACAGCGGCAACAGCAGCGCGAATACGACGGCGAGCCGCGCGAGCGACATTAGCGCCACCGCCGCGGATCAATCGACCGGCGCCGCCGCGCGGCTGGCACGACTGTTCAACATCGGTTCCGCGAATACGGACTTCAAGGGCGCGGGCGCGATGACCGACACCAACGGGATGAGCGGCACGCTGGCTGTTACCGTGATCGGTACGATGCCGACCGGCAATCTGATGGTGGCGGGCGAGAAGCTGATTGCGATGAACGGCAACCACGATCGATTAAGACTGTCCGGAATCGTCAATCCTAAGGATATCGAAGCAGGCAACTATGTGTCGTCGAGCAAGGTGGCGAATGCGCGGATCGAGCAGGCCGGACAGGGCATCGTGAGCGATGCGACCACGGTGGGCTGGCTGCAGCACCTGTTCCTGAGCGTGCTGACGTTCTGAGCGTTCGCGAGCGGGGCGCTAGGCGTCGGCGAAAGGCGGTGCGACCCGCTCTGCCGCGCCGATTTCTCCATCGGGCACGAACACGTAGCCGCGGCCCCAGACCGTTTGCACATAGCGCGGTTCGGACGGGTCGACTTCGATCAGACGCCGCAGGCGCCAGATCGAAACGTCGAGGCTGCGGTTGCGGTGCGCCTCGGTATTGCCGTGCAGTTTCTCGAGCAGTTGCGCGCGGGTGAGGACGGTCATCGCGTGTGTGACGAACACCTTGAGCATGGCGAATTCGCTCGAACGCAGCGGAATGCGTTCACCGTCGCGGCGCAATTCGCGCGCCGGAAAATTCACCTCGAAACGGCCGAAGCGATAAGGCGCGCGATTCTCCGGCGCTCCAGGCGCGATCGCGCCGCGCCGGCGCAACACGGTGCGGATGCGCGCAACCAGTTCGCTCGGTTCGAACGGCTTGCCGAGGTAGTCGTCGGCACCGAGTTCGAGACCGATCACGCGATCGATCACATCGGCACGCGCCGTCAGCAGGATCACCGGAATGTCGTCGCCGGCCAGACGCAGCGCCCGCAACGCACTGATGCCGTCCAGCTCCGGCATCATGATGTCGAGCACCACCAGTGCGGGGCGCTCGTGTTGCAGCGCGCGCTGCAACGCCATGCCGTGCTCGAGCACGGATACCGAGAAGCCGCGTCCGTGCAGGTATTCGCGTACGAGGTCGCGCACGACGGGATCGTCGTCGACGACGAGAATGGATTGGTTCATTCCGGCAATCTTAGGAGATACGCCGGAGCGCTGATAGCGCGCAATGCTTTCTAAACCTTTCCGGGGTAACTGGAAGCAAGCGGCTGCGAACGGTTTGCCGGCATGTTGGCGGGCAGCGCGTCCGCACGTTGAAGCCCTCTTGAACGCAGGTAAGTTTAGATAATCTGCTTCAGCTAATTTGCGTCAGATGAGCTGCGTCAGTTGATCTGCGAAGTCTGAATGGTCTGCGGGCGCAACTCGAGGCGGTTGACCACCATCTTGTCGATCATGCCGTTGAGTTTGACGGACGCATTCGAGAAACGATCGAGGCCGAGGTCGCCCGTCTGATAGCGCGCGGTGACGAGAATATGGCCCTGCTGGAGGAGCGTCAGATCGATCACCGACAGGTACTGGACCGGATTGTCGTTGAACTCGCGCCGGCCGTAATCGACCGCCGCGTTGTAGATCAGACGCGACTCGCAACTTGCGGGGGCGGTGCCCGGGTTGTAGACGTCCGAACGGATGCCGCGCCGGTTGAGCGCGAGTTGCAACGAGGGGACGAAATCGCCAACGGACACCGTCTGGTTCACTTCGATGCACACCGCGCTGATGGACGCGGGCCGGCCGTTGACGAAGGTCGGCGACGAGTAGTTCGACGCGATGGCATAGCCTGCCTGAATCACCGAGCCGGTAGCGTCGGCCGCTGTGATCAGCGTCCACGCGCAACCGTTCAGTCCGACGCAGAGGATGGCAGCGGTCGCGGCCCATACGCAGGTCCGCCGCCCCGTGGACCACGGAAAGCGCAGGGTGCACAGAACGGCCGGAAAGAGCGGTGAGCGCAAGGCGGTCATGATGCAGTACCTCGGCGTGTCGGATCGGGAGTGAATCGCAGGGCCGGCACGCTTAGCGTGCGACGCGCAGATGCAGTTCGCTGGATCCCTGCACGCTTGCCGTGACGCTGACGCGACGCTCGCCCGAAGTCACGATGAAATGCTGGCGCGTCGGCGTGTTGAGGTCGTGCACGACGTTCGGGAAACAGGCGGCGATGTCTGCGCCGAGCTCTTCGAGCGGGTCCGTGACCACGCCGTCGGCTTGCCAGTGAGCGCGCCAATGGCAGTCGTAGGCGTTCGATCCGGCGTGGCAATCGTCGGCGCTGGCGAGGCCCGGCAACTGCGCGGCCGGTTCATTGCGCAGTTGCTTGAAGTCGTGGGCGGCGACGATGTGCGTCAGCGCGGGGCAGACGTCGGCGGGCTCGGCGGCCGGCGTCATCTGCGCGGCGTGCGCGCCGACCGACAGCAGCAACGCGGTCATGCCGACGGTGGCGCCGGCGGCGGTGAACAGGGAACGGCTCATCCGCGTGAGTCGTTGGGTCAAAGGATGGAAGCTGCGATCGAATGACATGAGCGGGAAGTCCGGTAGCGGTGGATGGCGTACGGGCCGCAAGATAGTGTTTGGCCCGCACGTCAATCGTCGCCGCAGCACGGTACTTTCAAAGCACGGAACAACCTGAACGGTCCGCAAATGCTTTCGAACTGTTCTCGCGTATTTCAGGATGTTGCAAGGGGCTCGCCGGCGCCTGTCTGGCGGCCGATTGGAAGGTGCCTGGAGATTGGCTGAAGTTTGTCCGGCGTTTGCCTGGGACTGCAGTAGATTTGTGTCGTGCCGTGCCGTGCCGTGCCGTGCTGCGCCAGCGCCGGAGCCGGAGCCGGCATCGGCACCAGCACCGGCTCCGGTGATCAGCCCCCCGCGCTATCTACACGCTCGCTGCTCATGCGGCGACCGGTTCGCCCGAGCGTTCAACATCGAGCGTTTCCTCATGGAACGCCGCGAGCGATTCGCGGTGCGCGACACTGACGATCGCGGCCTTGGGCAGGCGCTCGGTGAAGAGGTGATAGAGCAGCGCCTCGTTAGTCGCATCGAGCGCGCTGGTGGCTTCGTCGAGGAACAGGTAGTCGGGCTTGTGCAGCAGCACGCGGGCGGCGGCGAGGCGCTGCTGTTCGCCGGGCGACAGCGTCCGCGCCCAGTGTCCCGATTCCGCCAGACGCTCGGCATAGGCGTCAAGGTGACAGACGCGCAGCGCTTCGCGGCATTCGTCGTCGGTGTAGGTGTCGGCGGAGGACGGGTAGGTGAGCGCCGCTTTCAACGTGCCGATCGGCATGTAGCTCTGCTGCGGAATGAACATCATGCGGGCATTGACCGGCGCATCGATCGAGCCGTCGCCGAACGGCCACAGTCCGGCGAGCGCGCGCATCAAGGTGCTCTTGCCCGATCCGGACGGGCCGCGTACCAGCCAGCGCGAACCCGGCTGGATCGTGATATCGCGGATCTGCGACAGGGCGGTTCCGTTCGGCAGGGCGAGCGACAGGCCTTCCGTGGTGAGCCTGTCCTCGTCGACGTAGTGCAGGTTGATGCCGCCATGCACGGTGGCGGGCGAGGTGGCCTCTTTCATGTGCGACGAACGCATGACGCGTTTGAATTCGCGCAGACGATTCACGGTAGCGCGCCAGTCGACCAGGCTGCCGTAACTGTTGATGAACCAGGAGAACGAATCGCTCACCGTGCCGAACGAGTTCTGGATCTGCATCAACACGCCCATGGTGAAGGCGCCGGTGAAGTACTTGGGCGCCGCGACAATGAGCGGAAAGATGAACGCGATCTGGCCGTAGAAGCTCAGCACGAAGCTCAGCCGCTTGGTGTACTTCATCACGCGCCACCAGTTGTCGCGAATGCGCTGGAAGAAGTTTTGTGCGTTCGCCCGTTCGGTCTGCTCACCATCGTAAAACGCGATCTGTTCCGAGTTCTCGCGCACCCGGATCAGGCCGAAGCGAAAATCCGCCTCGACCTTCTGTTGCTGGTACGTAATCGAAACGAGCGGCCGGCCGAGCTTGTACATCACGTACGAGCCGCCCAGCGCATAGAGCGCGGCGACCCACACCATGTAGCCCGGAATGACGATCGGCATGCCGCCGAGTGTGACGGTCAAGGCCCCAGCGAGCGTCCAGAGGATGGTGACGAACGTAATGAGCGTGACGACCGTCGAGAGCAGGTCGAGCGTCAGCGAGAGGGTGCTGGTCGCAAAGGACTGCAGGTCGTCGGTGATCCGCTGGTCGGGGTTGTCCGTGAGGCGGTCGCGCTCGATCCGGTAGAAGGCGCTGTCGCCAAGCCATTCTTCGAGGTAGCGGGTGGTGAGCCACTGGCGCCAGCGGAAGCCGAGCATCTGACGCAGATAGCGGCCGTAGACAAAGAGGACGATCAGCGCCGCAACCAGGACGACCCAAACCGTCATCAGGTGGGGGAAGTCCTTCACGCTCTTGTTTTGCAGCATGTTGAAGAACTCGCCGTTCCAGCTATTGAACTTGACGCTGATCCAGACGTTGGCGAGGTTGATCACGATGATCGTAATCAGGAGTCCCCAGGCGATCTTCCATTCTTCAGAGACCCAGTAGGGCTTGATCAGACTCCACGCGGAGACTTTATCGTCCGGTTCTAGCGTGCCGGCGGGGGAAGTATTGGGTGTCATGACCATCCTGAAGAAATGCTGGCTCATCTTGGGCCGCTTCGCCATGGCTGGGCTCGGATGGCTCAGCCTATGACGAGTCGGCGCTACGGCGGTATTGCGATTGCGGCTTGCGTCTCGACCCCGTCGCACGACGCTGGACGTCCGTTGCCGGATGCCCGTCGCCGGATTCTGGCCCGAGCGCCTTAAGCGAAAATTAATCGCGGCGGACGCAGCGAGGCGCTTGTCCTGTCGTGCGTGAAGCGGGAAGCCGTGCGCTCGTTGCATTGTGCCAGAGGGCCGCGCGCGGCTGCATCAATCGGCAGTGGCGGCTGCCGCACAGCCGCGCCGGTTTGCGGCCCGCGCGCCTTTTATGGTCTAATGACTCTCGACGAAACAGGGGTGCTTTGCGCGCGGGCCACACGCCGCGGCGAGGCTGAGAGAGACCCTTTGCACCCGATCCGGGTAATACCGGCGCGGGAAGTTTCCGGAAGTCAGCGTTTCTTCCAGCTTTTCTTCCATTCCCCGCCGGGCGGCGTCCGTCACTGGATGCGCCTTTTGCCCGGCCGGCCTCGCAAGCCGGTTTCGTCCTTGGGTACGTGCGCCTGTTGCCGTACGGAAAGGATACGATGACCGCTCAATCTTCAGTTTATTGCCTCGTTTGTCCCCTCATGGCGCAAACCGCTCTGCGCGTGCCGGCGGGACGGCGATGAGCACGCACGCCCAGGCGGATTTCGCCGTCATCGGCGGTGGTCTGTGCGGCCGGCTGGTTGCATGGCGGCTCGCCGGCGCGGGGCACCGCGTCGCCCTGTACGAGCGCGGCGATGCCGCCGGCTCGCAGGCTGCCGCGTGGGTGGCGGCGGCGATGCTCGCCCCGCTCGCCGAAGCGGCCAGCGCCGAATTGCTGATCACGCGCCTCGGCGCCGCCTCGCTCGACTCCTGGCCGAGCGTGCTGGCCGAATTGCCCGAACCGGTGTTCTTTCAACGCAATGGCACGCTGGTCGTCTGGCATCACGCCGACCGCACCGAAGCGCCGTTGTTCGAGCGCCGCGTGCGCTCAAATGCGCCGGCGGATCTGCTCGAGGGCGGCTTTGTCGCGCTAGCGGGCGCCCAGCTCGGGGCGACCGAGCCCGCGCTCGCCGGCCGTTTCACGCAAGGCTGGCTGTTGCCGCACGAAGGGCAGCTCGACAATCGCCAGGTGCTCAGCGCGCTTGCCGCGGGTCTGGCCGAACGCGGTGTCGAGACGCACTGGAATACGCCGGTCGCCGATCACGCCCTGCCGCCGGCCCGCGTGACGATCGATTGCCGTGGACTCGGCGCCAAGGCGGTGTTGCCCACCTTGCGCGGCATCCGCGGTGAGGTCGCCCGCGTGCATGCGCCCGGTATCGGCCTCACGCGTCCGGTGCGCCTGCTGCATCCGCGCTACCCGTTGTATATCGCGCCGAAGCAGGACGATCTCTACGTGATCGGCGCCACCGAAGTGGAAGGCGAAGACATGTCGCCGGTCAGCGTGCGCTCCGCGCTGGAATTGCTGAGCGCGGCGTTCTCGGTGCATCCGGGCTTCGGCGAGGCGCGCATTCTCGAATTGAACTCGCAGTGCCGCCCGACCTTGCCGGACCACCGTCCGGCGCTGGTGTGGGATGGCGCGCAGACCTTGCGCGTGAACGGCCTGTACCGGCATGGCTACATGATCGTGCCGGAAGTCGCGGACGAAGCCGCCCGCTTTGCCGCCGCGCTGCTCGAAGGACGCATCGGCGATGCCGACGCCTTCGCCGGCTGGCGGCGCGATGCCCGCTGGAGCGAGCTGTTTCAGCTCGCCCGGCTCGATCCACAGAATTGCGCGCAGGTGCCGGCATGAGCGTTGCGAAGATGGCTGCATCGGCCGTCGTGCCCATCACTTGCGTGATCGATTGAACCGTATCTGAACACCATGGACATTCATATCAATCAGAAGCCGTTGTCGCTCCCCGACGGGGCGACCGTCGCCGATGCGCTGGTTGCCTTCGGCGCGCGTCCGCCGTTCGCCGTCGCGCTGAACGGCGATTTTGTTGCCCGCACCCAGCACGCCGCGCGCGCGCTGCAGGCGGGCGACAAGCTCGACGTCGTGCAACCCGTCGCCGGCGGCTAAACGGCGCTCGCCTGCGGGCCAAACGTGGTCGCCTGCGGCCAGGGCCCGCGCATTGCCAGAGACAAGGATTTTCAGATGACTGCTCCCATTCCCGCCGACGCCCTCACGCTGTACGGCCAAACCTTTGCGAGCCGGGTGCTGCTCGGCACCTCGCGCTATCCGTCGCTGCAGTCGCTGTCCGACTCGATCGATGCCGCGAAGCCCGGCATGATCACGGTCGCGCTGCGCCGCCAGATGAACGACGGCGGCGCCGATGCCGGCTTTTTCGACCTGCTCAAACGCCACGGCGTGCCGGTGCTGCCGAACACGGCTGGCTGCCAGAGCGTCGGTGAGGCGGTCACGACCGCCCATATGGCGCGCGAAGTCTTCGAGACCGACTGGATCAAGCTCGAACTGATCGGCGACGACTACACGCTGCAACCCGACCCGATCGGCCTGATCGAAGCGGCCGCTCGGCTGGTGAAGGACGGCTTCAAGGTGCTGCCGTACTGTACCGAAGATCTGGTGATCGGCCGGCGCCTGCTCGACGCCGGCTGCGAGGCGCTGATGCCGTGGGGTGCGCCGATCGGCACCGGCAAGGGCGTGATCAATCCGTACGGCCTGCGGGTGCTGCGCGAGCGGCTGCCGGACGTGCCGCTGATCGTCGACGCGGGACTGGGCGTTCCGTCGCATGCGGCGCAGGTGATGGAATGGGGCTTCGACGGCGTGCTGCTGAACACCGCGGTGTCGCAGGCGACTCACCCCGAGGCGATGGCCCGCGCCTTCGCGCTGGGCGTCGAAGCGGGTCGCGAGGCCTATCTCGCGGGGCCGATGGCCGAACGTGAAACCGCCCACGCGAGCACGCCGGTGGTCGGCATGCCGTTCTGGCATCAGGACGGGAGCGCAGCATGAACGCGACCTCGACGCAGACTTCGCCGCTCGGCGGCCGCGACTTGTTCTGGCCGCCTGCCGACGAGCTGACCGAAGCCGCCGAGCGCATCCGCGCGCGGCTGGGCGACTGGCCGCCGACCCACGCGCCGTGGCGCATCTGCCTGACCGCGCCGGACGACGCCAACGGCGGCGATCTGATCATCGTCGCCGACGCCCAGCAGCACGGCGAACAGGTGGCGCGCTGGCAGGTGCAGGGCGCGGGCGTGATCGTCGCGGCTGCAGGCCGTGCGACGCTGCATCTGGGCGGCGAGCGCTATTCGCTGGAAGGGCATCTGGCCGAAGACTGGATCCCCGCGCTTGCCGCGTTTCTCGATTGTGGCTTTGCGCCGCACGACGCGCTGGTGCTGGCGCTCGCCTGGCGCGACGGCGACGAAACTCGCGGCGCTGATGCCTGGCCCTCGGACCTGGCGCGTTTTCCGCGCGTGACGGGTTTGCCGGCGGCGCCGCAGCAGGCGTTCGCGCGCTGCCCCGAACGCCTCGGGCTGTACCCGGTGCTGCCGACCGCCGAATGGGTCGAGCGGGTGGTTGGGTTGGGCGTGAAGACGGTTCAACTGCGTCGCAAGACGGCCGCCCCGGGCGAACTGGCGCGGGAGATCGCCCGCTGCGTCGCCGCAGGCCGCGCGCACGACGCCCAGGTGTTCATCAACGACCATTGGCAACTGGCGCTCGAAGCCGGCGCATACGGCGTCCACCTCGGCCAGGAAGACCTGCACAAGGCCGACCTCGCGAAGCTCGCCGCGGCCGGTGTGCGGCTCGGTCTGTCCACGCACGGCTACTATGAGATCCTCACCGCGCTGCACTTCCGGCCCAGCTACGTCGCGCTCGGCGCGGTGTTCCCGACCACCACCAAGGTGATGCCCACGGCGCCGCAAGGACTCGCGCGTCTCGCCCGCTACGTGCGCCTGCTCGACGGCGTCGTGCCGCTGGTGGCGATCGGCGGCATCGACCGGCAGGTGCTGCCGCAGGTGCTGGCGACGGGCGTCGGCTGTGCCGCCGTCGTGCGTGCCGTCACCGAGGCCGCCGATCCGGCCGACGCCATTTCTGCGATGCAGCGAGGGTTTACGCCATAATCGCGGCGTCCCTGTCTACGGGGACGGGGCGCGTCACGGCATCATTCGCATGATGGCCCTATAATTCGGCCTTCTGTGTAAAAGGATCGTCAGCTTCGTGCCCTCCTCCTCCGAGACCCTTCTCGAGCTTCGCGACGTCGACTTCGGTTACGGCGACCGGCTCGTCCTGTCGAACCTGAATCTGCGCTTCCAGCGCGGCCAGGTCGTCGCGGTCATGGGCGGCTCGGGGTGCGGCAAGACCACCGTGCTGCGGCTGATCGGCGGCCTCGTGCGCGCCCAGCGCGGCCAGATCCTGTTCCAGGGGCAGGACATCGGCGCGCAGACGCGCGACGGCCTGTACGCCCTGCGCCGCAAGATGGGCATGCTGTTCCAGTTCGGCGCCCTGTTTACCGACATGTCGGTGTTCGAAAATGTGGCTTTTACGCTACGCGAGCACACCGATCTGCCCGAAGAACTGATCCGCGACCTGGTGTTGATGAAGCTCAACGCGGTCGGCCTGCGTGGCGCGCGCGACCTGTCCCCGGCGGAGATTTCCGGCGGCATGGCGCGCCGGGTGGCGCTCGCCCGGGCCATCGCGCTCGACCCCGAACTGATGATGTACGACGAGCCGTTCGCCGGTCTCGATCCCATTTCGCTCGGCATCACCGCCAACCTGATCCGCGCGCTGAATCAGGCGCTCGGCGCCACCTCGATTCTGGTGACGCACGACGTGCCGGAGTCGTTCGCGATCGCCGACTACGTCTATTTCCTCGCCAACGGCGGTGTGCACGCCGAAGGCACACCTGCCCAGTTGCGGGCCTCGACCGATCCCACCGTGCGCCAGTTCATCGACGGCGCGCCGGACGGTCCGTTCAAGTTCCACTATCCCAGCAACACGCCGCTTGCGGCAGACTTCGGCATCGGCGGGGGACAGGCATGATCAGTTCGATCGGACGTTCGGTCATCGGCGGCCTTGAAACCGCCGGCTATGCCACGCGGCTCTTCTTCCGCCTGGTGCTCGAATTCTTCCCGTTGCTGCGCCGTCCGCGTCTTGTCACGAAGCAGATCCACTTCGTGGGTAATTATTCGCTCGTGATCATCGCGGTGTCGGGGCTGTTCGTCGGCTTCGTGCTCGGGCTGCAGGGCTACAACACGCTGAACCGCTACGGTTCCGAGCAGGCGCTCGGGCTGCTGGTGGCGCTGTCGCTCGTGCGCGAGCTCGGGCCGGTCGTCACCGCGCTGCTGTTCGCGGGCCGCGCCGGCACCTCGCTTACCGCTGAAATCGGTCTGATGAAGGCCGGCGAGCAACTGACAGCCATGGAAATGATGGCGGTCGACCCGATCAAGATCGTGGTCGCGCCGCGCCTGTGGGCGGGCATCATCTCCATGCCGATCCTCGCGGCGATTTTCAGCGCGGTCGGGATCGGCGGCGGCTATGTCGTGGGCGTCCTGATGATCGGCGTGGATGCCGGCTCGTTCTGGTCGCAGATGCAGGGCGGCGTCGACGTGTGGGCTGACGTCGGCAACGGGGTGATCAAGAGTATCGTGTTCGGCTTTGCGGTGACGTTCATCGCGCTCTTCCAGGGCTACGAAGCCAAACCGACCCCGGAAGGTGTTTCACGGGCGACGACCAAGACGGTGGTGTACGGCTCGCTGGCCGTGCTCGGCCTCGATTTCCTGCTGACCGCATTGATGTTCAGCTAAAAAAACCGCGCGACGCGCCTTCCGCCGCGGGCATTGACTTGCCTGCGCCGCGCGGAAGGGGTGGCCGGCGCGACGGATTCTCTTTGGGATGACGATGAAAAAGACTGCTCTCGACTTCTGGGTCGGCCTGTTTGTGGTGCTGGGTTTCGTGGCGCTGCTGTTCCTGGCGCTGAAGGCCGGCAACATGAGCTCCTTGTCGTTTCAGGCAACCTATCCGGTCAAACTGAAGTTCGACAATATCGGAGGCCTGAAGGCGCGCGCGCCGGTGAAGAGCGCGGGCGTGACGGTCGGCCGGGTCGATTCGATCGGTTTCGACAGCAATTCGTACCAGGCCGTGGTGACGATCGATCTGGACAAGCAATACCCGTTTCCGAAGGACACCTCCGCCAAGATCCTGACCTCGGGCCTGCTCGGTGAGCAGTACATCGGTCTGGAACCGGGCGGCGATAGCGAAATGCTGAAAGCAGGCGACACGATCTCGATGACGCAGTCGGCCATCGTGCTCGAAAACCTGATCGGCCAATTCCTCTATAGCAAGGCGGCAGATTCGGGTGCCGCCAAGTCGGGCGCATCCGCTGCGGCCCCCGCGCCGGCGGCACCGGCACCGGCCGTGCCCGCCTCGGGCGCGTCGGGTCAATAAGGAGAACAAGAATGCAGACCATGCGCGTCCGTTTCACGGCGCTCGCGTTCGGCGCGGCGATGCTGGCCGGCTGTGCGACCGTCCAGACCCCCACCAAAGGTGACCCCTTGGAAGGGTTGAACCGCACCGTCTTCAAGTTCAACGACAAGGTCGACCAGTACGCGTTGAAGCCGGTCGCCAAAGGCTACGTGTACATCACGCCGCAGCCGATACGCGACAGCGTGACGAACTTCTTCTCGAATATCGGCGACGTCTACGTTGCGGCGAACAACCTGCTGCAATTGAAGATTACCGATGGCGTCGAAGACATCATGCGGATCGTCATCAACACCACCTTCGGCGTGGGCGGCCTGTTCGACGTGGCCACGCTCGCGAAGCTGCCCAAGCACGACAACGACCTCGGCCTCACGCTTGGTCACTATGGCGTGCCGGCGGGTCCGTACCTCGTGCTGCCGCTGTTCGGGCCGAGCACGGTGCGCGACGCGGTGGGCTCGATTGGCGCTTACTATGTCAATCCGCTGTCGTACATTCATCCGGATGGCCTGAGCTGGGCGCTGTACGGCGTGAACATCGTCAACACGCGGGCCAACCTGCTGGGCGCGAGCGACGTGCTGGAAGGCGCGGCGCTCGACAAATACTCGTTCGTGCGTAACGCCTATCTGCAGCGCCGCAACTATCTGCTGTCGCAAGGCAAGGGCGGCGGCAACGCGTCGTTGCCGGATTACGGCGACAATGCGCCGCTGCCCAAGTACGACGATGTGGATGGCAGCGCTGCGGCGCCGGCTGCCGCAGCGTCGGCTGCCGCAGCGCCTGCAACGGCGGCCTCTGCTCCGGGTGCGGCTTCTGCGCCGGCCAGCGCAGCGGCTCCGCAAAGCGCTTCGGGCGCCACCGCCGCCGCTGCGGCGCCTGCCTCCGGTGTGTCGACGTCGCCGCCGCTGGATATGAACGGCGGTCCGGAGAACGATCAGGTGCCGGCCGACCAGATCGTCCCGCCGCGGCTTGATTTCCCATCGTTCAAATTGCGTTGAGGGGGCAGTCGTAACACCTGGAAACGACTCTCGCAGTTTGCGCGTGGATCGCGGATGAACTCGCGTGCTATTGTCGGTTCCAAGGTTTGCGCTGCACTATTTCATTCTGTCAGGCTCAATATGAAAAAATTCTTCCTCATTTCGGTTTTTGCTGCGTTCTTTTCGTTCGGTGGCACGGCGTTCGCGCAAGCGGTGGATAGCAGCGCGCCCGACGCCCTGATCAAGACGGTCACCCAGCAGGTGGTCGACGCGGTCCGTAACGACAAGTCGATCCAGCAGGGCGATATTTCCCACATCACCCAGCTCGTCAACGAGAAGATCCTGCCGTACACGGACTTCCGCCGCACGACGCAACTGGCGATGGGCCGCAACTGGCGCGCCGCGACGCCCGACCAGCAAAACGCGGTGGTCGAGCAGTTCAAGATGCTGCTGATCCGCACGTATTCCGGCGCGCTGGCGCAGGTCAAGGACCAGCAGATCCAGTACAAGCCGTTCCGCATGAACCCGGACGACACCGACACGGTGGTGCGCTCGGTGGTCATGAACAACGGTTCGCCGGTGGAACTGGACTACCGTCTGTACAAGACGGCGCAAGGCTGGCGCGTGTATGACATCAACGTGCTCGGCGCATGGCTGATCCAGGCGTATCAGCAACAGTTCAACGAGCAGATCCAGCAGCACGGCGTGGATGGGCTGATCCAGTTCCTCACGCAGCGTAACCAGCAACTCGCCGCAGGCAAGCAGTCGTGAGCACAGCGGTGAACGCCGAGGTCCGCTCCGTAGCGGGCCGTTTCGAAACCGGTACGACGCTGACCCACGCGAGCGCCAAAACCGCGCTCGCGGCGGGGCTGCAGCGTATCGCGGCGGGCGCGACCGGTGTCGATTGCGCGCCGCTCGCGCAGTTCGATTCGTCGGCGCTCGCCGTGCTGATCGCATGGCAGCGTGCCGCCCAGGCACGCGGCGCCGCGCTCGACATCGTCAATCTGCCGGCTGGCCTCGCCAGCCTGGCGCACGCCTACGGCGTCGACGTCCTCCTCTCCTCGCGACATTGACGCTCTACTGACGCTTCCGGCGTCACCTCCCAATCCCCCGGGCCAGGTCGGGACTCCCGACTTTGCCCTATAATCAAACGTTTTTTGCGGCTCGGGTTGTACTTGAAGCGAGCCCCAATTTCGTCCCCTCCAGCACTTTGCGCACCTATCAGGCGCCGTGATCCAAAGCGGCGCACAGTCATGCCAGCCATAGAAATTCGTAACGTCAAGAAGCGCTACAAAGATCTTCAGGCGCTCAAGGGCGTCAGCCTCACGGTGGAAGAAGGCGAGTTTTTCGGACTGCTCGGTCCGAACGGCGCGGGCAAAACGACGCTTATCAGCATACTCGCCGGTCTCGCGCGCGCCGATGAAGGCAGCATCGCGGTGCGCGGCCACGACGTCGTCACTGATTTCCGCGACGCGCGCCGGGCGCTGGGCGTCGTGCCGCAGGAACTCGTGTTCGACCCGTTCTTCACGGTGCGCGAGACCTTGCGCATCCAGTCCGGCTACTACGGCCTGCGCAACAACGACGCGTGGATCGACGAGGTGATGGCCAACCTCGATCTCACCGAAAAGGCCGACGCCAACATGCGCGCGCTGTCGGGCGGGATGAAGCGCCGCGTGCTGGTCGCGCAGGCGCTGGTGCACCGGCCGCCGGTGATCGTGCTCGACGAGCCCACCGCGGGCGTCGACGTGGAGCTGCGTCAAACCTTGTGGAAGTTCATCTCGCGCCTGAATCGCGAAGGCCACACGATCGTGCTGACCACGCACTATCTGGAAGAAGCGGAATCGCTGTGCGACCGGATTGCGATGTTGCGGCGCGGCGAAGTGGTCGCGCTCGAGCGCACCAGCACGCTGCTGCAACGCTTTGCCGGCATGCAACTGTTCCTGCGCTTTACCGAGGGCGTGCTGCCGGCCGAATTGCGGCCGCTCGAAGTCGAGTCCGGCGCGGGCAACGGCCATAGCCGGCAGCATCTGCTGCGTCTCGCGAGCTACGACGAGGTCGAGCGGATTCTCGCCCAATGCCGCAGCGCCGGTTGCAAGCTGGAAGAAGTCGAGGTGCGCAAGGCCGACCTCGAAGACGTTTTCGTTCAGGTGATGAACGGTCCGGAAGTGATCGAGGGGCTTGCATGAGCGGTTTTAGTGGATTTCGCACGCTGTTTTACAAGGAAATTCTGCGTTTCTGGAAGGTTGCGTTCCAGACGGTCCTCGCGCCGGTGATCACGGCCCTGCTGTATCTGACGATTTTCGGCCACGCGCTGCGCGGTCACGTGCAGGTCTATCCGGGCGTCGAGTACACGAGTTTCCTGATTCCGGGGCTGGTAATGATGAGCGTGTTGCAGAACGCGTTCGCCAATAGCTCGTCGTCGCTAATCCAGTCGAAAATCACCGGCAACCTGGTGTTCGTGCTACTGCCGCCGCTGTCCCACTATGAGATGTACTGCGCGTATGTGCTGGCTTCGGTGGTGCGGGGTCTGGCGGTCGGCTTCGGCGTGTTTATCGTGACAATCTGGTTCGTGCCGCTCAGTTTCAGCGCGCCCTTGATCATCATTGCCTTTGCCGTGCTGGGCGCGGGGATTCTCGGCACGCTCGGTCTGATCGCCGGCATCTGGGCCGAGAAGTTCGATCAGCTCGCCGCGTTCCAGAATTTTCTGATCATGCCGCTCACGTTCCTGTCGGGCGTGTTCTACTCGACGCATACGCTGCCGCCGGTGTGGCGCGAAGTGTCGCGGCTGAATCCCTTTTTCTACATGATCGACGGCTTTCGCTACGGTTTCTTCGGGGTCTCGGATATCGATCCGCTCGTGAGCCTGGCCATCGTCGCCGGTTTCTTCGTGGTGCTGGCCGTGGCGGCGATGCGCATGCTCGCCTCCGGCTACAAACTGCGCCACTGACGAGGAGCTTTCCCATGTTGCCGACTCCTGAACAGGTCAAGCAATACATCGCGGTTGGACTCGCCTGCGAGCATCTGGAAGTCGAAGGCGACGGTCAGCATTTCTTTGCGACCATCGTGTCTCCGAGCTTCGAAGGCAAGCGGCTGATCCAGCGTCATCAACTCGTGTATGCGGCGCTCGGCGACCGCATGCGCGAAGAAATCCACGCGCTCAGCATGAAGACGCTGACGCCCGCCGAATGGCAAAACGCGTAATCTGGAACGTTAGTGCGAATTACACAAGACAGGCGCGAGGCCGGTAGCGGCGCCGCCGCAGAAAGCAATGCAGCTCCGGTGCAGAGCCGGATCGATCAGGAACTGACAGGTATGGACAAACTCGTCATTGAAGGCGGCCAGCGGCTGGCCGGTGAGATCGTCGTGTCGGGGGCGAAGAACGCCGCCTTGCCGATCCTGTGCGCCGGCTTGCTGAGCGCGGAGCCGGTTCATCTCGAGAACGTGCCTGACCTGCAGGACGTGCGCACCACGCTCAAGCTGCTCAACCAGATGGGTGTGCGCACCGAATCCAGCGCGGGTCGCGTGTTGCTTGATGCTTCGAAGGTCGACAACCTCGTCGCACCGTATGAGCTGGTGAAGACCATGCGTGCCTCGATCCTCGTGCTCGGGCCGCTGCTCGCACGCTTCGGCGAGGCGAAGGTGTCGCTGCCGGGCGGCTGCGCCATCGGCGCACGGCCGGTCGACCAGCACATCAAGGGCCTGCAGGCGATGGGCGCGGAGATCACCATCGAGCACGGCTTTATTGAAGCCCGCGCGAAGCGCCTGAAGGGTGCGCGCATCGTGACCGACATGATCACCGTCACCGGCACCGAGAATCTGCTGATGGCAGCCGTGCTGGCCGAAGGCGAGACCGTGATCGAAAACGCCGCGCGCGAGCCGGAAGTGGGCGATCTCGCGCACCTGCTCGTCGAAATGGGCGCGCAGATCGAGGGCATCGGCACCGACCGTCTCGTGATCCAGGGCGTCGACAAGCTGCACGGCGCGAAGCACACGGTAATTCCCGACCGTATCGAAGCGGGCACGTTCCTGTGCGCGGTCGCGGCCGCCGGTGGCGATGTGATCTTGCGCAAGGTGCGTCCGCTGATCCTGGAAGCCGTGACGGAAAAGCTGCGCGAAGCCGGCGTGACGATCGAGGAAGGCGACGACTGGATGCGCGTGCGCATGGACCGGCGTCCGCAGGCGGTGAGCGTGCGCACCTCCGAGTACCCGGCGTTCCCGACCGACATGCAGGCGCAGTTCATGGCGCTCAACACGATCGCCAACGGTACGGCCCAGGTGGTCGAGACGATCTTCGAAAACCGCTTCATGCACGTCCAGGAACTGAACCGCCTCGGCGCCAACATTACGATCGACGGCAACACGGCGCTCGTGAACGGCGTCGACAAGCTGTCGGGCGCCAAGGTGATGGCCACCGACCTGCGCGCCTCGGCAAGCCTCGTGATCGCCGGTCTGTGTGCCGACGGCGAGACGCTGATCGACCGCATCTATCACCTGGACCGTGGCTACGACCGCATGGAGTCGAAGCTGACGGCGGTCGGCGCGAAGGTGCGCCGCATTGCGGGGAGCCAGGCATGAGCGCGCTGCCGCAAACCTCGTCCTCGACGGCGGTGAGCACACCGCTCACGTTGGCGCTGTCGAAAGGACGTATCTTCGAAGAGACCTTGCCGCTGCTCGAGGCGGCCGGCGTGCAGGTGGTCGAAGACCCGGAAACCTCGCGCAAGCTGATCTTGCCGACCACCGACGCGAACCTGCGCGTGATCATCGTGCGCGCCACCGATGTGCCGACCTACGTCGAATACGGCGCGGCCGACTTCGGCGTGGCGGGCAAGGACGTCTTGCTCGAGCATGGCGGCAGCGGCCTGTATCAGCCGGTCGACCTCGACATCGCGCGGTGCCGGATGTCGGTCGCCGTGGCGGCGGGCTTCGATTACGAGAACGCGGTGCGCCAGGGGGCGCGGCTGCGCGTCGCCACCAAATATGTGGAAACCGCGCGCCAGCATTTTGCCGCGAAGGGTGTGCACGTCGACCTGATCAAGCTGTACGGTTCGATGGAACTCGCGCCTCTGGTGGGCCTTGCCGATGCGATCGTCGACCTGGTCAGCTCGGGCGGCACCTTGCGCGCCAATAATCTTGTCGAGGTGGAAGAGATCATGCAGATCTCGTCGCGCCTCGTCGTGAACCAGGCCGCACTCAAGCTCAAGCGTGCCGCGCTGCGGCCGTTCCTCGACGCGTTCGAACGCGCGTCGCGGCGCGCCGATGCGGTGGCCTAAGCGCCTGACGATGCCTGATGCGGCCCGATGCCGCCTGATGTTGCCTGATGCAAGTTGAAGGAGCATCGGGCGCGCCTTACCGAAACGGATACCAGCATGTCTATCAAGATTCGCAAACTCGACTCCAGCGCTCCCGAATTCCAGAAGGCGTTGCACGCGGTGCTCGCGTTCGAGGCGAGCGAGGATGAAGCGATCGAGCAGTCGGTCGCGCAGATTCTGGCCGATGTGAAGGTGCGCGGCGATGCCGCCGTGCTCGAGTACACCAACCGCTTCGACCGTCTTACGGCGCCGAGCGTCGCCTCGCTCGAATTGCCGATGTCGGAACTCGAAGCGGCTCTCGAAGGGCTCGATCCACGTCGCCGGGCCGCGCTCGAAGCCGCCGCTGGCCGTGTGCGCGGGTATCACGAGAAGCAGAAGATCGAATGCGGCAGCCATAGCTGGCAGTACACCGAATCCGACGGCACCGTGCTGGGCCAGAAGGTCACGCCGTTGGACCGCGCCGGCATCTACGTGCCGGGCGGCAAGGCCGCGTATCCGTCGTCGGTGTTGATGAACGCGATCCCGGCGCGGGTGGCCGGCGTGCGCGAAATCGTCATGGTCGTGCCCACGCCGGACGGCGTGAAGAATCCGCTGGTGCTGGCGGCGGCGCTGCTGGGCGGCGTGGACCGCGTGTTCACCATTGGCGGTGCGCAGGCCGTCGGCGCGCTGGCTTACGGCACCGCTACCGTGCCCGCGGTCGACAAGATCTGCGGCCCGGGCAATGCGTATGTCGCGTCGGCCAAGCGCCGCGTGTTCGGCACGGTGGGCATCGACATGATCGCCGGTCCTTCCGAGATCCTGGTGCTGTGCGACGGTACCACCGATCCGCACTGGGTCGCCATGGACCTGTTCTCGCAGGCCGAGCACGACGAGCTCGCGCAATCCATCCTGCTGTGCCCGGACGACGCCTTCATTGCCCGCGTGCATGACGCGATCAACGAGCTGCTGCCCACCATGCCGCGCCAGGACGTGATCCGCGCCTCGCTGGAAGGGCGCGGCGCGCTGATCAAGGTGCGCGACATGGCCGAAGCCTGCGCGATCGCCAACGACATCGCCCCGGAACACCTCGAGATTTCCGCGCTCGAGCCGCATCAATGGGGCAAGCTGATCCGCCATGCGGGCGCGATCTTCCTTGGCCGCTACACCAGCGAAAGCCTCGGCGACTACTGCGCGGGCCCGAATCACGTGCTGCCTACGTCGCGTACCGCACGGTTTTCCTCGCCGCTTGGCGTCTATGATTTCTTCAAGCGCTCGAGCGTGATCGAAGTCAGCGCGGAAGGTGCGCAGACGCTCGGTGAGATCGCCGCGGAACTCGCGTATGGCGAAGGACTGCCGGCGCATGCCCGCAGCGCCGAATACCGGATGAAGCAGAACGGCTGAGCGCGCCAGGCTGGTGTCATCCAGCCGGCGCCTCACCGACCTTGACCAACCGGGGCGGCTCTCGCGCCGCCCCTGCATGACTGGTCCGTTGTACGGAACAGTCCGCCCATCCATGACGACACCTCAAGACATCATTCGCCGCGACGTGCTCGCGATGACGAGTTATCCGGTTCCGGACGCGACAGGCTTCGTGAAGCTCGACGCGATGGAAAACCCGTTCCCCTTGCCGGCGCCGCTCGCGGCGCAACTCGGCGAGCGTCTCGCCGGCGTCGCGCTGAACCGCTATCCGGCGCCGCGCCCGGAAGCGCTGCTCGAGAAAATCAAACGCGCGATGGGCGTGCCGGCCAACTGCGAAGTACTGCTGGGCAACGGCTCGGACGAGATCATCAGCATGGTGTCGATGGCCTGTGCCCAGCCGGGCGCCAAGGTGCTCGCGCCGGTGCCGGGCTTCGTGATGTATCAGCTGTCGGCCAAACTGGCGAATCTGGAATTCGTCGGCGTGCCGCTCAAGGCCGATTTCACGCTCGACGTCGAAGCCATGCTCGCCGCCATCGCCGAGCATCAGCCGGCCATCGTCTACCTGGCGTATCCGAACAATCCGACCGGCACGCTGTACGACGACGCCGACATGGAGCGCATCATCGCCGCCGCGGACAAGAGTCTGGTGGTGATCGACGAGGCGTACCAGCCGTTCGCGCAGCAAAGCTGGCTGCCGCGCGCCGACGCGTTCGACAACGTGGTCGTCATGCGCACGGTCTCGAAGCTCGGCCTCGCCGGCATTCGCCTCGGCTATCTGGCCGGACGCGCGGCCTGGCTGACCGAGTTCGACAAGGTGCGCCCGCCCTACAACATCAATGTGCTGACGCAGGCCACGGCCGATTTCCTGCTCGATCACCTCGACGTGCTCGACGCGCAGGCCGCGCAATTGCGTGAGGAACGTACAAAGCTGGCTCAGGCCGTCGGCCAGTTGCCGGGCGCGCAGGTGTTCCCGAGCGCCGGCAACTTCCTGCTGGTGCGGGTGCCTGACGCATCCGTTATGTTCGAAACGCTGCTTACCGCGCGGGTTTTGATCAAAAACGTGAGTAAAATGCACCCATTGCTGGCGAATTGCGTGCGTCTGACGGTGGGTTCCCCTGAAGAAAACGCGCAACTGCTGGCCGCACTGAAACTCGTGCTGCATTAAACGGCGTGCCGTTGCACCGCGCACCGCGTAGCGGGCGCGGCATCCGGCGTTCCCCCCAAACCCCCATCTTTCATAGTCAGATTCGAGGAATTACCATGCGCCAGGCGGAAGTCGTTCGCGACACTAGCGAAACGCAGATCCGTATCAAGATCAATCTGGACGGCACCGGCAAGCAAAAGCTCGCCACCGGTGTGCCGTTCCTCGACCACATGCTCGACCAGATCGCGCGGCATGGGTTGATCGATCTCGACATCGAGGCGCATGGCGACACGCATATCGACGACCACCATACGGTCGAAGACGTCGGCATCACGCTGGGGCAGGCGGTCGCGAAGGCCGTCGGCGACAAGAAGGGCATCCGTCGCTACGGTCATTCTTACGTGCCGCTGGATGAAGCGCTGTCGCGCGTGGTGATCGATTTTTCCGGCCGCCCGGGCCTCGAATTTCACGTGCCGTTCACGCGCGCGCGCATCGGTACGTTCGACGTCGATCTCTCCATCGAATTTTTCCGCGGCTTTGTGAACCACGCCGGCGTGACGCTCCATATCGACAACCTGCGCGGCCTGAATGCCCATCACCAGATGGAAACGGTGTTCAAGGCGTTCGGACGGGCGCTGCGCATGGCCGTCGAACTGGACGATCGTGCGGCAGGGCAGATTCCGTCGACCAAAGGTAGCTTATAAGAGCCCCCAAACCTGTCGCTTCGCGCCAGGCCCCCCAAGGGGGGTGGGCAAGAAAACCTGGGGCTGCCCGGCGTTTTCTTGCAATCAGGCGAGTGAGCAAGCAGGACTAACCGGACCGGGCGCGCGCCTTGCGTGGGCCTGGCTTGCGATGGATATCCTCAAGTCGTTTATCTCGCTGCTGGCGTTGATCAACCCGGTGGGCGCGATTCCGTTCTTCATGAGCCTCACGGCCCAGCAGTCGGACGGCGAGCGGCGCCGGACCATCCGGATTGCTGCGATCTCAGTGTTCTTCGTGATCGCGGTGACGACGCTGCTCGGGCAGCAGATCATCGGCTTTTTCGGCATCTCGGTGGGCTCGCTGCAGGTGGGCGGCGGCATCATCATGTTGCTGATGGCGATCAATATGCTGAATGCGCAGATCGGCAACAGCCGTTCGACGCCGGAAGAGCGTCACGAGGCCGAGCAGAAGGATAACGTCGCCGTGGTGCCGCTCGCGATCCCGCTGCTGACGGGGCCGGGCGCCATCAGCACGGTGATCATCTATGCGGCCCACTCGCCGCATTGGTACGACCGGATTAGTCTTATCGTTATCGGCGCGGTGCTGGCGGCGATCTGCTTTTTTTCGCTGCGGCTTGCTGAACCGATCGCCCGCTGGGTGGGGCAAACGGGCATCAATATCGGCACGCGGCTCATGGGTTTGATGTTGTCGGCGCTGGCGGTGGAATTCATCGTCGACGGTCTGAAGGCGTTACTGCCTAACTTGAAATGAAAACTTCGATTGCGATTGTGGATTACGGAATGGGCAACCTGCGTTCGGTCGCCCAGGCATTGAGAAAGGCCGCGCCGGAAGCGGAGGTGGCGATCGTCGACCGGCCGGAAGCGATTCGCGCGGCCGACCGCGTCGTGCTGCCCGGCCAGGGCGCGATGCCCGACTGCATGCGCAGCCTCGCCGAATCGGGCCTGCAGGAGGCGGTCGTCGAAGCGTCGCGCAGCAAGCCGCTGATGGGCGTGTGCGTGGGCGAGCAGATGCTGTTCGACTGGAGCGCCGAGGGCGGCACGCCAGGGCTCGGCCTGTTGCCCGGCAAGGTGCTGCGCTTCGACCTGGAAGGCCAGCTGCAGGACGACGGTTCGCGCTTCAAGGTGCCGCAGATGGGCTGGAACCGCGTCCGTCAGACCCTGCCGCACCCGCTGTGGGACGGCGTCGCGGACGGCAGCTTCTTCTACTTCGTGCATAGCTACTACGTGCAGCCGGACAATGCGGCGCACACCTCGGGCGAGACTGTGTACGGCGTGCCCTTTACCTCGGCGGTGGCGCGGGATAACATCTTCGCAACCCAATTCCACCCGGAAAAGAGCGCTGAAGCGGGTCTGCGCGTGTATCGAAACTTCGTGCACTGGAACCCGTGAGCGCCTGCCGTCCCATCTTTCGTTGTACCGTGAGCCGCCTGATTCGTACCGTGGCGGCGTGCGGCGCTGCGTCTTTGTGCCCGACGCACGTGCGCCGGGCTCCTGAAAGAGTTGTACTAAACTAGCGAAACGGCGCGCGAGCAGCCTCATCCGGCTTTTCGGCGCCGCCCGACTTTAAACCTTCTTCCCTGACTAGACCCGATTGCTATGCTGCTGATTCCCGCCATCGACCTGAAAGATGGTCAGTGTGTACGCCTCAAACAGGGCGACATGGACCAGGCGACGATTTTCTCCGAGGAACCGGCGGCGATGGCCCGACACTGGGTCGACCGCGGTGCCCGGCGCCTGCACCTCGTCGACCTCAATGGAGCATTTGCCGGTAAGCCGAAGAACGAAGACGCGATCCGCGCGATCATCGAGGAAGTCGGTGGCGAGATTCCCGTCCAGCTGGGCGGCGGCATCCGCGACCTGAACACCATCGAGCGGTATCTGGACGACGGTCTGTCGTACGTGATCATCGGCACGGCGGCGGTGAAGAACCCGGGCTTTCTGCAGGACGCCTGCACGGCGTTCGGCGGCCATATCATCGTCGGGCTGGACGCGAAAGACGGCAAGGTGGCCACGGACGGCTGGAGCAAGCTGACCGGCCACGAAGTCGCCGACCTCGCGCGCAAGTTCGAGGACTACGGCTGCGAGTCGATCATCTACACCGACATCGGCCGCGACGGCATGCTGCAGGGGATCAACATCGAAGCGACGGTGCGCCTCGCGCGCGCGGTGAAGATTCCGGTGATCGCGAGCGGCGGCCTGTCGAACCTCGCCGACATCGAAGCGCTGTGCGAAGTCGAAGTCGAAGGCATCGAAGGCGTGATCTGCGGTCGCGCCATCTATTCGGGCGACCTCGACTTTGCGGCGGCTCAGACGCTCGCCGACAAGCTGCGCGAGTCGGACGACGCCTGACGCGTTTCGGCGCCGCGGGTGCGGATGCCTGGTCGCTCTGGACTGCGGCGACCCTACGCTGCAAGGCAGCGCCGGCCGTCGAGGCAAGCGAAGGCCAACCTAGGCCAACCCAGGCCGACCCAGGCCAGCCCGGCACGGCAACGCGCGCCGGCATTGCGCCGCTCCGGTATGAGCGGCCTCATCAGCGGTATTGGCAAGAATTTGCACGATCATGGCTCTAGCTAAACGTATCATCCCCTGTCTCGACGTCACGGCTGGCCGTGTGGTCAAAGGCGTCAACTTCGTCGAACTGCGCGATGCCGGCGACCCGGTCGAAATTGCCCGTCGCTACGACGAGCAGGGCGCCGACGAACTCACCTTCCTCGACATCACCGCCACCTCCGACCAGCGCGACCTGATCCTGCCGATCATCGAAGCGGTGGCGTCGCAGGTATTCATTCCGCTGACGGTCGGCGGCGGCGTGCGCGCGGTCGAAGACGTGCGGCGCCTGTTGAACGCGGGCGCGGACAAGATCAGCATGAACTCGTCGGCGGTCGCGAACCCACAACTGGTGCGCGACGCCACGGATAAATACGGCTCGCAGTGCATCGTGGTCGCGATCGACGCCAAGCGCGTCTCCGCCGACGGCGAAACGCCGCGCTGGGAAGTCTTCACGCATGGCGGGCGCAAGGCGACCGGGCTGGAAGCGGTCGAATGGGCGCGCAAGATGGCCGAACTCGGCGCCGGCGAAATCCTGCTCACCAGCATGGACCGCGACGGCACCAAGAGCGGCTTCGACCTGGCGCTTACGCGCGCCGTGTCGGACGCCGTGTCGATTCCGGTGATCGCCTCGGGCGGCGTCGGCTCGCTGCAGCATCTGGCAGACGGCATCAAGGACGGTCACGCGGACGCCGTGCTGGCCGCCAGCATTTTCCACTACGGCGAACACACGGTCGGCGAGGCCAAGCGCTTCATGGCCGAACAAGGCATTTCGGTGAGGTTGTGACGTGGTGAACCCTACGGCAGTAGATTGGCTCGACAAGGTGAAGTGGGACGCGAACGGCCTCGTGCCGGTGATCGCGCAGGAAGCCTCGAGCAACGACGTGCTGATGTTCGCGTGGATGAACCGCGAGGCGCTCGCCAAGACGGTCGAGACCGGCCGCGCGGTGTATTTCTCGCGCTCGCGTCAGCGTCTGTGGTTCAAGGGCGAAGAGTCCGGCCACGTGCAGCACGTGCATGAAGTGCGGCTCGATTGCGACGAAGACGTCGTGCTGCTGAAGGTCGAGCAGGTATCGGGCATTGCCTGCCATACCGGCCGCCATTCGTGCTTTTTCCAGAAATTCGAAGGGACGGTCGACGACGGCGACTGGGTCGCTGTCGAGCCCGTCCTGAAAGACCCCGAACACATCTACAAATGACGCAAAACTCGCAATCGACGAACGACACCCTGCTGCGCCTCGCCGCAGTGATCGACGGCCGCAAGGGCGGCGATCCGGACGTGTCGTATGTATCGCGCCTGTTCCACAAGGGCGACGACGCGGTCTTGAAGAAGATCGGCGAAGAAGCGACTGAGGTCGTGCTCGCCGCCAAGGACGTGCGCCAGGGCGGCGCGCCCACCGCGCTGGTCGGCGAAGTGGCCGATCTCTGGTTCCATTGCCTCGTGATGCTGTCGCACTTCGATCTGAGCCCAGCCGATGTGCTCGCCGAGCTCGAACGCCGCGAAGGCATGTCGGGGATCGAAGAGAAGGCGCTGCGCAAGAGCCGCGAGCGCGAGCAGCAAGGCGACTGACGTCAACTGAGGTCAACCGAACGCCAACAGGAAGGAGGACGCAAACATGGAACAGTCGCAAGGTGCTTATCCGCCACCCCCGCCGCCGTCCTACCGCAATGCCGTCGAATCCGACCGCGAGCGCAGCGCGCGCACCCTGACGCATGTGCTGTACGCCCTCTACGCGGTCTATTGGCTGACGGGCGGCATCTCGGTGCTGATCGCCATCATCGTCAATTATGTGAAGCGGCCCGACGTGGTGGGCACGCCCTACGAGGCGCATTTCCAGTGGCAGATGCGCACGTTCTGGTGGTGCATGCTCGGCTATCTGATCGGCGGCCTGCTGTTTTTCGTCGTGATCGGAATTCCGATCCTGTGGGCTGTCGGGATCTGGATGTTGTACCGTATCATCAAGGGCTGGCTGTATCTGTACGACAACAAGCCGCTGCTGAATCCGCGGGCGTGGTTCTGACGTCTGGTCCCGCCGCCCGCCCGTTTGCGCTTCAGGACACACATGAGCCACGACTCAAATTGCCTTTTCTGCAAGATCGCCTCGGGCGAGATCCCGTCCACCAAGGTCCATGAGGACGACGAGTTCGTCGCCTTTCGCGACATCCGTCCGGCCGCCGAGACGCATGTGCTGGTGATTCCGCGCAAGCACATCGAAACGCTGTCGAACTGCAGCGAAGGCGATGCACCGCTGCTTGGTAGAATGCTCGTATTGGTGGCGCGTCTCGCCGAGCAGCTCGGCGTGGCCTACACCGGCGGCGAGACCGGCTTTCGCACGGTGATTAACACCGGGCCGGGCGGCGGTCAGGAGGTGTACCACCTGCATGCGCATATTCTGGCGGGACCGCGTCCGTGGCAACGGATGGGGTAAGCGCCGGGGCGCCGCGAACGCAGACGGTTCGATCGCGTTCTACAGGCGTATTGAACTGCGTATGATGGCGGACGGCGGAGCGAAGGCGTTTTCTCTTGAGATGTAATGACGCCGTCGCGATTGCCTGACCACAATCGTGCGCAGAGCCGCTGGGGGAATCCGAAGCAGCGGCGGCAACGTATAGATGAGGCGTACGCGCTTCGATTCGGGCCGTAAGGCGCAGATGTTCGACGCGTGCAAACGCGATGTCGGGGTTAAGGAGAGTAGTCATGGGTTCGTTGAGTATTTGGCACTGGCTGATCGTTTTGCTGATCGTGGCACTCGTGTTCGGCACGAAGAAGCTGCGCAATATCGGTACTGACCTGGGCGGCGCAGTGAAGGGCTTCAAGGAAGGCATGAAAGAAGCGGAGACACCGGCCGGCGACGCGCAACAGCGCGAGCTGCCCCGCACCGACACGGTGGACGTCGACGCCAAAGAAAAGACGCCGCGCTCGAGCGACTACCGCTAAGCCGCGGTCCATCCGCGTACTGACGGGAACCCCACCTCATGCTGGACCTCGGTCTAACCAAGATGGCGCTGATCGGCGTCGTCGCGCTGGTCGTACTCGGGCCGGAGCGGCTGCCGCGCGTCGCCCGCACGGCGGGGGCGCTGTTCGGTCGCGCGCAGCGCTATATCAACGACGTGAAGGCCGAAGTCACGCGTGAAATCGAACTCGACGAATTGCGTCGCATGAAGACCGAGTTCGAAACGGCGGCGAGCAACGTCGAAAACACCGTCCACGACAATCTGCGCAAGCACGAAACCGAGCTGAACGAGGCGTGGGGTTCGGGTTCGTCCGTGAGCCCCAGCATTGCCGGCGGGGCGCTGGAAGGCGCCGCGGATAGCGGCCTCATGTCCAGTTCGACATCCTGGCCGAGTTCGACGTCCTGGCGCAGCACGGCTGCCGCCGCGCCCAGGCGCAAGAACTGGCGCGTCAAGCAGACCGCCATGCCAACGTGGTACAAGCGTGCCACTGCCCGCCGGACGCGCGTGCAGTCGGGCGCAGCGCGCGTGGCGCGTCATACGCCGGTGAGCCTGCGCCGGCCGACGCGCTTCTTCTGATGACCCTAGCGACAATCTCCTACCGAGGGCCGGTGTGAGCGACCCCCAGCAAACCCAGACTGAAGGTAACGAAGAGACCTTCATCTCGCATCTCGTCGAACTGCGCGACCGCATCATGCGCGCCGGCATTGCCGTCATCGTGGTGTTTCTCGGGCTCGTCTACTGGGCGCCGGACATCTTCAAGCTGCTCGCGCGGCCCTTGATGATGAATCTGCCGAAGGACGGCAAGCTGATCGTCACCGACGTCACCGGCTCCTTCTTCGTGCCGATGAAGGTGACCATGATGGTGGCCTTCGTCATCGCGCTGCCTATCGTGCTGTACCAGATCTGGGCGTTTGTCGCGCCGGGCCTGTACCAGCATGAAAAGAAGCTGGTCGTGCCGCTGGTGGGCAGCAGCTACATCCTGTTCCTGTGCGGCATGGCGTTCGCGTACTTCGTGGTGTTTCCCACCATCTTTCGCGTGATGGCGCACTACAACGCGCCGCTTGGCGCGGCGATGAACACGGATATCGACAACTATCTCAGTTTCGTCCTGACCATGTTCATTGCGTTCGGGGTGACCTTCGAAGTCCCGATAGTCGTCGTGCTACTGGTCCGGATGGGCATTCTGACGGTCAAGAAGCTGCGTCAGATCCGGCCGTATGTGGTCGTCGGGGCGTTCGTCGTGTCCGCTGTCGTGACCCCGCCCGACGTGTTTTCCCAGTTGATTCTCGCGGTGCCGCTGATCGTGTTGTACGAGGCGGGGATCATCGCGGCGCGGCTGATTGTCGGCAAGCAGAAGGAAGTGGCCGACGAAGAGGAGCATGCGCCGAGTTGAGGGGGATGACGCAAAGGCCGGGACAAGGGTGATGCAAAAAGGGCGGTCCGTGATTGGACTGCCCTTTTTATTTGGGTGGGATCTGGGCGCGGCCTGAGCTCGACTCAACCGGGCTTAACCGCCGTCGTCGTTCTGGTCGTCGCTGTCGTCGGTGGGCTGTTTCGGCGGCGGTGGACGCTTGCCGATCATCACATCCAGATCCATCTCGTGGTTCTTGCGCACCAGATGGATCTTCGCGTTGGAACCCGGCTTGATCTGCGCGATGAGGTTCAGCAGACGCGTGGTATCCGTGATGTCCTGGCCGTCCACGCTGACCAGAATATCGCCTGGCTTGATGCCGGCGCGGTCGGCCGGGCCGTTCTTCAGCACCCCGGCGACGATCGCCCCCGACTTCTGCTCGAGCCCGAACGACTCAGCAATCTCCGGCGTCACGTCCTGCGGCTCCACGCCGATCCAGCCGCGCGTCACCGAGCCGGTGGTGATGATGCTCTCCAGCACGCTGCGCGCCGTCGACACCGGAATCGCAAAGCCGATGCCGAGCGAGCCGCCCGAGCGCGAATAGATCGCGGTGTTGATACCGAGCAGGTTGCCGTTCACGTCCACCAGCGCGCCGCCCGAGTTGCCCGGGTTGATGGCCGCGTCGGTCTGAATGAAGTTTTCGAAGGTATTGATGCCAAGGTGATTGCGGCCGAGCGCGCTGACAATCCCCATGGTGACCGTCTGGCCGACGCCGAACGGGTTGCCGATCGCCAGCACCACGTCGCCGACGCGCGTCTGGTCCATGCGGCCGAGCGTGATCGTAGGCAGGTTGGTGAGGTTGACCTTGAGCACCGCCAGATCCGTCTCCGGATCGACGCCGATCACCTTGGCGGTGGTCGTGCGGCCGTCGGCGAGCGCGATTTCGATCTGATCCGCGCCGTCGACGACGTGCTGGTTCGTTAGAATGTAACCTTCCGAACTCACTATGACACCCGAGCCGAGATTCGCGGCCGGCTGTTCCTGCTGTTTGCTGTTGTTCTTGTTGCCGAAGAAGTAACGAAACAGCGGGTCTTTCGCCCGAGGGTCGGGCGGCAACGACCCGTCTTTGCTCGAGAACACGTTGACGACCGCGGGTGATGCCTTCTGCGCGGCGTCGGCATAGGAAGCCTGTGCGGGACCGCTACCGATGCCAGGCGCTACCTCCCGCAGTGCGACGATCGGTTCGGCGAGCTGCTTGCCGAATTGCCCCTGGCGCTGCAGCCATTGCGGTTTAAGGGTCGCAATGATGAACATCAGCGCCAACAGCACGGTCACCGCTTGGGCAAAGAACAGCCAAAAGCGTCTAAGCATCTGAAGATTAGAGGTTTATATGGATCGGATCGAACTTGAATTGTACTTGAACAAAGTCCTTGAAACCGCGCGCTTCAAGGACTACTGCCCGAACGGCCTGCAGGTCGAGGGGCGCCGCCGGGTCAATAAGCTCGCGACCGGCGTGACCGCCTCCGTGGCGTTCCTGGAAGCGGCGCTCGACTGGGGCGCGGACGCCGTGCTGGTCCATCACGGCTACTTCTGGCGCAACGAGGCGCCGCAAATCACCGGCCGCAAATACGCGCGCCTGAAGCTGCTGCTCGCCAACGACCTGAACCTGTTCGCCTACCATCTGCCGCTCGACGATCACCCCGAGTTCGGCAACAACGCGCAGATCGGCGCGAAGATGGGCTGGATCGCCGATACGCGCTTCGGCGAGAACGACATTGGCTGGATGGCCACGCTGCCCATGCCGGTCACGCTGGCGCATTTCACCGCCGAGGTCGAGGAGACGCTCGGCCGCACGCCGCTCGTATTCGGCGACCCGGACGCGGAACTGCGGCGCGTCGCATGGTGCACGGGCGCGGCGCAAGGCTATTTCGACGCGGCGATCGAAGCCGGCGCCGACGTCTATCTCACCGGCGAGGTTTCCGAATCCACCATGCATACCTCGGCGGAGAGCGGCGTCGCGTTTCTCGCCGCCGGCCACCATGCCACCGAGCGTTTCGGGGTGCAGGCGCTCGGTGCGCATCTGTCGGAATCCTTCGATATCGAACACCTCTTTATCGATATCCACAATCCGGTCTGAGTCGCGAACCAAACCGTAACTAAAACGCACGAAATACACAGGGCCCACTTAAAAGGAACGACTAAAAAGTTTCTGATTGGTGCGGGGAAACCCTTGGATATCAAAGACTTCGCATGGTTTTTGGCATTCGGGCCTTGTAAATGACGACTCCATTCGAGCAAACTAGCGTCGGTAGAAGCGACGTGAAGGAAAAATCCAACTCAGAAGTGGGGCGTGTGATGCGAGACAAAGAAGATGAGCTCGTCGACGGCGGCCGCCGTACATGGCTGATAGCGACGACCGTAGCAGGTGGCATAGGAGGCGTTGCCACTGTCGTACCCTTTGTTAGTTCGTTTGCACCATCTGAAAAAGCCAAGGCGGCTGGCGCGCCGGTCGAGGCCGATATCAGCAATCTCAAGCCCGGCGACATGATGACCGTCGCCTGGCGCGGCAAGCCCGTCTGGATCCTGAACCGCACCGACCGGATGCTCGCCGACGTCCAGAAAGCCGATAACGAAGTCGCCGATCCCCATACCGAACATCCCTTCTCGATGCCGTTGCCGGAGTACTGCAATAACGAATTCCGCTCGCGTCCGGATCACAAGAACCTGCTGGTGACTGTCGCCGTGTGCACCCATCTGGGCTGTACCCCGACGCCGCGCTTCCAGGAAGGCGCGCAGCCCAATCTTCCGGACGACTGGCCCGGCGGCTTCCTGTGCCCGTGCCACGGCTCGACCTACGACCTGGCCGGCCGCGTCTTCAAGAACAAACCCGCGCCGCAGAACCTGGACATCCCGCCCTACATGTTCACGTCGGCTACCCAGCTCGTGATCGGCAAGGACGAGAAAGGAGAAGCGTAAATGGCGATCGAACACGAAGTGGAGACAACCGGGCTGGCCGGCTGGATCGACCGCCGTTTCCCGATGACCTCGACGTGGAAGAAGCACGTCTCCGAGTACTACGCGCCGAAAAACTTCAACTTCTGGTATTTCTTCGGCTCGCTGGCGTTGCTGGTGCTGGTCAACCAGATCGTCACCGGCATCTTCCTCACCATGAACTACAAGCCCGATGCGACGCTCGCGTTCGCCTCGGTCGAGTACATCATGCGCGAGGTGCCGTGGGGCTGGCTGATCCGCTACATGCACTCGACGGGCGCGTCGATGTTCTTCGTGGTGGTCTATCTGCACATGTTCCGCGGGCTGATGTACGGCTCGTACCGCAAGCCGCGCGAACTGGTGTGGATCTTCGGCTGCGCGATCTTCCTGTGCCTGATGGCCGAGGCCTTCTTCGGCTACCTGCTGCCGTGGGGCCAGATGTCGTTCTGGGGCGCCCAGGTGATCGTGAACCTGTTCTCGGCGATTCCCTTCATCGGGCCGGACCTGTCGCTGTGGATTCGCGGCGACTACGTGGTCTCGGACGTCACGCTGAACCGCTTTTTCGCGTTTCACGTGATCGCGATTCCGCTGGTGCTGATCGGGCTGGTGGTCGCGCACCTGGTGGCGTTGCACGAAGTGGGCTCGAACAACCCGGACGGCATCGAGATCAAGGCGAAGAAGGACGCGAACGGCATTCCGCTCGACGGCATCCCGTTCCACCCGTACTACTCCGTGCACGACTTCATGGGCGTCACGGTGTTCCTGCTGATCTTCGCGGCGATCATTTTCTTCGCGCCGGAGATGGGCGGGTACTTCCTCGAGTCGAATAACTTCGTCCCGGCCAACCCGCTGCAGACGCCGCCGGAAATCGCGCCGGTGTGGTACTTCACCGCGTTCTATGCGATGCTGCGCGCCACCACGGATCCGTTCAAGATCGTCCTGATGATCGTGATCGCGCTGCTCGGGCTGTTCGCGCTGGTGCGGGCCCGCGGCAAGTGGAAGCTGGGCTTGCCGGTGCTCGCCGTGCTGGTGATCCTGGCGATGTACTTCACCCAGTCGAAGTTCTGGGGCGTGGTGGTGATGGGCGGCGCGGTGATTTCGCTGTTCTTCCTGCCGTGGCTGGACCGCTCGCCGGTGAAGTCGATCCGCTACCGGCCGTTCTTCCACAAGGTGTTCTACGGGATCTTCGTGCTGGTCTTTCTGACGTTGGCGTTCCTCGGAACCAAGCCGCCGTCGCCCGCCGCGACTCTGATCGCGCAGATCTGTGCGCTGGTCTACTTCGCGTTTTTCCTTGGCATGCCGTTCTGGACGCCGCTTGGCACCTTCAAGCAGCCACCCGAACGGGTGCGGTTCAAGCCTCACTAATCGCGGGCCAAGGAGACATGAAGATGAGAAAAATGCTTGCGAGGCTTGCGGTGATCGGGACCGCATCGCTGACTTTGGCGCTCGCGCTGCTGGCTGCGCCGGCTTACGCGGACGAGAATTTCCCGCTCGACCGCGCGCCCGATAACGCGGACAATTTTGCTTCTTTGCAGCATGGCGCCAAATTGTTTGTAAACTACTGCCTGAATTGCCACAGTGCGAACCTGATGCGCTACAGCGCATTGACCAGTTTGGGCATTTCACCGCAGGAAATTCAGACAAACCTGCTTTTTACAACCGATAAAATCGGCAACACCATGTCGGTGGCCATGAAGCCGGACGACGCGAAGGCGTGGTTCGGCACGGCGCCGCCGGATTTGTCGGTGGAAGCGCGGGCGCGCGGCCGCGATTGGCTTTACACGTATCTGCGCAGCTTTTATCGCGACGATACGCGGCCAACCGGCTGGAACAATCTGGTGTATGAAAACGTGAGCATGCCTCACGTGTTGTGGCAGCTTCAGGGGCAACGTACGGCGAAGTTCGACGACGTCATCGACGAAAGGAGCGGGGAAACAGTCCATAAATTCGTCGGCTACCAGCAGATCACGCCGGGGACGTTATCGCCGGTGGATTATGATTCGGATGTGGCCGACCTCGTGTCGTACCTGTCCTGGATGTCCGAACCGACGCAGCAAACCCGCCACCGGCTTGGTGTGTGGGTGCTGTTGTTCCTCGGCGTCCTGAGCTTTTTCGCCTGGCGATTGAACGCCGCGTACTGGAAAGATATCAAATAATCACGCCATGACTGGCGTGGGGCCGGCGCTAGGAGAGACCTGCTGGACGGTTTTTCCGCGTGCTGGCCCTTCAGCTTTTTGAGGAAACGTAAACATGATGGTTCTGTATTCCGGCACAACTTGCCCATTCTCCCAGCGCTGCCGGCTGGTGTTGTTTGAGAAAGGCATGGACTTCGAGATCCGCGACGTCGACCTGTTCAACAAACCGGAAGACATCGCTGTGATGAATCCGTACGGTCAGGTGCCGATTCTCGTCGAACGGGACCTGATTCTGTATGAATCGAACATCATCAACGAGTATATCGACGAACGCTTCCCGCATCCGCAACTGATGCCGGCCGACCCGGTGCAACGCGCCCGCGCCCGCCTGTTCCTGCTCAACTTCGAGAAGGAACTGTTCGTGCACGTCGGCACGCTCGAAAACGAGAAGGGCAAGGCCGCCGAGAAGAATCACGAGAAGGCCCGCCTCGCGATCCGCGATCGCCTGACGCAACTCGCGCCGATCTTCCTGAAGAACAAGTACATGCTCGGCGAAGAGTTCTCGATGCTCGACGTGGCGATCGCGCCGCTGCTGTGGCGTCTGGATCACTACGGCATCGAACTGTCGAAGAACGCCGCGCCGCTGATGAAGTACGCCGAACGGATTTTCAGCCGCCCGGCCTATATCGAAGCGCTGACGCCGTCGGAAAAGGTGATGCGTCGTTGAGTTTGGCTTAAGGGCGGAGGCGTCGCACGTTGCTTGTGAGCGTGATTCGCGCGTGAGCGGCGGCGCCTTGCCCAGTAAGAGGACTGTTGATGCAAGAGATTTCCACGAAACCTTACCTGCTGCGCGCGCTCTACGAGTGGTGCACGGATAACGGCTATACGCCGCACATCGCGGTACGGGTCGACAATCAGACGCGGGTGCCTCGCCAGTTCGTGCGGGACAACGAAATCGTGTTGAACATCAGTTTCGAGGCGACCAGCCAGTTACAGATGGGCAACGAGTGGGTCGAGTTCAGCGCGCGCTTTTCAGGCAAGTCGCACAAGATCGAAGTGCCGGTCGCCAATGTGCTGGCCATCTATGCGCGTGAGAATGGCCAGGGGATGGCCTTCCCGGTCGAGTCGGCGGGTGGCGAGGCGACGGATTCCGGCGCGGACGCGGTGGAAGCCGATGAGGTGACGCCGCCGGTGAAGTCAGCGGGCAGCGGGCCTCGGGCGGTCGAGTCCGAACCGGCCTCTGTGCCGCGGGCGAAGGCCGATGAGGCTGACGCTGACGGCACGCCCTCTCCGGATGACGATGGATCAAAGGGTGGCGGCGGTCGCGGCCACCTGAAAGTCGTCAAGTGAAGTGAGACGATGCTGCGGGCGGATCCAGCAAGCTGATTACGCTGGAGCCGCCGCGCAGCCGCTTTCTTCGGTCAGTTTTCTCAGGCCAGTTCGCGGCCGCCGGTTTCTTCGAGCATCGAAACGGCAATCAGCGAAACAATCACACAGCCAATCATGTACCAGGCCGGGGCCATCGTATTGCCTGTCGCCTTGATGAGCCACGCAACGACCAGTTGCGAGGTACCGCCGAACACCGACACGGCGACCGCATACGCGCTCGCCAGATAACCGGCGCGCACATGCTTCGGGAAATTCTCGGGCATCAACGCATAGGCCGGCGCCGATCCCATCGTGTAGAAAATCATCAGCAGTACGATCAGGCCGAACACCACCGGCAGCGTCGGAAAGTGGTTCATCAGCCAGAAAGCCGGATACAGCAAAGCGATCAGCGCGACGCGGCCAATCAGGGTGAGCGGCTTGCGGCGCTGCAGCTTGTCCGAGAGCGCGCCCCAGACCGGGCAGAGGACCAGCGAGACGCACGCCGCGCCGATCGACACCAGCATGGACAGCTTCGCCGGCAGCTTCAGATACTGGATCGAGTAGGTCGGGATGTAGTACATCAGCACGTAAGTCGCGACGGTCATGCCCATGATCGCGAATACGGTGAGAAACCACTTCCGCACGAGGGCCGGCTCGATGCCCGCGGCTTTCGTCCTGGCCGCAGCGGGCGGCTCTTCGACGATATGCCGGCGCAGATACACGCCGACCGGCATGATCAGCACGCCCGCCAGAAACGGCACGCGCCAGCCCCAGTCGAGCAACTGTGTGCTGGTGAGCTGGTAGTTGAGCAGCGTGGCCATGCCGGAGCCGAGCAGCGCGGCGGCACCCTGGCTCGCCAGTTGCCAGCTCGCCCGAAAGCCGCGGCCGCGCGCCGAACCCGTCTCCAGCAAGGTCGCCGTTGCCGCGCCGAACTCGCCGCCTTGCGCGAAGCCCTGCAGCAGGCGGGCGAACACGATCCACGCGGGGGCGGCGAGACCGATCGTGGCGTAGCCGGGCGCAAGGCCGATCATCGCGGAACCCACTGCCATCAGGAAGATCGTCAGCGTGAGCGCCGCGCGCCGGCCGTGCTTGTCCGCGTAGTGTCCGAGCACGAAGCCGCCCACCGGCCGCGCGACGAAGCCGATCGCGAAGGCCGACAGCGCGAGCAGGGTCGAGACCACCGGATCGTGCGCGGGGAAGAACAGCTTCGCGATTGTCAGCGCAAAGAAGCTGTAGACCGTGAAGTCGAAGAACTCGAGCAGATTGCCGAAGACCGCCGCCACGACGATCCTGGTTTGGGATGCCTGCGTGGCAGCGGACGGTGCGACGGACTGCTCAATGGGCTTGGCGGACATGGTGGTTCCAGTGTGCTCAGGTTTCGCGCGCCGGTCAGGGTCGCGCGAGGCTCGTGCTAGCTCGGTGGGGAGGGCGCGGGCGCCGGCAATGCTTAAGCCTGCGCGGCGAGGAAGCGCTCCACGAGACGCGTCCAGTACGCCGCGCCGACCGTGAGGTTGTCGTCGTTGAAGTCGTAGGAGGCGTTGTGCAGCATCGGCGCGCCTTCACCGTTACCCAGGCGCAGGAAACAGCCCGGCTTTTCCTGAAGGTAATAGGCGAAATCCTCGCTGCCGGCAATCGGGCCGAAGCCGTCGATCACCCGTTCGTCGCCCACCAGTTCGCGCGCCACCTGCAGCGCCAGTTCGGTCTCCGGCGCGCTGTTCACGACGACCGGGTAGCCCGGCACATAGTTGACCTCGATCCGCGCGCCGTACGCGTCCGCATGCGCCTGGGCAAGCGTGCGGATGCGCGTCTCGAGCAGCGTGCGAACCGCGGCGTCGAACGAACGCACGCTGATCTGCAGACGCGCCGTTTCGGGGATCACGTTCGCCACGTGCCCGGCATTGAAGGCGCCGACCGTCACGACGGCGGCTTGCATCGGATCGACGCTGCGCGACACGACCGTCTGCAGCGCGGTCACCAGGGCGGCTCCAATTACGACTGGATCGACGGCCAACTGGGGCCGCGCCGCATGGCCGCCGCGGCCGTGAATCACCACTTCGACCGTATCGCAGGCCGCCATGAACGGCCCGCTGCGGAACATGAAGGTGCCGGTGGGGTAGCCCGGGTGGTTGTGCAGACCGAAGATCGCCTCACACGGAAAACGCTCGAACAGGCCGTCTTCGATCATGCGTTTGGCGCCGCTGTCCGCACCGATTTCCTCGGCGGGTTGAAATACGAGGTGCACCGTGCCGTCGAAGCGGCGCGTGCGGGCCAGATGGCGCGCCGCGCCGAGCACCATGGTCGTGTGGCCGTCGTGGCCGCACGCGTGCATCTTGCCTGGTTCGGTGCTGGCGTAGGGCAGGCCGGTTTCTTCGTTGATCGGCAAGGCGTCCATGTCGGCGCGCACGGCCACCGCGCGCGATCCTGTGCCCGCCTTGAGCGTGGCCACCATGCCGGTGCCGCCCAGACCGCGCGTCACGGCATAACCCCAGCTTTCCAGGCTCTGCGCGACGAAGTCGGAGGTCTTGAACTCCTGATAGGCCAGTTCCGGGTGGCGATGGAGATGATGGCGAATGCCACTCAGTTCGTCGCGCAGATCCTGGGTGTCGTCGAGGGAGCAGAAGTCCTGGGTGTCTGACATGGTTTGGCTTGCAGGGAAGTAAGGGTAGCGTGGAGTATTTCGCCGCCATAAAGGCCAATCAATGACGTTTTACCGTCGATAATGTTGACTTTAATGTCAACGGATTCCGCCATGTCGAACGATGCTGAAACCCTGCGCGAGACCGTCCTCAGCACCCGCAGCCTGCGCTATCTGCATGAAATCGAAGTGCACGGCGGCGTGCGGGCGGCGGCGGACGCGTTATCGATCAACGGTTCGGTCATCAGCCGCCAGGTGGCGCAGCTTGAACGCGTGCATGGCGTGGCATTGCTCGAACGGCGTGGCCGACGCGTGAGCCTCACGGAAATCGGCATGAGCCTCGTCGAGCACTTCCGTGACAGTGCGCGGCGCGACGCCGAGATGCTCGCGCAACTGGAGGACTACCGGGGCTTGCGGCGCGGGCGGCTCGAGATCGGCATTGGCGAGGGTTTCGTCGAGAAGCTGCTCGCCACCGTGCTCGAGGCTTTCAGCCTGCAATTCCCGGACATTGTGGTGGAACTGCGCGGCGGGGCGACCTCCGAAATCATTGCCATGGTCCGCAACGACGAAGTCGATCTTGGCCTGTGCGCGGGCGGCAGCAGCGACCCGGCGATTCGCGCGCGGACCTTTCGCGCCGCGCCGCTCTGCGCGCTGGTGAGCCCGCAGCATGCGCTGGCGGGCGAACGGCGAATCCGCGTCGAACAATTGGCTAACCACCGGCTGATCTTCATGCCGGCGCGCTTTGGCGTGCAGCAGTATCTGGACTCGCTGATCCGGGCGGAGCGGCTGAATTTGACGCCGGCGTATCGCTGCGACCTGTTCTCGGCGGCGCAGGCGATCGCGGCTGCGGGGCTGGGCGTCGCGTTCATGTCGACCGATGCCGCGCGGCAGTATCTGGATGCCGGAAAACTGGTCCCGCTAGAAATCGATCATCCGATTGCGCGGGAATTCGGCAGCCAGGCGATACGGCGGGTGGGGCGTCGCTTGTCGCCTGCTGCGGAATTCCTTTGGACGGAATTGATCAAGGAAATGCAGAAGCGCTGGGTGGCGACGGGAGCGAAGGCGGGGTAGAGGGCGATATTGAGTGATGTGCGTGATTATGTTCGACAAGGCCAGGTCGTGCAGTTTGTCGCGCAAACGTTTTACATACCGTGAAAATGGCGGTATTGCGTCATAAATCACCGGAAAGGCTGCTGATTTAAAAGATGCATTCAAATCACCCGATTTTAGTAATTAAATCGAAAGAAAAGGTATTCCAATAAATTACTAAAGATTTCTTCCGGTCTGCCGACATTCGTATTAAGAAAGCGAAGCCTGGTCCGACCTGACGCTACGGGCTCGCATAAAACCAACGCTACGAGTGAGCCCGCGAACGCGAAAGCGGCGGGATTGTTGCATGACCGCCCAGCACCCACTCTGGCGCGCGAGTCACGGGGATTCGCGCGCCATTCAACTTTGCCTCTGCCTGATTCAGACCTTACCGCTTGCGGCACAAGCGGCCGGGATTGTCACGCATGACGGAGCCGCGATCACCGTTTCAAATGCCGCCAACCGCAGGCAAGCCGTCAATAGCACGCTTGCGATCTCCGGCGTTTTGAATAACTCATATAGCGGCTTCAGTTTTAATGCATTTGGCATAAACAAAATAACTCCGGCATTAATAGCCGATAGCAGCACCGGAACAACGCAATGAAGAAGAACAAATCAGGCGGGATTGCACGGTCGTCGGAAGCGACCCGCAAATTCCTGGGTGCAGGTGATGCGCGCCGGACCACGTGGGGTCGGGTTTGGGTCGTATGTGCCGCGTTGGTGACGCTCTCGCATGTGGGCGTCGCGCACGCGCAAGCCGCCGATCCGCTCGGCGAACAGGAGCAGCGTCGCCGGGCACAGGACCAGGCCGCGCAGCGCGAACGCGCGCTCAATGCACCGAACGTCGAGCTTCAACCTGCCGGGCGTCCCGAGGTTGACGACGGCAAGGTGCCGGTCGAATCGCCGTGCTTCAGGCTCGACTCGCTCACGCTCGAGGTGCCGCCGGGGTTGAGCCCCATCGTCGAGGCTGCCGGGGCACGCGCGCTGTCGCCCAATCCTCTGTTCCCTGGCGAATTGATGTTCGCCAACGACTATCTGCAGCGCTACCGCGGCCAGTGTATCGGGCGCGAGGGACTCAACCTGATCGTGCATCGCGTGTTGGCGCGTGTCATCGAGAAAGGTTATTCGACGACACGCGTCGTCGTTGCACAGCAGGATCTGTCCACCGGCAAGCTGAAGCTCGAACTGATTCCGGGTGTCATCAGCGCGATCCGCTTCGCCGACCCGTCGACGTACGGTACATGGCGCAATGCGTTTCCGACCGGTCCTGGGGACCTGCTGAATCTGCGCAGCCTCGAGCAAGGTCTCGAGCAGATGAAGCGCGTGGCGAACCAGGACGTCGACATGCAGATCGTGCCGGGGCCCTCGGCCGGCGAAAGCGACGTCGTGATCGCAGTCAAGCGCCAGAAGCCGTGGGCGCTGGCCTTGAGCGCCGACGACAGCGGCCTGAAATCCACCGGCCGGTATCAGGGGACGGTGACCCTTGCGATCGACAACCCGCTCGGGCTCTCCGACATTTTCAACATCAGCTACAACCACGACATCGATGGGCATCCTGGGCAATACGGCACGCACGGCAGCAGTGCCGATTACTCGATTCCCTGGGGCAACTGGACTTTCACCGCGACGGCGAGCCAGTACGACTATCACGAGCAGATTGCCGGTGCCTTCAGCACGCTGGTGTCGAGCGGCAAGTCGGAGACCTTCGACGTCAAGACGGAGTACCAGTTCTATCGCAATCAGGTACAGAAAAATTCGCTCGAATTCCGTGTGGGCAAGTACTTCAGCGAAGCGTTCGTCGACGGCACGGAACTCGGTGTCCAGCATCGCGACAACAGCTTTGCGGAGATCGGCTGGGAGCACAAGCACTACTTCGGGGCCGCGCAGCTGGACAGTACGCTCACATACCGCTGGGGCGTCCCCTGGTTGGGTGCGCAGCCCGATTTTCCGGGTGTGGGTGGCGGTACGCCAACCTACTACTACCACATCGAAACGCTCAACGCGACGCTGAACGTGCCATTCGCGATCGCCGGTTTGCCGCTGCGCTACACGGCGACAGTGAGTGCGCAGAACTCGCCGAGTCTGCTCTATTCGACCGAGTATTTCTCGATCGGCGGTCGCTACACGGTACGCGGCTTTGACGGCAACACGCTGCTCGCTGCGGAGAAGGGCGCCTTCATGCGCAACGATCTGGAGTTGCCGATCCTGCGAACGGGGCAGGCCTTGTACGTGGGTCTCGACGGAGGTGAAGTCTTCGGTCCCGAAGCGCACAACCTGCTGGGCCGGCGCCTCGCCGGCGCGGTGATCGGCCTGCGCGGCAATCTCTATCAGCGCGTCAGCTACGACGCTTTTATCGGCGGCCCGTTGTACCAGCCCGCCGGCTTCCCGAACCACTGGCCAGTGGCGGGCTTCAGCGTGAGTTTCCTGCTATGAACAAGCATATCTATCGGGTTATTTTCAACGCAGCCCGTGGTCTCTGGACGGCTGTGCAGGAAACCGCAACGGGCTCCGGAAAGGGGCGTTCGGTCGGCACGCCTCGCCGCACGCGGCTGATGCGCGCGGCTGCGGCCTCGATCGACATGCTGTCGATGCGGCACATGGCATTTGCCGCGCTGTGCGCGCTCGGCATGCAACCGGTACTGGTCGAAGCCCAGGTCGTCGCGGCACCTGGATCGGGGAGCCGGCCGATCGTCGGCGTAACCGCGAACGGCTTGCCGATCGTCCAGATCGCCACGCCGAACGGCGCGGGCGTCTCGAACAACCCGTACACGCAGTACAACGTCGGTTCGCAAGGCCTGATCCTGAATAACTCGCCTGGCAATGTGCAGACCCAGCTGGGCGGGTACGTGACCGGCAACCCGAACCTTGGCGCCGGAAGCGCGCGCGTCATCGTGAATCAGGTGGTGGGTGGCAATGCGAGCCAGTTGCTGGGCTACAGCGAAGTGGCGGGCCAGAAGGCCGATGTGGTGATCGCCAACCCGGCTGGCATTTACTGTAACGGTTGCGGGTTTATCAATACGAGCCGCGGCGTCCTGACGACGGGCACACCGGTCTTCGGCGGAACGGGTAGCCTGGATGCGTTTCACGTGACGGGTGGCCAGATCCAGATCGGCCCGGCGGGGCTCAACGGAAGCAACGTTGACGAGGTGGACCTGATCGCGCGCAGCGTGGCCGTCAACGGCAAGCTCTGGGCGGGGCAGTCGCTGAACGTCGTGACGGGCAACAACGACGTGCGGTATGGCGACCTGGGCGCGCAATCGCTCGGCGCGGACGGCAACAGTCCGGCGGTGGCGATCGACGTCGCGCAGCTCGGCGGCATGTACGCCGGCAAGATCATGCTGGTGGGGACGGACGCGGGCGTCGGCGTCAACAGCGCCGGCACGATCGCGGCGCAATCCGGCGACGTGTCGATCAGCAGCCAGGGCAAGGTGATGCTGTCGGGTACGACGGGCGCGAACGGCAATGTGTCGATCGCCGCGGCGGGTGATGTGTCGAACAGCGGTTCCGTCTATGCGACGCAGAATGCGACGTTGAACAGCCAGGGGCAGGTGAGCAACAGCGGCACGGTGGCCGCGCTCGGCAACACGACCGTCACGGGCGCGAGCATCAATTCGGGCGGTTCGCTCGGTGCCGGCATCGATGCGAACGGCAACGTCACGGGAAGCGGCAGCCTCGCGGTGACTGGCGCCGGCAGCGTGAGCGCTACGGGTCGGCAGATGGCTGGCGGCAATCTCGCGCTCTCGGGCAGCAGTCTGAACATGACTGGCGCGCAAACGCTCGCAACGGGCAATGCGTCCCTGACGGCAACGGGCGCCGGCGGCGACACCGGCAACATCGTGCATACGGGCGGGTCGCTGCAGGCGGGCGGCAGTCTGAGCGTCAATGCCGTAGGGACCGTCACGAACGATCAGGGGCAGGTCGGCGCTGCACAATTGAGCGTGACGGCGGGCAGCATCTCGAATCGCAGCGGCACGCTGTCGCAAACCGGTGCGGGCAACACGACGCTGGCTGCCTCGGGGGCGTTCGACAATACCGGTGGCACGGTCACGACGAACGCGCAAAACACGGCGATCCGCACGGGTAGCCTGACCAACGCGAGCGGCACGATCAGTCAGTCGGGCACGGGTGCGCTGAATGTCCAGACCGGCGCGCTCGACAACAGCAGCGGCAGCATCGCCACGAACGGTGTAGCGACGATCGCGGCGACCGGCCTCAAAAACGGCTCCGGCTCGATCACGTCGGCGCAGGCGCTCACTGTGGCGTCGAACGGCGACATCGACAATACGGCGGGCCGGCTCGAAGCGGCCGGAGCGGTGAACGTCTCGGGCGCGAACGTGCAGAACACGGCCGGGCGCATCGTATCGGATAACGGCGACGGTCTCACGCTCACGGCGAGCGGGCAGATCACGAATGCGGCGGGCACGACCGTGCAGGGTGCGACGGGTGGTGTGATCGGCGGCAACGGTAATGCGACGATCGACGCGGCAACGCTCGCCAACAGCGGGACGGTCACGGCCGCGCAGAATCTGGGCGTGACGACTTCGGGAGCGCTCAACGACAACGGCGGCTCGATGAGCGGCGCGACGCTCGAGGCGAACGCAGGGTCGCTGACGAACGCGAACGGCACGATCAGCGCGGACACCGTGTTGCTTACCGCGCCGCAGCTCGACAACAGCGGCGGCAAGATCACGGCGAACCAGATCAGTCTGAGCGCCACCAGCCTGACGAACCAGAACGGCACGCTTACCCAGCTCGGCTCGGGGGTAATGGGCGTGAATGTCAGCGGCACGCTCGACAATTCGGGCGGCGGTGTGATCCAGACCAACAGCACGGACCTGACGCTTGCGCCGTCGACGTTGAACAACAGCGGCGGCACGATCACGCATGCGGGGACCGGCACGCTGACGATCGATGCGGGCAATGGCACGGGGGCGCTGACGAACGTTGGCGGCAAGATCGTGACGAACGGTCTGGCGAACCTGTCGGCCGGCAGCATGGACGATACCGGTGGCGCGATCACCGGACAGGGCGGATTGAATGCGACGGTTGCCGGGGCGTTGAACAACACCAACGGACAGCTTGAATCGAGCGCCGATCTGCGCGTCGCAAGCGGTGGCGCCATTACGAATGCCAACGGCACGATCGCTGCGTCGGGCAATAACACGGTGCAGGCCGCGTCGCTCGCGAACGGTGGAAGCATTACGGCTGGGGGGAATCTCAACACCACTGTCAGCGGCACGCTCGACAACGGCAACGGGACGCTGAGCGCACAGACGGTCACGGCGAACGCCGCGTCGCTCACGAACGCGAACGGGACCATCAGCGCCGACACGGTGTCCCTAACCGCGCCGCAGCTCGACAACAGTGGCGGGAAGATCACGACGAACCAGCTCGCGCTCACCGCCACGAACCTGACAAACGAAGGCGGGTCGATCACGCAGCTCGGCAGCGGGACGATGGCGCTTGGCGTCAGCGGCACACTCGACAACTCGAACGGTGGTTCGATCCAGACCAACAGCACGGACCTGACCATTGCGCCGTCGACGTTGAACAACGACGGCGGCACGATCACGCATGCCGGCACCGGCACGCTGACGATCGACCCGCACAACGGCGCGGGGTCGCTGACGAACGTCGGCGGCAAGATCGTGACGAATGGCCAGGCGAACCTGACGGCCGGCACCGTGGACGACACCGACGGCACGATCACCGGACAGGCCGGATTGAATGCGACGGTTGCGGGTGCATTGAACAACGCCGGTGGGCAGCTTGAGTCGAATGGGAACCTGAGCGTCGCAAGCGGCTCGACTATCACCAACACGAACGGCACGATCGCCGCGTCGGGCAATAACACGGTGCAGGCCGCGTCGCTCACGAACGGCGGCAGCATCACCGCCGGACAGGCTCTCGACGCCACCGTCAGCGGCACGCTCGACAACGCAAGCGGGACCTTGAGCGGTCAGACGATCACCGCGAACGCGGCGTCGTTCACGAACGCGAACGGCGTGGTGAGCGGCAATGCGGTATCGATGGCGATTGCGCAGCTCAACAACAATAACGGCCGGATCACCACGAACCAGCTTGGTGTTACTGCAACGAACCTGACGAACGAAGGTGGCTCGATTACTCAGCTCGGCACCGGGGTGATGGGACTCGGTGTGAGCGGCACGCTGGACAACTCGAACGGCGGCGTGCTCCAGAGCAATGGCACGGACCTGACACTCGCGCCGTCGACGTTGAACAACAACGGCGGCACGATCACGCATGCCGGCACCGGCACGCTGACGATCGACCCGCACAACGGCAGCGGATCGCTGACGAACGTCGGCGGCAGCATCGTGACCAATGGCCAGGCCCTGGTGTCGGTCGGCAGTCTCGACAACACCAGGGGCAAGCTGGCTGCGCAGGGTCTCCTAACCGCCACCGTTCAGGGCATGCTGAACAACACGAACGGGCGGCTGTCATCGGGCACCGGGCTCAACGCCAGCAGCAGCGGCGAGCTGCTCAATGCCGGGGGCGTGATCGGCGCGGGCGGTGCGGCGACAGGCAGCACGCTGAGCCTCACCGCCTCGTCGATCGACAACTCGGGCGGGGCGATCACCAACCTCGGCAATGGTGCAACGACAATCAACGGCGGTAACGGGATTACCAACAGCAATGCCGGCGGCGCGTCCGGCATGGGCTCGATCAGCGGCAACGGCAATGTGACGCTGAACGCGACGTCCCTCTCGAACACGCAGGGCGGCCAGCTGAGCGGTGCGAACCTGCAGATCAACGCCGGCAATCTGGACAACACCGGTGGTGAAATCGGCAATGTCGCGAACGTGACGGGAGACGTCGGGATCACGACGGGCACGCTGAGCGACATGAGCGGCCAGATCAACGCGTCCCGGAATCTGTCCGTCACCGCCAATACACTCGCGAACGGCGGCACGTACAGCGCGGTCAACGATCTTTCGCTGAATCTGCAAGGGGACTTCACCACCTCGCCGAGCTACAGCTTCAGTGCGGGCCACAATCTGACCTTCACGCTGCCCGGCACGTTCAGCAACGGCGGCGTGCTGTCGGCTGTGAACGGCCTCACGATCAGCGCGAGCGATATCGAAAACGCAGGGGCGTTGGGCGCCGGCGGCCTGCTGACCACGCACTCGAACACGCTGACCAATACAGGCACGATTGTCGGCGGCAGCGTGTCGCTCAATGCCACACAAACCCTGTCGAATCTCGGCCCGAGCGCGCTGATCGGTGCAACGGACAGCGCGGGTACGCTCGAGCTGCTCGCACCGGACATCGAGAACCGGGACGATACGACCGCCACCGACACGCAGGCGACGACCGCGATCTACGGCCTTGGCAACGTCGTCCTCGCCGGCGGCAAGGACGCGAATGGCAATTACATCAACGCGAATCTGATCCACAACCAGTCTGCGCTGATCCAGTCGCAAGGCAACATGGAGCTCGACGCGAACCAGGTGACGAACACCCGGCGCGTGATGACCACGACCGGCTTCACGTCGTCGGTCGATCCGGCGCTGCTGACGAGCCTCGGCATCAGCCTGTCTGGGTGTACCGCGATCAACATTGCTGCGTGCTCCGGTCAGAATGTGGGCTGGACCACTCCGGATAACCCGGCCTTCCTGACCATGATTGGCGGTGTGTACACGGTGCCGCCCAACGGCGGCCAGTGGAACAGCGGCTATCAGTACACGACCTATACGGGTACCGCGGTCGCCAACACGATCGCGTCCATCAGTCCGGAATCGCAGATCATCGCCGGCGGCAACCTGAACGCGTCGTCGGTCGGGACGTTCCAGAACTACTGGAGCGCGGTCGCAGCAACCGGCAACATCGCCGCGCCAGCCACCCTCGACCAGAACAGCTGGCAAGGCCAGACGGCGCCGCAGGTGCAGGTCACCTACTCGGGCGAATATCACTACAACAACTACGACAACAGCGAGCACGACTGGCAACTGCCGTTCGGCGATGCTCCCTTTGTCGGCTCCAATCCCGGCGGATACACCCAGGCGGCGCCAGCCGACGTCCGTACGTACGCGTTGCCAGGTTATGAATCCAGCTTCACGGCGGGCGGCACGCTCAGCGGCACGGGCGTGACAATCGACAATACGGCGGGCAACGCGGGCGTCACGCCGCTCGGCCTTCTGCCCGGCCAGACCGTATCGGGCACGGGAGCCGGTTCCGTGAGCGGCTCGATCGGCGCGCATGACGTGGGCGTGATTGGCATGGGTGAGGTGAGCGGATCGCTCTTCACCGGCGGTGGCGTCGCTGGGGGTTTCGTGGCGGTCCGGGGCGGCGAGATACTCAACAGCGGCCTCGCGAACTTCAACAACCCGATCATCGCGGCTGCGACGGCCGTCAAGGTGCTCAACAACATCACGGTGCCTACCGGCGGACTCTTCAGTCCGGATACGGCGCCCAACGCGCCGTACCTGGTCGAGACGAACCCGGCCTTCACGAGCCAGCAGCAGTTTCTCTCGAGCAATTACTACTTCCAGCAACTGGGCATGAACCCCAGCCAGATCCAGGAGCGGCTGGGCGACGGGTTCTACGAGCAGCAGCTCGTGCAGAACCAGATCCTGTCGATGACCGGGAAATCGGTGCTCACGAACTATGCGGACACGCAGGACGAGTACGAGGCATTGATGACCTCGGGCGCCCAGCTCGCGAAGTCGCTCGATCTGGCGCCCGGTACCGGCCTGTCGCCCGCGCAGGTGGCACAACTGACGAGCAACGTGGTCATCATGCAGACGCAGATCGTCGACGGGCAGTCGGTGCTCGTGCCGGTGGTCTATCTGGCGCAGGCGAGCCAGCAGAATATGGCTAACGGTCCGGTGATCGCGGCGACGAACATCGATCTGCAGAACGCACAGTCGGTCACCAACAGCGGCACGATTTCGGCGACGAACAGCTTCGCCGTCAGCGCACAAAGCATCGACAGTTCGTTCGGGACGTTGCAAAGCGGTGGGCAGATGTCGCTCGTGACGACAGGCGACGTGAACCTGACGTCGGCGACCGTCAACGCCGGTAGCCTCGCGCTGCAGGCCGGGGGCAACCTGGTGCTGAACACGGCGGCGAACACGCTGAGCCAGGTGAGCGCCAGCGGCGCGACGCGTGTGACGACGACGCTCGGGCCGACGGCGAGCATCAACGTAGCGGGCAACGCGGCGATCGTGACCGGTGGCAACTTCGTGCAGGACGCGGGCAATCTGAATGTGGGCGGTGCGCTCGGCATGAGTATCGGCGGCAACTGGACGCTTGGCGCCCAGCAGACCGGCGAGACAAAGGTGGTGGCGCTTGCGAACGGCGTGTCTGACACGAGCATCGTGAGCGACGTGGGCAGCGGCGTGAAGGTGGGCGGCTTGTCTTCGATCATGGTGGGCGGCGATCTCACGGCGACCGGCGCGAACATCAGCCTGGGCGGCGGCGGAGCAGTTGAGGCTGCCGGCAACGTGACGCTGCAGGCGGCGACGGCGACCTCGACCGTCGACGCCAACAGTTCCGGTAGCGACCATCACGGCAGCTACTCGTCGACGCTGCACACCTCCGACGACGCGGTGACGGGCACGACGCTCAATAGCGGCGACAGTCTTGCCATCGTGTCGGGCAAGGACATCAACGTGGTGGGCAGCACGGTCTCGCTCGACAAGGGCAACGCGCTATTGATGGCGGCAGGCAGCGTCAATGTCGGCGCCACGACGGAGACGCATGTCTCGGACAGCTACCAGACCGGTAGCCACAGCGGCGTCGCGAGCCACACGAGTGCGGTCGATCAGGTCGACCAGACCGCGACGTACGCCGATGGCAGCACGATCTCGGCCGATGGGGTGACGGTCGTGTCCGGCAAGGACATCAACGTGACCGGCAGCAGTATCGTCGGTACCAACAGCGTCGCACTCGCCGCGCAGGGCAACGTCAATATTCTTGCCGCAACGGATACCTATCAGGATTCCGAATATCACGACGTCAAGCATTCGGGGCTGTCGGGAAGCGGCGGCATTGGCTTTAGCGTCGGCTCCAGCGAGCAGAAGGATCAGTACGACACGAATTCCGTCACCCAGAGCCAGTCGCGCAGTGCGGTGGGTAGCGTGGCAGGTAATGTATCGATCGCCGCCGGCAAGGATGTCCATATCGGCGGCAGCGACATCGTCGCTGGCCAGGCGGCGAATGACACCACCGGTGCGACGGGCAACATCAGCATTCAGGCGCAGAACATCACGATTGACCCGAGTCAGGACACCTCGCAGGCGCAGGACCAGCAGAGCTCGCGCTCCAGCGGCTTCACGGTCGCGGTGACCGGCACGCCGCTCGATACTGCGCGCAATCTGCAGTCGGCTGGATCGTCGGGCAATGCTTACCAGCGCAGCACAGGCATTGCCACCGAACTGGGCGCCAGCGCACTCGATACGCCGTCGATTTCGTTATCCTATGGAAGCAGTAAAAGCTCCAGCACGACCGACGTGTCCAGCATAAGCAACGCGGGCAGCACGATCCGGGGGGCCGGCAATGTGACTCTGACGGCAACCGGTGGCGCGCTGAAGGACGCGAACGGCAATCCGCTGGACGGGGATATCACCGTCACGGGTTCGACGATCACGGCGGGAGCGGCGGCCACGTTCGAAGCCAACCGCAACGTGACCTTCCAGGCGTCCACGAATCAGACGCAACAGAGCACGCAGTCGAGCAGCTCCAGCATGGGGATTTCGTTGGCGGCGCCGAGTCTGGGGGACGCGGTGCGCTGGATTTCCGGTGGACCGAACAGCGGCGGCGTTGGCCCGTCGCCCTACAACGCGAGCAGCAGTAGCGCGAATGGCAATTCGTCCACGACGCAGCAGACCGCGACGGTAGTCACCGGCAACAGCGTGGTGGTGAAAAGCACAACGGGCGATATCAATGTCATCGGCTCGGGTATCAGCGGCAACCAGGCCGTCAGCCTGATCGCGTCTCAAGGCGCAATCAACGTGCTGGCCGGCACCGATGCGAACACCGACTATCAGGAGTCCAGCAGTCATCAGATCGGCGACCTGGGCAGTAATGGCACGGGAACCGGCTTTAGCGTTGGTGTGGCTAGCAGTCACTCTGTACAGGACACCAACGCGCAGACACAAAGCACGATTCGCAGCCAGATCGTGAGCAAGAGCGGCGACGTGACGCTCGACGCGAATCAGGACGTCACCGTGCAGGGTTCCGACCTGTCTGCCGGTAAAGACCTGACGCTGATCGGCAAAGACCTGAACCTCGATCCGGGCAACGATGCGACGCAAAGCAGCGTCAGTCAGAGTTCGAGCCAGTTCGGCGTGACGTTGGCGCTGGGCGGCACGGTGGGCAACGCGGTAGCCACCGTCAATCAGGCGATGACGACGCAGTCGAGTGACGCGAACAATCCGCGACTCGCCGCACTCGACAAGGCTGAGGCAGGACTGGCTGCCTATGGTGCCTACCAGGCGGCGACGTCGAACACGGCAAGTTCACCGGCGCTGATCAAGGCGACCGTGAGCATCGGCGGTGGCACGAGCCATAGTGAGTCGCAGAGCACTTCAACGACGACCGACGGCAGCACGCTCACCGCAGGCGGCGCAGCGACGCTGATTGCCACCGGCAGCGGTGCGACAGATGCGAACGGCAACGCCACCGACGGAGACATCAATTCCGTCGGCACGCAGATCACCGCGCAGAACGTGACGCTGAGCGCGGCACGCGATATCAATCTGTTGAGCGCGCAGAATACGACGCAGAATTCGAGCAGTAACAGCAGCACGAGTGCGAGCATCGGTGTGGGAGCGAGTCTGGGTGGCACGCAGAACGGCTTCACGATTGACCTGGCCGCGAGCGGCGCGAAGGGCAACGCGAACGGTCAGAGCGTCACGAACGAGAACACGCAGATTACTGCCGCGAATACGGTTTCGATCACGAGCGGTCGGGATACGAATCTGATCGGTGCCGAGGTGTCGGGCAATACGGTGGACGCGAACGTGGGCCGCAATCTCACGATTACCAGTCCGCAGGACACCAACACGTATAACAGCCAGCAGTCGAGCGCGGGGTTCCAGGCGAGTATTTGCGTGCCGCCGATCTGTTATGGCCAGACCGTGAGTGGTAGCGCGAGCGCCAGCGATCAGACGATCAAGGACAACTTCCAGTCGGTGGGCCAGCAGAGTGGGATCTATGCGGGCACGGGCGGGTTTGATGTCAACGTGGGTAACCATACGCAATTGAACGGTGGTGTTGTTGCGAGTACGGCGACGGCTGACAACAACACGCTGTCGACGCAGACGTTCGGCTATACCAACCTGCAGAACACCGCGCAGTCGTCGGGATCGACGGTTGGTTTCAGCGCAAGCGGTGGGGCTGGGCAGAGCACGCCGGACGGTGTGAGCTTTACGCCGCCAGTCCAGACCGGCAGCAGCACGCCTGGTGCACAGAACTCGCAGGGCCAGGGACCGCTCGGTTTTGGCGTGGCGGGAACGAGCAGCAGCGCATCCGGGACGACCTACGCGGCGGTGAGTCCGGGCACGATCACTGTGCGCGGCGACGCCGGGACGGGGCAGGACAGCACGGCGGGTCTGAGCCGCGACACGGCTAACGCGAATGGCTCCGTGCAGAACACGTTCAATGCGCAGACTGTGGCCAACGACATGGCGATCCAGCAGGTCACGGGTCAGGTTGGGATGCAGGTGGTGGGGGATGTTGCGACTGCGCTGGAGAACAAGGCCAATGCAGCGGTTGCCAAAGACCAGTCGGCTCTTGACGCAGCCGAAGCTTCGGGCGATCCGGCCAGCATCGCGCAGGCGCAGGCCAATCTCACTTCTGACCAGCAGCAGGCGGCGTTGTGGGGTAACGATGGTGCGGCACGCATTGGCGCGCATGCCGCAGTCGCTGCGCTCGGTGCAGGGTTGGGCGGCGGGAGCATCGCGGGTGCTGTTGGTGGGACCGTTGCGGGCGATGAGGCTGGCAACGCGGTCGACAGCATTGTGGGTGGCAATCCGACGCTGGCTGGCACACTCCTGTCCAACATCGCCTCGGGCGCGGCAGGTGCGATTGCCGGCGGCGCCCTCGGCGGTTCGGCGGGCGCGCTGAGTGGCGCGAACGGCGCGTTGAGCGCGGACCTGTACAACCGGCAACTGCATCCAGAAGAACGCACCTGGGCAATGCAGCATGCGAATGATTTTGCAGCGTATTACGAGCGCACTACTGGTCAGGCGATTTCATCGACAGATGCGCAAAACATGCTGCTCGCGAACGGCTACATTCGAGTCGATAACGCCGCTGCGAGCGGGCCTGGTTACAACGCAGTGGCAGCGCAGTACCTTACGGCGAATGCCGGAAGCCTGTTCTCAGCGACGCCGGCTCAAATGGCAAGCCCTCTGTCGGGCGGGAATCCAGATGGTACGCCGACACCTGAGCAGATGGCCTTGCCGGGTTCAACGGCGCATCCGGCGATTGGTTTGGCAATTGCGGGAGCGTTGGCAGCGCCCGCTATACTCCCCGCATTGGCAGCGATACCGGGCGCACCGATCTTGAGCTCAGGCGGTGCATTGGGTTCGGGGGCATGGGCTTCACCTGTTGGAATTGGCGTTATCACTGGCGCAGTGAATGCTTCATCGCAGTATATCCAGACTGGCTCTGTCAATCCTGTTGACGTAGGCTATGCTGCTCTTGCTGGTGGGCTAGGTACTGCCGGTGGACTTCTATGGAATATCGCTGTCAATGCGGGAACGGGAGCAGCGGATACCTATACAAACAATAAGATTTTAGGAAAAAGCGATAGCATCGCTACTGGGTCACTAGTAAACGCTGGTGCAGCGATCATCGGTTATGGTATAGGCCTAACGGCTCAGAATTTGCTTCCGGCGACGAACTGGTTTATTCCGAACAATATACCCGTAATTGGCGCAGGTGCAGCAGGTGCTGCGGGGTCGGAGATGGGCACCAAAGGCATCAATGACGCAAAAAGCAATATGGGAAAATAGAGCATGTCTCATCTGATTTCGATTTATCTTAAGTTGATTATCCTATCGCTCATTGGAATGGCTGCGGTAAAAATTTGGGCAATTTTTATTGTTGTTTGGATGCATGGCGGGAAGTATCAATGGACCTGGATGGATGCCAAATCAATTTTGGTAAATGGCTTGGTACTTGCTGCGGTATTTTGCGCCATTGCAACTATAACCATTTATCGCGAGAAAAATAGATCGTAGGTACCTCTACAACCGGCAACTGCACCCGCAGGAAAAAACGCTCGCGCAGAAGATAGCGTCGCAGACCGGCGGACAGTACAGCGCACAGGACGTGGCGAACCAGCTTGCGCAAATGGGATACAGCCAGAGCGGCGTGACAGAAAGCGGAGCAGCGGCGACGGTGGAAGGGGCGACGCCGCCGAACGACGGCACGACGTGGGCGAAGGCCGGTGTTGACCAGAACACGGGGCAAACGATCTGGACCCAGACGCTGGGGGCACCCAATCCGGCGTTGCAGGCGTTCATCCTGCAGAACACCAACGGGGCGGACGTGCCGCTGCTGCAGCAATACACAGCGTCGCCTGCAGGAGCACAATCGCAGTATGGTCCGCAGGGCACTCCAATGGGATCGTCCGCAGGTTCGATCTCCCCGAGTGGAAACTGCAATGCGAACGGATTGCTGCCCTCTCAAGGAACGGTAAATATTGGACTTGTAGGTAGTGCTACGATTCCTTACACAGGATTTAGCTTCACTGTTGGGGCTGGAGTCATAGCGGATGCCCAGGGTAATGCTGGGATTTACTGGTCCGCTGGGCCCGGCAAAGGAGTCGGCGCTGACGTTTCGGTCGGTGTGACTGTTGGTTCATATCCGGGCGCCACAACGATCCAGGACTATGCTGGGTGGTTCAACAACGCAAGTGTGGGGGCTGGTCTTGGCGAGCATGCCAGTATCGATATCTTCCAAGATCCAACGAAGAGCATTACGAATCCACTAGCCTATGGTTCCAGTACTACCTACGGTCTCGGGATTGGCGGGGGTGCGTCAGTTTCCCGGACATATACGGGCATCCCGATTCATACGCCATGAGTACATATGCCATGAATAAATACGCAAGATTGTTGGCTTATGCCGCTAAAGTTGTCTTGGGGGGAGTAGGGATGCTTCTAGTCGCCGCCTGGTTCTGGGTATCGTCTGCGACTAGTGGTGCGCCAACAGTTCCGCGTCCTGAAACAGGCAACGTTGTGCCATTTAATAACCACGGGAAGACCGTCTATGTGACGCAGTTTGAAGATAGGTTCGTTGTTTGGTGCCCTGCTGCAATCGCACTTGTCATCCTGGCCGGGGCTCTATCGAAGAAGTGGATTGCGTCGGTTGAAAAGCGTTAGAAGATGCTATCGATCATGTCATGCCCAACTAGATGGAACCTCTACAACAATCAGCGGCACGGCGAACAGCGGCGGCGCGAGCCCTTCGCCGTACAACGCGAGCCGTAGCAGCTCCGACGGGACGCAGGCGCAGACCACGCAGACCGCGACGGTGGTGACTGGCAACAGCGTCATATCGGCGAATGGTTCCGGCATGACCATTGCCTACGGAACGTCCTTAAATTTGCATGATGGCCAAGCATATTTGGGCGGCGGCAAAGCCAATCCCTTGTCGCCGTCTGGAAATATCATGTTTGGGTATCTACTGTTTCCGGGCGATAACCCTACGCTCGAAACCAATAATTTCCTCAATGGGGGTTCAGTCCCGATGGGAGGCTGCATGTTTGGTGTCTGCATGGGACTAAATCATTCGATCGGAGGACAGACCTCGGTCGAGTTTGGGCTGGGCACGCCCGGGATCTCGACTGGTGTTACGGTATCGAAGCCTGTCGGAGGTGCGCATTGGTGAAATATCGGACGTGGATGCAGCTAGTAGTAATCGCGCTGCTCATATTTGCCCTCGTAAATCTCGTGCGCTCGTGTCAGAGCGATCCCACGCAGATGCAGCTATTCAATCAGTTGGCGACAATGCGAAATGACATGCAAGCAGTTATCCATGATGGCGGCCATGTCGTTAAATATGACAACAACGGGAAGACTACATTCGCAAGAGTCTATCTTTTGTTAAGTATCGATCGACAAACATGGACCATTGATTTGGAGCAAGCCTATAGAAATACGTTACTTGCACGTGGATGGACGCAAGTGAAGGAAGCAACCAGCGAACTTTCATTTTGCAAGAACGGGGCTTTCGCATCCGTAACTGCTCCTGCGAATACGCGCAACGGCTCAGTCGGGATGACTTTCGATGCTGCGAGCATTTCTCAGTGCCAGAAGGCCATACGTACTACAGGGGCAAGTTGACCTCTACAACCGGCAACTGCATCCCGAGGAGCGCATCTTGATTGCGAATGCAGCGAATGCTATTGCAAAATCGACACGCCCTTTATCCCTTTGGAATGGCTCCCCGTTTTGCCGTTGCCGGCTTATAACGACCCGTATGATTTTATGAAAAAATTTGATATCAATGCGCCGATCGAATAATTGATCCGCTTTGCAATGAAACGCTGTGGTTTTATGTAAACTGTCGCGTTGACCTGAAAAGTGGAAGCTGCGGCACCTTGCCTCATTAATCTTAGTTCTTGTATCGTGCGACGGGATACCGGTAAAGAGTAAAGGAGCAAACATCCCTTGACAGGCTCGCAGCGGACTGACCATCGTGCAGGCATTGGGACGAATGTGACGTTCGGATTCCCGTTGACCTTACAGTTTCGAGGTCGTCAATATCACGGCCTCCGAATCATTGCATTGCTGAAGTGGGAGCGGCCTCCAGGGCTGAAACGCAAGGGGATTCAGGTGCAAGTGGGACTGCCCGCACCTGGGACAACTGGTGCCACGCAGATATCGATCCAACCTTGGTTGCCAAAATCATCATGACCGATCTTCGTAGCAGTGATCCTTCAATTTTAGGCGTGTCTCCTCGCTGGCCGAGCCGCAAGACAGTTGTCAAATGGCTCGAGAAATCCAATCCTCGACCGATCGACGATCTGCTCGCATATAACAGCCGTTCCGACGCGGAAAACACGTTGAACATTCCGCCTAACTCGACATACGGCCCAGTGGGTTCCCTGCTGCGTACCAATGCTGAGTTGCTGGCGCTAACCGGGCGCCCTTGGGAACCGGCAATGTTGAACGCAACGGGGTTTCAGATGTTTGGAACGAAGTTGTATTTCTTTTGGCACGTCAAATTCCGTAGCCTGTATCCAGAGCATCCACGTCCTCTGCGGATGATGAGTTGGGAATCGATGACGGAAGTCATGGCGATGACGTTCATTCTCGGACGCGTTCAGGAGGGTACGTATCAGGGGTATCTGACACACGCCGCTCTTAACCGGAAGTACCAATTGCAGCTGTCGTATGAAGAGCGGCATCGCCGAGTGCACGCTTTCATGCTACGGCTCTTTGCCGACTGGCGTGGCGATGTCGGCCACGAATGGCCGGCATTTGCCTATAGCGAACCCGTCTACGAAGGCATTCTGGAAAGGTGGCGTGAACCGGATGCCGATGTCCTGACGCCATGGCTGATAGCTGCCTGTGACCGGCATACGCACGAATCACAGCGCGACAGCGAAAGCAAGTTTTACGACTGTTCGGCGTTTCCACGCACGCCGCTCGAAATCCTTCTCCTGTTCCGGTTGCGCGAACTGGTCGGCTTGCAGAATCCCGACCTCTGTCACCCGTTAATGGAGTCGCCTTTTGATGCGTTGCCTGAGGCACAACCACCGTACGCTCCGGATGATCTGGTTCGCGGAACGCTTACCCGAGTGCGAGAAGATTGGACCGATTTTGACCGGTTCGTCTCCCTGGAAGCGCTAGGGGCGAGCTAGCTCACGCCGTCCAGAAAGCAAAAAGCCCGGTCACGAGGACCGGGCTAAGTGCTTGAATCGATTGGTGCCCCCTGTCTGATTCGAACAGACCACCTCATGATTACAAGTCAAGTGCTCTACCAAATGAGCTAAGGGGGCGAAAGCAGGGCGTCATTATATGACAAGCTTGGCCATTCGACTATACGTGGACTTGATTGGGCGTTTTTATGCTCGCGAGTTCCACGGCGCGACGGGCCCCGGCGATTCGTCACGTATCCATCCCAGCCGCACCCGGACGGACCCACATGGCGTGATGAAAAATGTTGTTCGGATCGTAGCGGTGCTTGACGTCCTGCAGGAACCCGTACAGTCCGCGGTCGCCCGCAGAACACGCCGCCAACGAACACCGCAGCCCGCACGCTGGACACAGGGGGTACTATTCGGGCATCAATCGGCGCCGCCGACGGTCGCACTGGCCACCCGCCGCCCATGACGCGATGTTTCGCCGCGTTATCCCGAGAAAACACTTCCTGGTTCACCATGCCTTTGCCTGCCACTCCCACAGTCCCCGCCACCATTACCTGGCCCGAAGCCGACGGCCCGCGCTCTGCCCTCTGGCGCTCGGAGGCGGCGGTGCCGCCGCCCAAACGGGTCGTCGTGGCCGATGACCGCACCACCGCGGACACCGCCTACCGCCTTGCCTGCGAAGGGACGGCGCTGCTGTGGCAAGGCGATTTCCAGAACGCCCGCCAACTGTTGCAAGCGGTGACGCGCCGCGTCGAACGCAAGCCGCGCAAGCCGGCCGAGACGTTGCTCGACGCCTTCAATTTCCACCGTCAGGCGCAGTCGCAGCGCGCCCGCACGCTGGGCATGCTGCTGATCCCGCTCGACGCCACTTACACGATCCCCCTGCGCCGTGCGCCGGAGGTGCAGCAGGCCTGTGCGGAGACCTACGGGCCGCCGACCGACGAACCGTCCGTGGTGTCGCTGCGTGAACTGCTCGGTCTGATCGGCGCGCACGAATGGCGCAAGAAGGGCGTGGAGATTCCCGTGCTCGGCGAGCGCATTCATCCGCACTACGGCGTGTTCTCGCCGGTGCGCGGCGAGTATGTCGACCTCGTGGCGCGCACGCCGCTGCCGTCGCTGAACAAGGCGTTCGATATCGGCACCGGCACGGGCGTGCTCGCCGCCCTGCTGGCCAAACGCGGCGTGAAGAAGATCGTCGCCACCGATCAGGACCCGCGTGCGCTGGCCTGCGCGCGCGAGAATCTGACGCGCCTCGGCTATGCCCAGCAGGTCGAGGTGATCGAGGCGGATCTGTTCCCCGAGGGCCGCGCGCCGCTCGTGATCTGCAACCCGCCGTGGGTGCCGGCGCGGCCCGCGTCGCCGATCGAATACGCCGTCTACGATATGGAAAGCCGCATGCTGCTCGGCTTCCTGAACGGGCTGGCGGAACATCTGTCGCCCGGGGGCGAGGGCTGGCTGATTCTCTCGGACTTCGCCGAGCATCTCGGCCTGCGCAGCCGTGAGTTTCTGCTCGCGGCGATCGAAAAGGCGGGGCTCGTTGTGGTCGGCCGGGAAGATATCCGGCCGCGGCATCCGAAGTCGTCGGACGAGACCGATCCGTTGCATGCCGCACGCGTGGCGGAAGTGACGTCGCTGTGGCGCTTGAAGGCGCGCTAGGACGCCAAGCGTCCGCCGGTTTTTCGACGGCGGGCGCGAACCCGGCGCGTGAACCCGACGCGCGAACACCGCGTCAGCCCTGGCGGCCTCAGCTTCCTGCGCCTGCCAGATAAGCCAGCGCGCCGCGCCCCGCCACGAGCCCGCTCGCGAAGCACGCGGTGAGCAGGTAACCCCCGGTCGGGGCCTCCCAGTCGAGCATTTCGCCGGCGCAGAACACGCCCGGCACCTGCCCGATCATCAACTGCGAATCCAGCGCCTCAAAGGGAATGCCGCCCGCGCTGCTGATGGCTTCTTCAATCGGGCGCGGACGCACGAGCTTCAACGGCAACGCCTTGATCGTCTGGGCGAGGCGCGTCGCATCGGTGAAGGCCTCCTTCGAGAGCGCCTCGTGCAGCAATCCGAGCTTGACCCCGGCGAGGCCAAGGCGGCTTTGCAGATGACTCGACATCGAACGCGAGCCGCGCGGCCGGGTGACTTCGTCCAGCACGCGTTGTGCGGTGTGTCCGGGCAGGAGATCGAGCGTGATCGTCACCTCGGCATCGGCCCGTAACCGCTCGCGGATCGGCGCCGACAGCGCGTACACCAGACTGCCCTCGATGCCCGTTTCGGTGACGATAAACTCGCCTTGCCGATGCTGCACGCCGCCATCGACGTCGGTCAGCGTGATGGCTACGGGCTTCACCGGCTGTCCCGCGTAGCGCTCGCGGAAGTAGTCGCTCCAGTTGGCGTCGAAGCCGCAGTTGGCCGGACGTAGCGGCTCGACCGGCACGTCGCGTTCGCTCATCAGCGGAACCCACGCCGCATCCGAGCCAAGGCGCGGCCAGCTTGCGCCGCCGAGCGCGAACACCACGGCGTCGGCACTCACCTGCTGCTCGCCCGATGGCGTCATGAAGCGCAGCGTGGGACGCGCGCCGGCCACGGTATCCGCGACATCGTCGCTGCTCCATCCCACCCACTTGTGCCGCATGTGAAAGCGCACGCCGGCCTCTTTCAGACGATGCAGCCAGGCGCGCAGCATCGGCGCCGCTTTCATGTCGGTGGGAAACACTCGGCCTGAACTGCCCACGAAGGTTTCGACGCCGAGTTCCTGCAGCCATGTGCGCAGTGCGTCCGGGCCGAATGCCGCAAGTAGCGGGGCGATCTGCGGCTGCCTCGCGCCGTAGCGCCCGAGGAACGGCTCGAGCGGCTCCGAGTGCGTGATGTTCATGCCGCCTTTGCCCGCCATCAGGAATTTGCGCCCGACCGACGGCATCGCGTCGTATACGTCGACGCGCACGCCGCCGAGCGCCAGGGCCTCGGCGGCCATCAGCCCGGCGGGGCCGCCGCCGACTACGGCGACACAAACGGATTCAGGCAAGGTGGGCATGCTGTGCATTCGGGTGAGGGGCGAGGCGGTGGGCACGAAGGTGTGAAAAAGGCGGGGTGCGCGGCCAGCTTGCCACGGCTGGCGACGCAAAGCCCGCTATTTTCACACTGCGTGCTGCCCGGGGGCAAACGCGGCACGCGGCCGCACGACTGCCCCGCGAGGACCAACTCAAGTCATGCCCGGCATTGGACGCTATCCTGCGACGTACCTGCAACGTGCCTGGTTCTTCAACCCGCACAACGAATCAAACCGGCGAGTGCACCGTCTCCGGCTCGTTGCGTCCGTCCGGCCTGGTCGGCAAGGGCTCGATCTTGCCCACAATCACGAGATAGCTGAACGCCCCCAGAAAGCAGAATCCGCCCGCGACGATCAGCGGAATCGTGAACGAGCCCTTGGTCAGCGCGACCATCACGCCGGTGAAGGTGGTGATGACGATGCCTGCCAGGTTCGACGCGAAGTTCTGGATCCCGCTGATCGACGCGACGTGGTGCGGGGTGGGGGCGACGTCGGCGGGCAGCGACCAGATGCTCGCCGCGGCGAACGCGAGGCTGCCGTAAGCGATGCCGAAGCACGCGAGCATCAGGTACACGTCCGACGTAAAGGCCGACAGGGTAATCACCGACGACATCAGCATCCCGCCCACCATGCAGGTCTTGCGCGACGCGGTGAGGCTCCAGCCGCGCCGGTACAGCGCATCGGAGACGAACCCGCCGAGCCAGCCGCCGGGAATCGAGATCAACGCCGGAATCATCCCGAGCGTGCCGAGCGATTTGAGCGAGAAGCCGCGCGTCTGCACCAGATAGCTCGGAAACCAGGTGATGAAGAAGTAGATCACGAAGTTCAGGCAGAAGAAGCCGAGCATCATGCCCCACAGCGTGCGGTGGCGAAACAGCGACACCCAGCTCGCGTGCGGCTCGCCGGCGGGTGCCTGGCGTGGCGGCACGATATCGTCGGGGCCGGTCATGTCGCCGTGGGCGGGGCTGCGGTAGATCGCCAGCCAGCCGACAATCCACACCGCGCCGAGCAGGCCGGTGACAATGAACGACGCCTTCCACCCCGCGCTGCTGATGATCAACGCAACGACCGGAATCGACAGCGCCGAGCCGACCCGCGAGCCGCTATCGAAGATGCTGGTGGCGATGGCCCGCTGCGCCGGCTTGAACCACTGCGCGACCAGTTTCGCGCACGACGGATAGGCGCCGGCCTCGCCGATGCCGAGCATCAGACGGCAGCCGAACATCGCTCCGACGCTCGTCGTGACGGCCGTGGCGGCCGTGAACAGCGACCACCAGCCCACCGCCAGCGGCAGCGCAATGCGGGCGCCGACCCGGTCGATGAACCAGCCGAACGGCATTTGCATGAAGGCATAGGTCCAGAAGAAACCGCTCAGGATGAGGCCCATTTCTGCCGGTCCGATACCGAGCGCCTTTTCGATCTGCGGTGCGGCGACCGCGAGATTGGCCCGGTCGACGTAGTTGACGGCAATGGCCAGAAAGCACAGAAAAATCACGACCCAACGCATTTTTCTCATGACAACGTCTCCTCCGTGGGCGGCATCCGGGGTGGGGATGGCGCGGTCCGCTTCGATGCCGGGCGGGTGGGGGTGGATCGGACCTGTGCGTCGCGCTCTAGCGGCGAGACTGTTTTGTGTGCGTACTGATATCGGCCTGACCCGTTGCCGATAATAGGAGGGCGCCGCTCACCTGGTCAAGCCGGTTTGCGGATACACCAGAGGGAAGTGTCTGCGGGGAAATGCGGCTCAAATGCCACTCAAATGCCGCTCACGGCCGCAGCGCTGCTGCGCATACGGCCGTATAGGGCGGGGCGGTTCACCGGTTCATCTGCTCAGGACGGTCCGAACCTCAGCCCGGATACTCTTCGTCGACCTTGAGTCCGGCGAGCTTGAAAATCACCCGCAGCGTTTGCGGCTTGATATCGCGCCGCGACGCGAGCGTGGTCATCACGAAATCGAGCACTTTCGCGTATTTGAGCATCGTCAGACAGGTTTCGAGGTCGACGCTGCCGTCGCGCATCAACTCGGCGAGGCGCAGCATCTCCACGGAGATGTCACGCGCCATTTCCAGTTCGAGCTGCTGTTTTTCTGTCCACGCAGGTGTTGCCATCAGCTTGGTCAACAGTTCCTGGAATTTCTGTTCGGCGTTGCCGTTGGGTATCGTATCCATTGCCGCCTCAATTATTCTGAGCGCGCTTCCGGTTGAGATCGCGGCGCACTGCAGGTTACGTAACGTTCGCACCCGTGTTCCGGGTCCGACCTCCCCACACGCATGCGGTTCGCCTGAACAGGCCGGCGGCCGGCTGCGTGTCTTTGTTCTTCATGCGGCCTGCCGAGGGGCTTCGGGCCGCATGCTTCGCTTGCTGCGCGTCTCGCGTCGTGTTTTGCCTACGTTCCGCACCCTTTTCAGAGCAGGAAGTGTTCCAGGAAAAACGCGCTTCGCGCATCGTTGGCGGCAATCAATCGGTGGGTGTGCCGCGCTTTGGGTAAACTGGCAGCAACTTTTCTCTTTTTCCGTCGCCTGTCGCACGTTCGCCGTGCAATCGATGGCGGTCCGTACGATGTCCAGCAAAACTCACGAAATTCGCCCCAACCAATCCGTCGAACTGCTGAAGGAACTGCATATCCTGACGCGCGACGGCAAAATGAATCAGGACAGCCGCCGCAAGCTGAAGCAGGTCTATCACCTGTTCCAGTTCATCGAGCCGCTGCTGAAAGATCTGAAAGAAACCCAGGGCGACCTGACCCTCGTCGATCACGGCGCGGGCAAGTCATACCTTGGTTTTATCCTGTATGACCTGTTTTTCAAGGAGCAACAGGATAATTCGCACATCTACGGCATCGAGACGCGCGAAGAACTGGTGACGAGTTCCGAGGCGCTGGCGGCCCGGCTCGGCTTCAAGGGGATGTCGTTTCTGAATCTGTCGGTGGCGGAGTCGATTGGCTCGGAGCGCCTGCCGGCCACGATCGATATCGTCACGGCGCTGCACGCATGCAATACCGCGACGGACGACGCGATTCGCTTCGCCTTGCGGAAACACGCGAAGTACATCGTGGTGGTGCCCTGCTGTCAGGCCGAAGTCGCCGGCGTGCTGCGTCAGAACAAGGGCAAGTCGCTTGGCAATGCGCTGACGGAAATCTGGCGCCATCCCCTGCACACGCGGGAATTCGGCAGCCAGATCACCAACGTGCTGCGCTGTCTGCAACTCGAGGCGCACGGCTATCAGGTGAGCGTGACCGAACTGGTGGGCTGGGAGCATTCGATGAAGAACGAACTCATCATTGCCCAGTACAAGGACTTGCCGCGCCGCCGCCCGTCGGAGCGGCTCAATGAGGTGATGGAGACGCTCGGGCTGGCGGACCTGCGCGAGCGGTTTTTCGTCGAGGCTTGAGGCGGCCTGACGAAGACTGAGGACGGTTGAGGGGGCCTTAGGGGGCCTGGCGAAGCCTCAGGAGGCCTGAAGATATTCGAGGCGGCAAGGCAAGGCGAGGTGAGGTGGACCCTGTTCGCCGCCTGGAACGCGGCCGCTTACTCGTCGGCGGGCTCGTTCATCCACTTTTCCCAGCCGGCCCGTCCCAACCGCCGCAGCGTTTCCTGATTGCGTTCGTAGATGTCCGCGGCGTCGGGAAACGCCTCTACCGCGCGCTCGATGCTCGCCTCCCGCAGCAGGTGCAGGATCGGATACGGGGCCCGGTTCGTGTAGTTCTCGATATCGTCCGCCTCGCTGCCTTCGAACTGGTATTGCGGATGAAAACTCGCGATCTGCAGTTCGCCTTCGAGGCGCAATTGCCTGAGCATCCGCTCCGCAAAAAACAGACAGTCGTTGTATTCGATGAAGTCGGCGAGTGCGTGCGGGAGAATCAGCAGCGTGGTATCCACTTCGGCTGGATCGGCCTGCGCGAGCGCTTGCAACTCGGCTTCGAGATCCATCAGGACGCCTTCCAGATCGGTTGCTTCGCTGATCGCGTAGTGGATCTGGTTCTTCACGTGCACGGCCTTGGCGAACGGACACAGGTTCAGGCCGATGACCGCGCGGGTCAGCCAGTGGCGAGTCGCGGCAAGGATGGTGGCGGGGGAGTCGGTGGACGGCGGCATGGTGGGGCAAGGTGCTTGAAAACGCCATTTTACCGGCGCCGCTCATTGCAACCCGCCGCCCCGGGTTGACGAGCTAGTTCGCGCCCGCTGTCTTCGAACAGGCCGCGGCGATCAACTGCGCCGCCACGCGCGGCGCGGCCAGAATCGGCCCGCAGCCCGGTCCATAAGTCTGGCTCGCGGCATACACGCCTTCGATCAGCAGCCCGAGCCAGTTGGCCAGCGCCACGGGGTCGTCGGCGCCGGCTTCGGTGGCCAGCGCGGTGATGCGCGCCATCAGACGCGCCTTGTTGCCGGCGACAAAGCGCCGTGCGGCATGGGAGGCGTCCGGAAATTCGACGGCGACGTTCACAAACGGGCACCCGCGATAGCCTTCGTTCGACGCCCGCACGGCCAGGTCGTCGAAGTACTGCACAAGCTGTCTGGCCGGCTCGCCCGGATGCTTCGCGACGCTCGCTTCGACATAGCCGAAAAACTGCGTGTCCTTGCGCTCCAGGTAAGCGAGCACCAGGTCGTCCTTCGACGAAAACTGGCGGTACAGGCTCATCTTGTTGACGCCCGCCCGCTCGACCACCGCATCGACACCCACCGCCCGCACCCCTTCCTCATAAAACAGCTCGCCCGCGGCCTGCAGCAGATGCTCCTGCGCCTGCGGCCCGGCGGTCTGGGTGCGGGCACGGCGGGTTGCCCTGGCCGGCGTAGCGGTTTCACGCTCTGACATGGTGGTCGCACACTGGGTTGTTGATGCCTTGACATGTTACCGAGCGGTAACTAAGATCGCAACACCATTGTGACTGATCTGTCACAAGTCCTTTACGAAAGCAGTAACAATAGGCGAGGCAGCGGCGTCAGGAAGACGGCGCGCCAACTGGAGATCCGATGAACTGGGCAGCGAGAATGATTGGTGGGCGCTTCCACTACGGTTGGCTGACCGTGGCGGTGGTGTTTCTGGTGTTGCTGGCCGCGGCGGGCACGCGCGCGACGCCCAGCGTGATGATGGTGCCGCTCGAGCATCAGTTCGGCTGGAGCCGGGCGACGATCTCGCTTGCGATTTCGGTGAATATCGCGCTGTACGGCCTGATGGGACCGTTCGCGGCGGCGGCGATGCAGCGCTTCGGCGTACGCCCGACGGTGCTGATCGCGCTCGCGACGATGGCGGCCGGCGTGGCGCTGTCGTCGCTGATGACGCATCCGTGGCAGATGATCCTGATCTGGGGCGTGATGGTCGGCGGTTCGACGGGTGTCGCGGCGCTGTCGCTGTCGGCGACGGTCGTGAACCGCTGGTTCACCACGCATCGCGGGCTGGTAATGGGTATCCTCACCGCCAGTTCGGCGACCGGTCAGCTGGTGTTCCTGCCCCTGCTCGCGGCGATTGCCGAGCATCACGGCTGGCGTCCGGTGGTCTGGGTGGTCGCCGGCGCGGCGGCGATCGTGTTGCCGCTGGTCGCGTTCCTGCTGCCCGAGCGCCCCGCCGACCTGACGCTGCGCCCGTTCGGCGAACCGGCCGACGCGCCGCTCAACACCCAGGTCACGAAACAGAACCCGCTGGCAATCGCCTTCGGCACGCTGGGAATGGCTAGCAAGACGCGCGATTTCTGGCTGCTGTTTTTCAGCTTCTTCATTTGCGGCGCGAGCACGAACGGCTATGTCGGCACGCATCTGATCGCCATGTGCAGCGACCACGGCTTGACCGAAGTGCAGGGCGCGTCGCTGCTGGCCGCCATGGGCATCTTCGATCTGTTCGGCACGACGCTGTCGGGCTGGCTGTCGGACCGCTTCAACAGCCGCGTGCTGCTGTTCTGGTACTACGGTCTGCGCGGCCTCTCGCTCATGTATCTGCCGCACGCGTTCGGCATCGACTTCTTCGGCCTGCCGATCTTCGCGGTGTTCTACGGTCTCGACTGGATCGCCACCGTCCCGCCTACCGTGCGTCTTGCGACCGATGTCTACGGCAAGGAAGCGGCGCCGGTCGTGTTCGGCTGGGTGGTGGCGGGACACCAGCTCGGCGCGGCCTTCGCGGCGCTCGGCGCCGGCATGCTGCGCGCGAGCCTCGGTACTTACACGGTGGCGTCGATGATCTCGGGTGGCCTGTGCCTCGTCGCATCGGTGATCGTGCTGCGTATCAACCGCGGCGAGCGTCCGGTTGTACCGCAGCCGGCGTAGGACGCGTGTAGGGCGCTAGGGGCCGCGGGGCATTGGCGGCTCGGCTCGCGCCCTACGCAGCGCTCGAATGCGCTTTATCAGTCCGTTCTGAAGCACGCGTCGGAAAGGCCGGTTATGCTATGTGGCCCCGGGCAGCCGCCCGTCGATCATGAATTTCGACTGAGAGAAACGCATGGCCAACAAACCCGCCCCAACCGCAGTTCCCATTCATGAACTGATTGCAGGCCGCTGGAGCCCGCGCGCGTATTCGAGCGAGCCGGTCAGCCGCGAGCATCTGCATGCGGTTCTTGAAGCGGCCCGCTGGGCGCCTTCGTCGTACAACTCGCAGCCGTGGCGTTTCGTCGTGTTCGATCGCAGCACCGACGAAGTCTCGTTCAAGCGCGCCTTCGCCACCCTGGTGCCGTTCAACCAGGGCTGGAATGCACCGGCGCCGGTGCTGATCGCCGTCACCACGCACACGCTCACCAGCAAAGGTGAAGTGAACCGCTGTGCCGCCTACGATGCAGGTGCGGCGGCGATGTCGCTGGTGCTGCAAGCCCACGCGCTGGGCCTCGCGGCCCACCAGATGAGCGGCTTCGACGTCCCGGCATTCCGCAAGGCGTTTGCGATCCCCGACGATGTCGAAGTGATCGCGATGATTTCGCTTGGCCATTTCGGCGAAGTCGAGAAGCTCGACCCGGTGCTGCGCGAGCGCGAGAAGTCGGTGCGAACGCGCTTCCCGCTGGGCGAGATCGCTTATAACGGCGTATGGAAGAAGGCATTCTGAGAGGTTGGCCGGCATGGCCCGGCTAAGCCGGTTTTAACGGCGTAGCCGGTCAGATGAGAAACGCGTGGTCCATCGGGCCGCGCGTTTTTTTATTTACTCGTCATCCGCCAGCGCGGATAACGGAGTGGCGACGCTCTCGAGCGATTTGCGCTCCGCATCGACGCCCCAGATCGCGGCCACCACCGCCGCGCCAACCATCAGCGCCGAGCCGATCAGATAGCCCGTAAAGACCGCGCTGCGCTGATGCGTATCGATCAGTCGTCCGAAGAATGCCGGCCCGGCAATGCCGCCGAGCGCGGTGCCGAACGCGTAGAACACCGCAATCGCCAGGGCGCGGATCTCCAGGGGGAACGACTCGCTCACCGTCAGATAGGCGGAACTGGCCGCTGCCGACGCGAAGAAGAAAATCACCATCCACGCGATGGTTTGCGTGGTGACGGTGAGCAGATTCTGTTCGAACAGGTAGCCGCTGATGGTGAGCAAAATGCCGGACAGCGCGTACGTGGTCGCGATCATCGCGCGGCGGCCGATCACGTCGAAGAGGCGTCCCAATACCAGCGGCCCGAGAAAATTGCCGAGTGCGAACGGCAGCAGATACCAGCCAATATGATCGCCCGGCACATGATAAAAATCCGTCAGCACCAGCGCGTAGGTGAAGAAGATCGCGTTGTAGAAGAACGCCTGCGCGGTCATCATCGACAGACCGACCAGCGCGCGACGCCGATGCAGCGTGAAGATCGCGTGGAACACTTCGCCGAGCGGCGTGTGGTCGCGCGTGCGCAAGCGCAGACGGCTAAGCGGCTCATCCGCCAACCGATTCCCCGCCCGGCGAAAGCGCGTTTCGATCTGCTCGACGATCGTTGTGGCTTCGCGCGCCTCGTTGTGCGTGAGCAGCCAGCGCGGGCTTTCGGGCACCCAGGCGCGCATCGGCAGGATGGCGAGCGCCAGTACCGCGCCGATAAAGAAGCACGCGCGCCAGCCCCAGTCGGCGGGCAGCAGGTGCGGGTCGAGCAGCACCAGCGAACCGGCCGCGCCAATTGCAGCACCCACCCAGAAGGTTCCGTTGATGCCGAGGTCGGTCCAGCCGCGCACGCGCGCCGGCGTGAATTCCTGGATCGTCGAGTTGATCGCCGTATACTCGCCGCCAATACCCGCCCCCGTGAGGAAGCGAAACAGCAGGAAGCTCGCCAGATTCCACGATAGCGCCGTGGCTGCGGTGGCGGCCAGATAGAGCGTCAGCGTGATGAAGAACAGCTTGCGGCGGCCGAGGCGATCGGTGAGCCAGCCGAAGCCGAGCGCGCCGAGCACGGCGCCGGCGATATAGGCGCTGCCGGTCAGGCCGACGTCGCTATTGGTAAAGTGCAGCGTCGGGCTGGCCTTCAGGGCGCTCGCCACCGCACCGGCCAGCGTGACCTCCAGGCCGTCGAGCAGCCACGTCACCCCGAGGGCGACTACGATCAGCGAATGAAACTGGCCCCACGGCAAGCGGTCGAGCCGCGAGGGCAGATCGGTTTCGATCACGGTGCTGCGTTTTTCCTGCATCGTTGCGATGGGCGGCTCGCTCATTGCGACAAGTCTCCTCATGGCGGGAAATTTGAATGGCGTATCCTGTGGAAATGAGCAATTTCCGTTCCCCCGACTTAGTTGATGCTCGCCGCGCTTTCGTGATACAAAGCCCGTCCCCTTTCTGTCCGCGCCAGCCGTGAGCGGCGATTTCCTGCCATGACCTATTGCGCGATTGACTTCGGCACCTCGAATTCGGCAGTTGCCGTGCCTGACGGCACAGCGCTACGGCTTGCGCCGGTCGAAGGTGCATACACCACGCTGCCCACCGCCGTCTTCTTCAATACCGACGAGAACACTACCGGCTACGGCCGCGCGGCGCTCGAAGCGTATATCGACGGCTTCGACGGCCGGCTGATGCGCTCGATGAAGAGCATCCTCGGCTCGCCGCTGGCGGAAAACTCGACCGACCTCGGCGACGGCTCGGCCATCAAGTACACCGACGTGATCGCGATTTTCGTCGATCACCTGAAGCGTTCCGCCGAAGCCAGCGCCGGCAGTCCGATCAGCCGTGCGGTGCTGGGCCGCCCGGTATTCTTCGTTGACGATGATCCACGCGCCGACCAGCTTGCGCAACAGCAACTGGAAGCTGCCGCGCGTTCGGTGGGTCTGAAGGAGATTCACTTCCAGTACGAGCCGATTGCCGCAGCGTTCGACTACGAGTCGCATCTGACGGAGGAAGGGCTGGTGCTGGTGGCCGACATCGGCGGCGGCACGTCGGACTTCTCGCTGGTGCGAGTCGGGCCGGAGCGCGTAAAGCGCGCCGAGCGCAAGGACGACGTGCTGGCGCATCACGGCGTGCACGTCGCCGGTACGGACTTCGACCGCCGGGTCGAGCTCGCCACCATCCTGCGGGAACTGGGCTATCAGACGCTGGATCCGGAAGGGCGCGAGATTCCGAACCGGGTCTATTTCGACCTCGCCACGTGGCACCTGATCAACACGGTCTACGCCCCCAAGCGGGTCAGCGAACTGGTGCTGATGCGGCATCTGTTTACCGAGACCCGCCACCACGACCGCCTGATGCGGGTGGTCGACCGCCGTTTGGGGCACGCGCTGGCCGCGCATGCCGAAGAGGCGAAGATCGGCGTCGCCGCGGGCGGCGAGACCATGATCGATCTGGAGCTGGTGGAAGAAGATCTGCGGCTCGCCTTCGACGAGGCGCAACTGATCAAGGCGGGGCACGACGAGACGCTGCGCATCGTGCAGGCGGCGCGGGATACCGTGCAGGCGGCCGGCGTGGCGCCCCGCGACGTGGGCGCGATTTACTTCACCGGCGGTTCGACCGGCCTCGCGTTTCTTTCCGGGGCGCTGTCCGCTGCGTTTCCGGATGCGCGGCCGGTGTTCGGCGATCGCCTCGCCAGCGTCGCCACGGGCCTCGGCATTCACGCGCGGCGGCTGTTCGGTTAATCCGCAACTGCCGCTTTTCAGCCCACGCGTGTCCGCACGCGTTGGTTTTCACCAGGCATAAAAAAACCCCGCGGCGAGGCGGGGTTTTTCGCGTCCAGAAGGAAGCGCGCGCTTACACCGGCTTGATGTTAGCTGCTTGCTTGCCCTTCGGGCCCGTCTTCACTTCAAACGTAACCTTTTGGTTTTCTTGCAGCGTCTTGAAGCCTTCCGTGCGGATTTCCGAGAAATGCGCGAACAGATCTTCGCCGCCGCCGTCGGGAGTGATGAAGCCAAAGCCCTTTGCGTCATTGAACCACTTGACGGTACCGGTTTCCATATTACTTGTTCCTAAAGATGGTAAATAAGGCCGAAGCCCAGAGGGTGCATGAAAATCAAGGAAGGGGGTAATGGGACCAACCGGAGTACCGTTGATGGGCGAACTACGAAAGACCAATTCACTCGCCGCTTGAAATCCTGCCCGAACGTTATACGGCGATTTTGAGAGAAGGTCAACAGTATCCACACATCTTTACAAGGTTTTTAGGGCCAGGCGCAGGGGTCCGACAAAACTTGCCGTCCCTTTAATTTTTTGCTAGGGATAACCCTAGCTTCGCTGCAATCTGGCGGTGCAACCGTTAAACTACGCGCCGCGCCAGGGTTGCACCTGATTCTCGGTATAAGCCCTCGCCCATCATGGCCGTCACCCCGTCTTCAGCGTCACAAGCAATGCCGCGGTGCCGACATGTTTCAGACCGCAACTGCATGGGACCGGAGTAAGCGTTGAGGCGCTAACTCTGGTCGACATAGGAGAAGACGTGAAAGGTTCTATTCAACGGAACATTGGCCCATTCGCGCTGTTGCTGACCGGCCTGGGTTCGATCATCGGATCGGGCTGGCTGTTCGGCGCGTGGAAAGCGGCAAAAATTGCAGGCCCGGCAGCCGTTTGCGCCTGGATCATCGGCGCCGTGGTGATTCTGGCGATTGCACTGACCTACGCCGAGCTTGGCGCCATGTTCCCCGAGTCGGGCGGCATGGTGCGCTACGCGCGCTATTCGCACGGCGCGCTCGTCGGCTTCATCAGCGCATGGGCCAACTGGATCGCCATCGTCTCGGTGATTCCGATTGAAGCAGAAGCGTCGATTCAATACATGAGTACCTGGCCGTATCCATGGGCGCATGCATTGTTCGTCAATGGGTCATTAACCACTAATGGGTTATTACTCTCGGCGATCCTCGTCATTATCTATTTCATGCTGAACTATTGGGGTGTGAAGCTGTTTGCGCGCGCCAATACGACAATCACGATCTTCAAGTTTCTGATTCCCGCCGCAACGATTGCCGGCCTGATGGCCACGGGTTTCCATCACGAGAACTTCGGCGAGGCGAGCACCTTCGCTCCGTACGGCTGGTCGGCGGTGTTCACGGCGGTGGCGACGAGCGGTATCGTGTTCGCGTTCAACGGTTTCCAGAGCCCGATCAACCTGGCTGGCGAAGCGCGTAACCCGTCGCGCAGCGTGCCGTTCGCGGTGATCGGCTCGATCCTGCTGGCGCTGGTGATCTACGTGCTGCTGCAGATTGCATATATCGGCGCGGTGAATCCGGCTGACGTGCTGAAGGGCTGGAGCCACTTCAGCTTTGCGTCGCCGTTCGCCGAACTGGCGCTTGCACTGAACCTGAACTGGCTGGCGTTCCTGCTGTACGTCGACGCGTTCGTCAGCCCGAGCGGCACGGGCACGACCTACATGGCGACGACGAGCCGCATGATCTACGCCATGGAACGCAACAACACCATGCCGAAGATGTTCGGCAACGTGCACCCGATCTACGGCGTGCCGCGTCAGGCGATGTGGTTCAACCTGCTGGTTTCGTTCATCTTCCTGTTCTTCTTCCGCGGCTGGAGCTCGCTGGCGGCCGTGATTTCGGTGGCGACGGTGATTTCGTACCTGACGGGTCCGATCAGCCTGATGGCGCTGCGCCGCGCGGCAACCGATCTGGACCGCCCGCTGCATATCCCCGGCATGAAGATCATTGCGCCGTTCGCTTTCGTCTGCGCGTCGATGGTGCTGTTCTGGGCGAAGTGGCCGCTGACGGGCGAAATCATCCTGCTGATGATCGTCGCGCTGCCGGTGTACTTCTACTTCCAGGCGAAGTCGGGCTTTGCCGGCTATCAGCGCGACCTGAAGGCCGCGTGGTGGCTGGTGGCTTACCTGCCGGTGATGGCGATCCTGTCGCTGATCGGCAGCAAGCAGTTCGGCGGCCATAACATCCTGCCGTACGGCTGGGACATGCTGGTTGTGGCCGTGGTTGCGCTGGGCTTCTATTACTGGGGCGTGAACGCGGGCTATCGCAGCGACTACCTCGATGAGCGTCAGGTCCATGACGAAGTGCTCGAAGGGATGGGCGCGCATTAAGCGCTCGCGCTGTCCAAGCTTCGCCCCGGACGCGGTTCCGGGATGCAGAAAAGCCCGCCTGATTTAATCAGGCGGGTTTTTTTTATGGCTTTGCGGGGCGCCCTGCGGCGCTGGGCGGTACAGGTACCGATGGCGCGCCCCGTGCGCCGCCGGTCGCCGCTTACGCCGTGCCGAACACGTAGTTCGTCATCGCCAGCGCTTTCTGATACGTCCCGAGCGACTGGATCCCGAGCGTGTAGTCGTCGTCCGCAGCGCCGAGCGCGGCGAACACCGGCAGCAGATGCTCGTCGGTCGGGTGCATCAGCGCCGCGTGCGGCGCCTGGCGCCGATAGTCGAGCAGCGCGTCGGTATCGTGCGCGGCCAGCTTCGTTTCGAACCAGTCGGTGAATTCCATGACGCGCGGGTCGGCGTCTTCCGGCCGGGCGGAGAAGTCGGCGGCGCGCAGATTGTGCGTGATCTGGCCGGAGCCGATCACCATTACGCCGTCATCCTTCAGCGCCCGCAAGGCACGACCGACGCGAAAGTGATGAGCGGCGTCCCTCTGCGGCTGGATCGACAACTGAGCCACCGGCACATCCGCGTGCGGAAACATCAGCAGCATGGGCACCCACGCGCCGTGATCGAGACCGTGCGACTGGGTGTCGGCCACCAGCCCGTGCTCGTTGAGCAGCACGGCGGCCCGTCGCGCGACATCCGGCGCACCCGGCGCCGGGTACTGGATCTCATACAACTGGCGGGGAAAGCCGTAAAAGTCGTGAATCGTCTCCGGCTGGTCGGCCGTGCTCGCCAGCGGCTGGGCGGTGCCCCAATGAGCCGACAGCATCAGGATGGCTTCAGGACGCGGCACCTGGGTGGAGAGCGCAGCGAATTCGGCTCGTGGCATGGACGGATCGATCGGCAGCGTGGGAGCGCCGTGAGACAGGAACAGCGACGGCAAGCGGGTCATGGCAGCGAAGTCCGCAGCGGGTGCGGCTCGTAAGTTGGGTTGCTACCAATATACGGGCGTACTGCCGTTTGATAAACGGCTGAAACCGGATTTGATTGTGTCGCCGGTGTTGTTAATCCGCGGTTTGCGGCGGCCGGCGCCAGGCCTTATTCGGCTGACGCGTCGCGCAGTCCCGGCCATGCTGCGGCGAGCGCCGGTCCCAGCGCGAACAGGTCCAGCACGCGCTCGACGGTGTGATCGACCATTTCGTCGATCGAGGCCGGCTGGTTGTAGAAGGCGGGTAGCGGCGGAAAGACGATGCCGCCCATTTCGGTGACGGCGGTCATGTTGCGCAGATGCGCGAGGTTAAACGGTGTTTCGCGCACCATCAGCACGAGGCGGCGGCGCTCCTTGAGCGTGACGTCGGCGGCGCGGGTGATCAGATTGTCCGACAGGCCGTGTGCAACGCTGGCCAAGGTTTTCATCGAGCAGGGCGCGACGATCATGCCGTCGGTCGTAAACGAGCCGGATGCGATGCTCGCACCCACGTCGCGCACCGAATGGACGACATCCGCGAGCGCATGCAGGTCTTCTTTGCTGAGCTGGAGTTCGTGCTGGATGTTGAGCCAGCCGGCGCTGGAGATCAGCAGGTGGCTTTCCACGCCGCCCAGTTTGCGCAGCGTTTCAAGCAAACGGACGCCGTAGATGGCGCCCGTTGCGCCGGTGATCGCGATGATCAGCCGGCGAGGCGCCGCAGCGCGTGTTTCCATGGCTCGCGGCACCGGGTTGCGTCTACTGAACGGGCTGAACGATCAGGCTGCAGCAAACAGTTGCTGCAGTTCGCCGTTCTGATACATCTCCATCATGATGTCCGAGCCGCCGATGAACTCGCCCTTCACGTAGAGCTGCGGAATGGTCGGCCAGTTGGAGAATTCCTTGATGCCCTGGCGGACTTCGTCGTCTTCGAGGACGTTGACGGTCTTGATCGTGTCGACGCCGCACGCCTTCAGGATCTGAATGGCGCGGCCCGAAAAGCCGCACATCGGAAACTGCGCAGTACCCTTCATGAAGAGGACGACGGCATTTTCGTCGACGATTTGCTTGATGCGTTGTTGCGTATCCATGACTGACCTTGCGGTTCCGGAATAAGGGGGAGATAGATTGAAATGATAGCGGATTTCGCCCGGACAGGCGGGCGGCGCTCCGGCGTCACACGTTCGCGTGCCACGAACCGCCGCTGATCCGTTCGATGCCGGCAAGATCGCGCTCCGAGCGCACGTCGGCGAAGCCTGCCTCGTCGAGCAGGGCGCGTACCGCGGCGGCCTGATCGTAGCCGTGTTCGAGCCAGAGCACGCCGCCGCGCTCCGCGAAGCGCGCGGGCGCACCGGCGACGATGGCGCGGATCGCGCTTAAGCCGTCGGCTTCGTCGGTCAACGCGCCGCGCGGTTCGAAGCGCAGATCGCCTTCGGACAGATGCGGGTCGCCACTGGCGATATACGGCGGATTGCTGACGATCACGTCAAAGTGCAGGGCGGGATCGAGCGCGTCGTACCAGTCGCTGCGCGCCAACTGCAGCGGGCCGCCGTGACGTGTCGCATCCAGCAGCCGTGCGGCGTTGCGGGTCGCGACGGCCAGCGCGTCGGCCGAGCGGTCTACGGCCCAGACCTGCGCGTCGGGCCTGACCGAGGCAAGGGCGACCGCAATCGCGCCGGTGCCGGTGCCGAGGTCGAGCACCCGCGGCCGCGTCAGGCCCTCGAGCGCGGCGAGCGCGGTCTCGACCAGCAATTCGGTTTCCGGCCGCGGGATCAGCACATCCGGCGTGACTTCGAACTCGAGCCCGAAGAACTCCCGCGCGCCGACCAGTTGCGCGACGGGCTCGCCTGCCAGACGCCGCGCTGCCAGCGCCTGATAGCGGGCCACGAGCGCGGCGTCGAGCGGCTCGTCGCTGCGCGTGATCAGCTCCGTGCGGCGCCAGCCCAGCACGTGCCCGAGCAGGATGCGCGCTTCGAGCAGCGGCAAAGCGGAGGCGCGTAACAGGGCGGCGGCGTTGTCCATGGCGGCGTGATGGGTGCGTGCGAGCGGCGTACGGTGGCGCTTAGTCCGCGTCGCCGAGCGAGGCCAGCAGCTCGGCCTGATGCTCGCTGACCAGGGCGGCGATCAGTTCGTCGAGATCGCCGTCCATGATCGATTCGAGGCGATACAGCGTCAGGTTGATGCGGTGATCCGTGAGCCGCCCCTGCGGGAAGTTATAGGTGCGAATGCGCTCCGAGCGGTCGCCCGAGCCGATCAGGCTCTTGCGGGTCGCGGCTTCCTTGGCGTGCTGCTCGTGGTACTGCTTGTCCTTGATGCGCGCGGCGAGGACCTTCAGCGCGCGGTCCTTGTTCTTGTGCTGCGAGCGGTCGTCCTGACATTCGACGACGATGCCGGTGGGCAAGTGCGTGACCCGCACGGCCGAATCGGTCTTGTTGATGTGCTGGCCGCCCGCGCCGGAGGCGCGGAACGTATCGATGCGCAAGTCGGCGGGATTGATCTCGACTTCGCCGATTTCATCCGCTTCGGGCATCACCGCAACCGTGCAGGCGGACGTGTGAATCCGGCCCTGGGTTTCAGTGGCCGGCACGCGCTGCACGCGGTGGCCGCCGGACTCGAACTTGAGCTTCGAATACGCCGCTTCGCCGGCGATTCGCACGATTGCTTCCTTGTAGCCGCCCAGATCCGATTCGCTCGCCGACATCATTTCGACCGTCCAGCGGTTGCGTTCGGCGAAGCGCAGATACATCCGCAGCAGATCGCCCGCGAACAGCGCCGATTCGTCGCCGCCGGTGCCCGCGCGGATTTCGAGGAAGATGTTGCGGTCGTCGTTGGGGTCTTTCGGCAGCAGCATTTTCTGCAGTTCGGCGCCGAGCTTGTCCATCCGTTCGCGTGCCGCGCGGATCTCGTCTTCGGCGAAGTCGCGCATCGACGCGTCGGCCAGCAGTTCCTGCGCGGTGAGCGCGTCGTTGCTGGCCTGGCGCCATAGCGCGTAATGTTCGACCACCGGCCCCAGCTCCGCGTGCTCACGCGTGAGCTTGCGGTATTGGTCGAGATTCGCGGTGATGTCTTCGCGGCTCAACAGGTCGTTCAGTTCGGCCAGCCGGGTAGTGAGCTGGTCGAGCTTGCTTTGCATGCTCGTTTTCATCGGACGGTACGGAGCGGGCTCCGGAAAGGACGGCGTAACTGGGGAGGCGGGCGCAGGCCCTGGAAGTCGGCGCCGGCCTGCCGAAACCACCTGGCAAGGCTGCGCGCAGCGGCAGCGCCGCTAACGTTCCGAAGAGTCGGAGTGTTTGTAGAAACCGCCCATCAGTTCGATGAGCTTATCGCGATTCTCGCTGCTGGCGCGATTGAGTGCGTGCGTCGGACCATGGATCAGCTTGTTGGTCAGCGCTTGCGAAAGGGCTTCGATCACGGCGGCCGGATCGTCGCCGCGGGCGAGCGCCTTTTGCGCGCGTTCGACTTCGGCGCGGCGCAGCAGGTCGGCCTGGGTGTGCATATGGCGGATCACCGGCACGATGCTGCGCGCGTCGAGCCACTGCATGAAGTTCTGCACGCGCGTTTCGATGATCGCTTCGGCCTGGGCGACGGCCGCCTGGCGCGAGGCATTGCCTTCGCGCACGATGGCGCCGAGGTCGTCGACGGTATAGAGAAACACGTCTTCGAGCTTGCCTACTTCGGGTTCGATGTCGCGCGGCACGGCCAGATCGACCATGAAAATGGGCCGGTGGCGGCGCGCTTTCACGGCACGTTCGACTGCGCCGAGGCCGATGATCGGCAAGGTGGACGCCGTGCACGAGACGATGATGTCGAACTCGTGCATGCGTGCCGGCAAATCCGCCAGGGGGATGGCCCGGCCGTTGAAGCGTTCGGCGAGCCGCGCGCCGCGCTCGGCGGTGCGGTTCGCCACCACCAGCTCGCGCGGCTGCTGGGCCGCGAAGTGGGTCGCGCACAGCTCGATCATCTCGCCCGCGCCGATGAACAGCACGCGCTGGTTGGCCACCTTGTCGAAAATGCGCTGCGCGAGCCGCACGGCCGCGGCGGCCATGGAAACCGATTGGGCCCCGATCTCCGTGGTACTGCGCACTTCCTTCGCCACCGCGAAGGTGCGCTGGAACAACTGGTTCAGATAGGTGCCGAGCGCGCCGGCTTCGGACGCGGTACGCACCGCATCCTTCATTTGTCCGACGATCTGCGTCTCGCCGAGCACCATGGAATCGAGCCCCGACGCAACCCGAAACGCGTGGCGCACCGCTTCCGACTGCGGCAAGGCGTACACATGCGGCGCGAGTTCGCTGACCGGCAGGTTGTGATAGCGCGAGAACCACTGGATGGCCGCTTCGCGGACCGCATGGTCGTCGGTGGCGCAGTAGAGCTCGGTGCGGTTGCAGGTGGAGAGGATTGCCGCTTCAGGCGCGGTCCGGGCGGTGGCGCCGAGCCAGATGTCCTTGAAGGTCGCGAGCGCAGGCTTGATCTGTTCGAGCGGAAACGCCACGCGTTCGCGCAAGGCGACGGGCGCGGTGTGGTGATTGATTCCGATCGTTAGAAGCTGCATATGCGGGGCTATGGTTTAGCCCAATATTATAGCGTTTTCGCAATTTCTTCATTCTGCCTACCACTTTAGCCGCCCGCGCCGCCCTCCGGCGGGACCGCGTCAAGCTGGTAGCCGTAGCCGTAGAGCGGCGTCAGGCAATAGCCGTGCTCGGGTCGCAGCTGCAATTTGGTCCGCACCCGCGACGCGTGCGTGTCGAGCGTGCGCGACCTTACGTCGCGCTGACGCGTCCATATTGTCTCGAGGATGTGGACGCGCGACACCGGCCGCGACACATTATTGAATAGTAGCAGCGCGAAACGGAATTCCTTGGGGGTTAGTGCCACTGTCTGTCCGTGGAATGTAACGGTAAAGTGCGCGGCGTCGAATACGTAGCCGCCGAACACGTCGCGCCTGCGGTTGGGCGGGCGGCGCAGACCGGCGCGGCGCAGCAGGGCCTCGACGCGGGCCAGCATTTCCGGACCGCGTACCGGTTTCGTCAGACAATCGTCGGCACCGGCGTGCAATGCTGCGACAATCTCGCTTTCGCGTGGCGACGACATCAGCATGATGACGGGAAGGCTGGGGAGAATGCCGCGGGCGCGGGGAATGACGTCTTCGGCGGGGCGGTCGCCTGCCCAACTATCGGTCAGCAGGAGATCGAAGAAGTGGCTGGACGCGCTGGCGAGAAACGGCGTGCTGGCAATGAAATGCTGACAGGTATGGCCGCCGGCGAAGATGAGCCGGTCGACCAGTTCCGCGTGCCGCACGTCCGGCTCGATGAGGGCGATTCGCATAGAACGCGCTTTCAGCGTGGCGGGCGAGGGTGGCAAACCTTACGGCTTGCCTAAATGTGACCCCGGCCCCTAAACTCAACCGCTACGCGGAAAGCGCCGTGCTGACCTTTATAGTTAACGAGACAAAAATGCTAGCTGCCCGAACGCTTGAAGCCTATGAGAAGAGTCCGAAAGTGAGTGAGGTTCCCCACTGATGGGATGGCCAGGTATCGTGTTATTGGGTGTGGTGATCGGCCTCGCGGGCTGGTGGCTGCATCCGCTGCGGCGGACAAGCCGCGCACGTCTCTGGGTGGCGCTGCTGGCCGGTGTGCTGTGCGCAGCGTTGGCCCGCCTGGCCGGCAACGTAGTGGGTCTCTTCCATGATGGTGATACGCTCGAATGGCCGGTATGTACGGCTGTTGCGCTGATTGCCGTTGCCGTGACGGTCGGCTTGTTCTCCCGTCGATGAACATATGCAGGTGAATCCGATGAATGCCCGACTTCCCGAAACCTCCTCTATTCCTGAGCGTATTGCTCACCTGCGCGGCGCGATGGCGCGCGAAGGCCTCGCGGCCTATCTGGTTCCGTCCGCCGATCCGCACCTGTCCGAATATTTGCCCGGACGCTGGCAAGGCCGGCAATGGTTATCGGGTTTTACCGGCTCGGCCGGCACGCTGGTCGTTACGGACGGCTTTGCCGGCGTCTGGACCGACAGCCGTTATTGGGAGCAGGCCGACGCGCAATTGGCCGGCACCGGCGTCGAATTGATGAAAATGATGGCCGGACAGCAGTCGCAACCGCACTTCGAATGGCTGGCGCAGAATCTGCCGGCCGGCAGCACCGTCGGTGTCGACGGCGCGGTGCTGGGTCTCGCCGCGGCCCGCGCGCTGACCTCGGCGTTGAGCGCGCGCGGCGTGAAGCTGCGCACGGATGTCGATCTGTTCGACGCAATCTGGCTCCAGCGTCCGACGCTGCCCACCGAAACGGTGTTCGAGCACGCTGCGCCGCATGCGACGGTCGCGCGCTCGGACAAGCTCGAGCAGATTCGCCGCGCGATGCAGGAAAAAGGCGCGCAATGGCACTTCGTTTCGACGCTCGACGACCTCGCGTGGCTGTTCAACCTGCGCGGCGCCGACGTCAGCTACAACCCGGTGTTCGTCGCGCATGCGCTGATCGGGCTGGAGCGCGTCTCGCTGTTCGTCGCCGAAGGCAAGGTGCCGCGCGCGCTGGCTGAAGCGCTCGCGCGCGACGGTATCCATGTCGAATCGTATGACAAGACGGCCGATGCGCTCGCCGCGCTGCCGGGCGGCACCACGCTGCTGATCGACCCGCGCCGGATCACGTTCGGTCTGCTGCAATCGGTGCCTTCCACGGTGAAGATCGTCGAGTCGGTGAATCCGTCCACCTTCCTCAAGTCGCGCAAAACCGAGGCGGACGCCGAACACGTGCGCGCCACCATGGACCAGGACGGCGCGGCGCTGGCCGAATTCTTCGCCTGGTTCGAAGGCGCACTGGGCCGCGAGACGATGACCGAACTCACCGTCGACGAACGCCTCACGGCGGCACGCGCGCGGCGTCCGGACTACATCTCGCTGAGCTTTGCGACCATCGCCGGCTTCAACGCGAACGGCGCGATGCCGCACTATCGCGCCACCGCCGCGTCGCACTCGATCCTCGAAGGCAACGGTCTGCTGCTGATCGATTCGGGCGCCCAATATTTGAGCGGCACGACCGACATCACGCGCGTCCTGCCTATCGGCACGCTGAGCGACGCGCAGCGGCGCGATTGCACGCTGGTGCTGAAAGGCATGATGGCGCTCTCGCGGGCGCGGTTTCCGCGCGGCATCCGCTCGCCGATGCTGGACTCGATCGCGCGTGCGCCGATCTGGGAAGCGGGCGCGGACTACGGTCACGGCACGGGGCATGGCGTCGGCTATTTCCTGAACGTGCACGAAGGCCCGCAGATCATTTCTCACTACGCGCCGGCTGAACCGTGGACGGCCATGGAAGAGGGCATGATCACCTCGGTCGAGCCGGGCATTTACCGGCCGGGTAAATGGGGCGTGCGGATCGAGAACCTGGTGCTCAACCGCGCGGCGGAAAAGACCGAGTTCGGCGATTTCCTGAAGTTCGAGACGCTCACGATGTGCCCGATCGATACGCGCTGCTTCGACCTGTCGATGCTGCGCGAGGACGAGCGCGCGTGGCTCAACGCGTATCACGAGACGGTGCGAGCACGCATTGCGCCGCATGTGTCGGGCGAGGCGAAGGCCTGGCTCGAAACGCGGACGCAAGCGATTTAAGCCGAGGAGGGCGAGCGATGCCAGGCGTGGCGGTGGTGGTGATCGATGTGCAAGAGGCATTCTTCTCCGGGCCGAACGCAGCGTATCGCGGCGCGGAGGTGATCGACGGAATCAACCGTCTGACCGCCGCGGCGCGCGCCGCCGGGGCGCCGGTTTTCATCGTCCAGCACGACGAAGAGGGTGACCCGGAAGTCGAGCACGGCAGCGCGGGCTGGCAACTGCCCGCCTCCCTCGTGCGTACCGATGACGATATCCTCGTGCGCAAATCGGTCGGCGATTCGTTTCACGAAACGCCGCTCAAGGCGCATCTCGATCGGCTGGGCGTCGACCGTCTGCTGATCTGCGGGTATGCGACCGAATTTTGCGTCAATACCGGCGCGCGCCGAGCCGCCCTGCTGGGGTATCGGACTACGATCGTCTCCGATCTCCATACCACCCAGCACACCTCCGAACTCACCCCTGAACAGGTCGTCGCGCACTACAACCTCGTGTGGACGCATTCCTCCCTGTCGGGCAACCGGGTTTCGGTGAGGCCGCTCGCCGAGGTCCTGGCAACGGAGCTCGCATGAGCATCAAAGCCGTGGTGTTCGATTTCGGCGGCGTGCTGATCGACTGGAGCCCGGAATATCTGTTTCGCGAACTGATTCCGGACGAGACGGAGCGTCGCTGGTTTCTGACGCACGTCTGCTCGATGGAGTGGGTGATCCGTCAGGATGGGGGCCAGCCGATTGCGGAAGGTACCGCCGAACTGGTTGCCCGGTTTCCCGATCACGAGCCGCTGATTCGCGCCTTTTATGAGCGCTGGCACGAGATGATCGGCGGTGTGCTCGAGGGCGGCGTGGCGACGCTCGACAAGCTCGACGCGGCAGGCGTGCCGCTGTTCGGTCTCACCAACTGGTCGGACGAGACGTTTCCCTATGCGTGGGAGCATTTCCCGGTGCTGCGGCGGTTTCGCGACATCGTGGTGTCCGGCCGCGTGAAGCTCGTGAAGCCGGATCCGGCGATCTTCGCTGAGATGCGCCGGCGTATCGAGGCGCAACTGCCCGGCATCGAAGCGCACGAACTCGTGTTCATCGACGATAACCTCAAGAACGCCGAGGCCGCGACCGCGCTCGGCTGGCACGGCGTGCATCACACGTCCGCGGCGCAGACCGAAGCGAAGCTGCGCGAACTGGGTCTGCCGGTCTGATTCTGGTTGGATTCCGCTAGTCCGGGCCGGTCGGCCCGGACCATCGCACCCTCACGCCAGTGTGGCGGCCGCGGCGCTGTCCGGGCGTTCGGCGATCGGCGCGCGCACCACGAAGATGTAGACAAGCGCCGCCGCGAACGACACGCCCGCGCTGATCAGGAAGGCGTCCACGAACGAGTGCGTCTGCTCGACCACCACACCCGTGATGAACGGCGCGAACGACCCGCCGAAATACCCACCGAAATTCTGGATGCTCCCGAGCGACGCCACCAGGTGCCGCGGCGCGGCCACACTGACGAGCGCCCACGCGCCGCCGCTTGCCATGTTGATGAAGTACATCGCCAGCGACAGATAGACGATCGCGAGCGTGGTATTCGGCGTGTAGGCGGCGGGCACCGTGAACACCGCCGCGAAAATCAGGCCGGTGCAGATCGGCCACTTACGGCTGCGGATCGGGGCGATGCCGCGCGCCATCAGTCCGTCGGCGACGAAGCCGCTCGACAGCATGCCGAGCGTGCCGAACAGATACGGAATCGAAACGACCCAGCCGGTCTTCGCGATCGACAGATGCCGTTCGTGTTCGAGATACGCCGGCAGCCAGGTGAGATACAGCCAGACCATGTAGATCACGCCCATGAAGCCGAAGATCATGCCCCACGTGGTCCGCGAGGCAAACAGGCCGCGCCATTCGGCGCCGGTCATGCGGCGCTCGGCGCGCGCGTGCGGCTCCTCTTCGGTCAGATGCGCGACCTCTGCGGGGGCGAGCGTGACTTCGCGCCGGTTGCGATACACGAGGTACCAACTGACCGCCACCGCAATCCCCATCACGCCCATCACGATGAACATCCAGCGCCAGCCGAACGCGAGCAGCAGCCCCGTCAGAATGGGCGGCGCGAGGGCGGGGCCGATAGTCGAAGAGGTGATGAAGATGCCGGTGGGCCGTCCGCGCTCGCGCAGCGAATACCACTCGCTAACGACTTTCGCACCCGCGGGAAACTGCGGTGCTTCGCCGATGCCGAGAAAGATCCGCGCAACCAGGAATTGCTGCAAGGTCTGCACGAAGCCGCCGAACAACTGCGCCACCGACCAGACGAACATCCCCACGCCGAGCATCAGCCGTGCGCCGAAGCGGTCGAGCAGCGCGCCCATCGGCAATTGCGCGAACGCGTACGAAAACGAGAACGCGGACAGCAGCAGGCCCATCTGCGAGGCAGAGAGGCCCAGTTCGCCGCTGACCGAGTGATTGGCGATGGACAGCGTGCTGCGGTCGAGATAATTGACGATGCCCGCGAGCGTCAGGAACGTGATGGCGACCCACTGGATGCGCCGTAGGCGCGGTGTCTTTGCCTGCATGGTTGTCTCCTCCAATGTTCTTAGGGTACCGCAGCGGCGTCTGCGCGCCGCCATGCCGCTACTGCCCGAGCAGGTTTTTTAGCGCGTTGCCCAAGCCCTTGACGGTTTCGCCGGCGCCCTTGGCGACGCCTTCGACGCTTACGCCCATCACTTGCGCGAAGCCGGTGCCGAGTTTGTTCAGCAGGTTTTCGTTCACCGAGAATTTCGGATCGCGCAGATTGCCGTCCAGCACGAAGTGCACGGTGATGTCGCCGTTGCGGCTCTTCAGTGCCGCGACGGCGGCTTTGGTCGGAATCGACAGGAACGTGTCGAGCGGATTGCCGCTATCGGCCAGTTGCAGTTGATGCAGCGTCAGCGTGCCCAGCGCATGCAGGTGATAGTTGCTCACCGTCGATTCGACCGTCATATCGACCGTCCCGCCCGTGACCTGGGCTTTGGCGCCGGCCTTCTTCAGGAGGTACGGGTCGAGCATCACCACGTCGACGCCGTGCAGCGTGCTGGTGGTCTGCGAATCCTTGCTGGCGATCTTGATCCAGCCGCCGAACGACACCGTGCCGGTATGCGACGGACCGACGATGGCGCCATTGACGGCGACGGTGGTCGGGTCGCTGAGCGCGGGCAGATGCAGGTTGTCGACGGTTGCACTGGCCTGCGTGACAGCCACCTTATATGCCGGCTTGCGCACCGTGTAATCGTAGAACTCGAAGGTGCCTTGCTCAAAAGCAATGTGATCGACGCGCTTCTCTCGCGGCAGCGTCGGCTCGCTAGCGCCGGCATCCGGTCGGTTCAGCGATTCCCGCAGATTAGGGAGCAGATTGAGCGTGCCGTCCGCCTCGCGCACCACCGAAAGATCGAACCCGCTCACCACCACCGAACGGATATGCACGCGCTTTTGCAGCAGTTCGCGCACGTCGGGGGTAATCGTGATCTGGTCGGCGCGCAGCGCGTCGGTGGCGGGCCAGCCGGGTGGTCCTTTGAGGCGAACGTGCGTGAGGCGCACGGAGGTCAGGCCGACGTCGATGCTTTCCGCGCTGCCGAGCGGCCCGAGTGCGGCGATCACGCGTTGCTTGGCTTCGTATTGCGCGAAGTAGAGACCGCCGAGGGCGACGACGATCAGCACCAGCACAATGCCGGCGACGGCAATGACCACACGTCTTCCCGTCGACATCGCCATGCTTGCCTCCTCGTGGCCGCGCGAAGCGCGGCTGGCCGTTGGTAGCTGAGCAAACGCCGTGCCGCGCAACCGGCGGCCGGGCGCGCCGCGTCACAGGCGGCGCGGCCCGTCCAGCAAACGCGCTTAACGCGCGATCGGCTTGTAGCGCAGACGCTTCGGCCGGGCGGCTTCTTCGCCGAGGCGGTTGCGCTTGTCCGCTTCGTATTCCTGGTAGTTGCCGTCGAAGAACGTCACTTGCGAGTCGCCTTCGAACGCGAGGATGTGCGTGGCGATACGGTCGAGGAACCAGCGATCGTGCGAGATCACCATCACCGAGCCGGCGAATTCGAGCAGGGCGTCTTCGAGCGCGCGCAGCGTTTCGACGTCGAGGTCGTTCGACGGTTCGTCGAGCAGCAGGACGTTGCCGCCGGCGATCAGCGTCTTGGCCAGATGCAGACGGCCGCGTTCACCGCCCGAGAGGTTCGAGACGATCTTCTGCTGGTCGCCGCCCTTGAAGTTGAAGCGGCCAATGTACGCCCGCGACGGCGTCTCGTAGCGGCCCACGGTCAGCACGTCGGCGCCGCCCGAAATTTCTTCGAACACGGTCTTCGAACCGTCGAGCGCGTCGCGGCTCTGGTCCACGTAGGCGAGCTTGACCGTCGGTCCTTGCACGATTTCGCCCGAATCCGGCTGTTCCTTGCCGGTCAGCATGCGGAACAGCGTGGACTTACCCGCGCCGTTCGGCCCGATGATGCCGACGATCGCGCCCGCCGGAATCTTGAAGCTGACGTTGTCGAGCAGCAGACGGTCGCCATACGCCTTCGAAACGTTCTTGAACTCGATCACTTCATTGCCGAGGCGGTCGCCGACCGGGATGAAGATTTCCGAGGTTTCGTTACGCTTCTGGTAGTCCTGGCTGTTCAGCTCCTCGAAGCGGGCGATACGCGCCTTCGACTTGGCCTGGCGGCCCTTCGGGTTCTGGCGCACCCACTCCAGTTCCTTCTTGATCGCCTTCTGGCGTGCCGATTCCGACGCCTCTTCCTGCTTCAGGCGCTCTTCCTTCTGGTCGAGCCAGCTGCTGTAGTTGCCCTTCCACGGAATGCCGTGGCCGCGGTCGAGTTCGAGAATCCACTCGGCGGCGTTGTCGAGGAAGTAGCGATCGTGGGTGACGGCGACGACGGTGCCCGGGAAGCGCGTCAGGAACTGCTCGAGCCAGTCGACCGATTCGGCGTCCAGGTGGTTGGTCGGTTCGTCGAGCAGCAGCATGTCCGGCTTTTCGAGCAGCAGCTTGCACAGCGCCACGCGGCGCTTTTCGCCGCCCGACAGGTGCTCGATCTTCGCGTCCCATGCCGGCAGGCGCAGGGCGTCGGCGGCGATTTCAATCTGCTGTTCCGCGCTGCCGTCGGCGGTGGCGAGGATCGCTTCGTACTTGGCCTGCTCGGCGGCAAGCGCGTCGAAATCCGCGTCCGGCTCGGCGTAGGCGGCGTAGATCTCGTCGAGCTTTTTCTGCGCGCCGAACACTTCGCCCAAGCCTTCTTCGACCGCTTCACGCACCGTCTTGTTCGGGTCGAGTTGCGGTTCCTGCGGCAGGTAGCCGATGTTCAGGTTCGGCATTGGCGTGGCTTCGCCTTCGATGTCCTTGTCGACGCCCGCCATGATGCGGATCAGCGTGGACTTGCCCGAGCCGTTCAGGCCGAGCAGGCCGATCTTCGCGCCGGGGAAGAACGACAGGGAGATGTCTTTGAGAATCTGACGCTTGGGCGGCACGATCTTGCCGACCCGGTTCATGGTGAAGACGTATTGGGCCATTTTGCTTGCAATAGGGTGTTGACGCCGCCGGCCGCGCTGGGGGCGGGCGGTCGTGGGGTGGATGGGAATTCGGTGTTGCCGGTTTCCGGCCGGCGCGGGCGTGAGGCCGAAGTGGCTTAAGCGGCCGAAGTGGCTTAAGCGCTCGACGCGACGCCGCGCATGGCGGAAGAGGTGTCATTGTACTTCGGGGCGCGGCGCGGGAGTCACTCAGCCGAATGGCATAGGCACGTGGCGTCGCCGCAGGCTTGATTGCGCGGGAAGCGTGAGGCTCAAAGCCACCCGGCCACGCCACCGTGCCGTGAGCAGGTGCCGCTGTGGTGGCGGCTGAAACTGTACGTACCGTCGCGGCAGCGCGCGGTGGCGCCTTCGGGCGCCTGGCCGGACAGCGAGCGGGCAGGCGAATGCACCGTCTGGCCGTCGCGGTTCGTATACGTGTTGTGATTGCTGAGGTTCGCTTCGTCGGGCGCCGAGGCGGCCCCGACGTAAGCGAAGGCGGGTGTGAGCCCGAACAGCAAGGTCGCGGCGAGACTCGCGACCACTGCGGTAGCGGAACGAAGGCGGCGGTTCGAGGCGATGCCTGTCATGGTGCGGGAGAGACCCGTTCTGGCTTGACCCGCTCAGTTGGCCCGCTTGCCGCTCGCCGGGTCGAAGAAATGCAGATGCGCCGCAGGCAAGGCCACCTGCAACGCTTCGCCGTTGCCGGGACGGTGCGTGTGCGGCAGCCGCACCGTTACATCGTGCTTGCCCCAGCGCCCGTGAACCAGGTTGTCCGCGCCGAGCAGTTCGCACGAGTCGACCGTGAGGGTCGCATGGGCGGCCTCGGGTTGCCCCGGCGACATATGTTCCGGCCGGATGCCGAGGACCCACTCGCGCCCGGCCGCCACTTCGCGACCGACGCACGCCACGCCCGCGAGCGGCAGCTTCGGGCCGTTGCCGGCGACTTCGAACGCGGCGCCGTCATCGGAGACGCGGCCTTCCAGCAGGTTCATCCCGGGCGAGCCGATAAAGCTGGCGACGAACACCGTAGCCGGCCGCTCGTAGACCTCGGTGGGCGCGCCGATCTGCTCGGCGTGGCCGCGGTTCATCACGATCACGCGCTGCGCCAGCGTCATCGCTTCGATCTGGTCGTGGGTGACGTAGAGGCTCGTCGTCGCCAGACGCGCATGAAGGCGCTGGATTTCGAGGCGCATCTGCACGCGCAGCCGGGCGTCGAGGTTCGACAGCGGTTCGTCGAACAGAAATACGGCCGGTTCGCGCACAATCGCACGGCCCATTGCCACCCGTTGCCGTTGCCCGCCGGACAACTCGCGCGGCTTGCGCTGGAGCAGCGCTTCGAGTTCGAGAATCTGCGCGGCGGCCTGCACGCGCCGGTCGATTGCGGCACGGTCCACGCCGCTGATCTTCAGTGCGTAGCCCATGTTTTCCGCGACGCTCATGTGCGGATACAGCGCGTAGTTCTGGAACACCATCGCGATGTTGCGGTCTTTCGGCTCGAGGCGGTTGACCACCGTGTCGTTGATCGAGATCGTGCCTTCGGAGATGCTCTCGAGTCCTGCCACCATCCGCAGCAAGGTCGACTTGCCGCAGCCCGACGGGCCGACCATCACGACGAATTCGCCGTCGGCAACGTCCACGTCGATGCCGTGCAGTACGAACTGTTTGCTGTCGTAGCTTTTCTTTACGCCCTTTAGCGTCAATGCAGCCATTCCATCCACCTTTGTTTGCTTCTGCGCTCACGCCTGGCCCGAAGGCCGCGTGTCGTCGCGAGGTTGTTCAGTTCATCGGCCGGTTGTCTGGCCGGGTTACTTTTCGGAGTCCACGAGACCGCGCACGAACCAGCGCTGCATCGTCAGTACGACGGCGAGCGGCGGCAGCATGGCGAGCAGCGTCGCGGTCATCACGAGATGCCATTCGGTGGCCGTGTCGCCCGACGCGATCATGCTCTTGATGCCCACCACGGCGGTGGTCAGCGATTGCTGGCTGGTGATCAGGATCGGCCACAGATACTGGTTCCAGCCGTAGATGAAGGTGATCACGAAGAGCGCGGCAATATTGGTCTTCGACAGCGGCAATACGATGTCCCAGAAGAACCGCAGCGCGCCGGCGCCGTCGATGCGCGCAGCCTCCATCAGCTCATCGGGCAGCGTCATGAAGAACTGCCGGAACAGGAACGTGGCGGTGGCCGACGCAATCAGCGGCAGCGTGAGGCCGGCGTACGTGTTGGACAGATGCATCGACGACACGACCTGCACGGTCGGGAAGATACGCACTTCGACGGGCAGCATCAGCGTGACGAAGATCAGCCAGAACGCGAGGTTCCTGAACGGGAAGCGGAAGAACACGATCGCGTAGGCGGAGATCATTGAAATGGCGATCTTGCCGATGGAAATCACCAGCGCCATCACGAGGCTATTCAGCAACATGCTGCCGAACGGCGCTGCGGCATTGCCGCTGCCGTGGGCCCACACGTTCGCGATGTTTTCAAACAGATGGGTGCTCGGCACCAGCGACAGCGGCACGGTGAAGACTTCGTGCTCGCTCATGGTGGCCGCGCAGAACGCGACGTACACCGGAAACACCACCAGCACGACGCCGAGAATCAGCACGGCGTGGCAGAACAGGTCGAAACCGCGGCGATTTTCGATCATGAGTATTGAACCCTCCGCTCGACGAAACGGAATTGCACCACCGTCAGCCCAACGACGATCAGCATGAGCACGACCGATTGCGCGCCCGAACTGCCGATGTCGAGGCCCTGGAAGCCCTCGGCGAAGATCCGGTAGATCAGCGTGCGCGTCGCCTGGCCGGGGCCGCCGCCGGTGGCCGCATCGATAATCGGAAAGGTGTCGAAGAACGCGTAGACCAGATTGATGACGAGCAGGAAGAAGCTCGTCGGCGACAGCAGCGGCAAGGCAATGCCGAAGAAGCGCCGCACCGGCCCGGCGCCGTCGATGGCGGCCGCCTCGATCAGCGAGCGCGGAATTGCCTGCAAGCCGGCGTAGAAGAACAGGAAGTTGTAGCTGACCTGTTTCCAGACGGACGCGAGCACGACGAGGAACATGGCCTGGCCCGGGTTGAGCGCGTGATTCCAGACGATGCCGCATTTGGCGAGCGCGTAGGTCACGAGCCCGATGCTCGGATTGAAAAGGAACGACCACAGCACGGCCGCAATTGCGGGCGCGACCGCATACGGCCAGATCAGCAGCGTTTGATAGGCCTTGGCGCCGCGCGTCACGCGGTCGGCGCAGACGGCGAGCAGCAGCGAAATCACGAGTCCGCTGACGGTGACGAGCGCGCTAAAGATCAGCGTGGTCTCGAACGACGCCAGATACAGCGGATCGGCGAAGATTTGCTTGAAGTTGGCGAGGCCGACGAATTCGCTCGACGTGCCGAACGCGTCCTGGCTTTGCGTGGACTGCCACAGCGCCACGCCGGCCGGCCACAGAAAGAACACGAATGTGATCGCGAGTTGCGGGCCGACCAGCAGATACGGCAGCACGCCTGTGCCGAAGCGGGAGCGCTTTTCCATTAGGACATCTCTCTTAAAAAAGCGGCGGGCGGCCCCCAGAACGTCGCGTCCCCTTGGGGACCTGGCGCGACGCGCCAGGTTGGGCCGCCCGATATGCTTAACTACCGGCTTTCTCGAAACGCCGCAGCAATTCGTCACCGCGCGAGACCGCGGAGTCGAGGGCTTCCTTAGGCGTCTTCTTCTCCGCCCAGACCTGCTCGAGTTCCTCGTCGATGATCGTGCGGATCTGCGGCATGTTGCCCAGACGCAGACCCTTGGTGAACGGCAGCGGCGGTTTGTTGAGCATCTGCTTGATGGCGGTGTCGCTGCCCGGATTCTTCGCGTAGAAGCCCTGCTGCTGCGTCAACTGATAGGCTGCGGTGGTGATGGGCAGATAGCCGGTGTCCTGATGCCATTTGGCCGCCACTTGCGGCGTGGCCAGGTAGGCGAGGAATTTCGCTACGCCCTTGTAGACTTCCGGATCTTTACCGGACAGCACCCACAGGCTCGCGCCACCGATGATGGCGTTCTGCGGCGCGCCTTTCACGCTGGCGTCGTAGGGCATCATGCCGGTGCCGAAGTCGAACTTGGCGTACTTCTTGATGTTGGCAAGCGAACCCGACGAGTTCGTGATGATGCCGCAGTCGCCGCTATAGAACTTCGACACCGGTTCGTCCTTGCGGCCGACATAGCTGAACGTGCCTTCCTTCGCCATGTCCTGCAGGAACTGGATGTGCGCGATCTGCTGCGGCTTGTTGAATTCGAGTTGGGCGTCGGCGCCGTCGAAACCGTTGTTCTCCGTCGCGAACGGCAGGCCATGCCAGGCACTGTAGTTCTCGAGCTGGATCCAGCTCTGCCAGCCCGACGAATAGCCGCACGACATGCCCGACGCCTTCAGCTTCTGCGCATCCTTGCGCAGTTCGTCCCACGTGCGCGGCGGCTGGTTCGGATCGAGCCCGGCCTTCTTGAACGCGTCCTTGTTGTAGTACAGGACCGGCGTCGAGCTGTTGAACGGCATGGAGATCAGCGCGTCCGTTTTGGAGTCGCTGTAGTAGCTCGCGATGGTCGGCACGAAGGCCTTTTCGTCGAGCGGCACGCCGGCCTGCTTGAATACCTCGGACACCGGAATGACCGCCTTCTTGGCCTGGATCATCGTGGCGGTGCCCACTTCGTACACCTGCAGGATTGCCGGCGCGTTGCCGCTGCGATAGGCGGCAATGCCGGCCGCGAGCGTCTGGTCGTACGAGCCTTTGAAGACCGGCACGATCTTGTAGTCGCTCTGCGAGGCGTTGAAATCATTGGCAATGACGTTCAGGCGCTCGCCGAGGGCGGCTTCCATGGCGTGCCAGAACTGGATTTCCGTCGCGGCCTGAGCGGCCTGATTGGCGCCGACGGCGAAAACTGCCGCCACGGCGAGCGTACGGAACAGGGGTTTGCAACTCATCTATGGTCTCCTTGGTCGGAAGGCACTTAGCCTAGGGTTGCGCGATTCTAGTTGGGCTCGATGACAGCCAGAAGTAGTGTTTTGTTCTCTTCGCACCGTGCCTGACGTTTCGTGCAGGACGGTCGCGCCGGATTGGCCGCGGCCGGCTGCAGCGGCGCTGGAAGCCGCAATGTAACACTGGCCAATTTGAAACAGAAGCGAGCCGGCGGAGGACGCCGCCGAAGCTGAGCGGATGCGGGCGCCGTCTTGTTTTGAGATGGGTGAACCTTAAGATGGATGTCCCAGTCCCACCCGTTCTAGTCAGGAGTCCAGATGCCACGTTCAATTTGCGTTGGGTTAGTTTTTGCTTTCTGTTCCGCGTTGCTGAGCGGTTGCGCAGCGCCTTCTGCCGCGTCCAGGGAGGCAGCGGTGACCTCATTGCCGGAGATCGTCGCCCATCGCGCCGGCACGGGCGATGCACCCGAGAACACGCTGGAGGCGATTCGCCTTGCGCTCGGGCATCACGCCGACGCGATGTGGTTGAGCGTACAACTAACTAAGGATGGCGTGCCGGTGCTGTACCGGCCGGCGGATCTGTCGGCGCTGACGAATGCCAGCGGACCGGTGTCCGCGCATACCGCGGCGGAGCTTGCCCACGTCAACGCCGGGTGGAGTTTCAGTCGGACTGGCGCCGACGGGGTCCAGGTCTATCCGTATCGCGACCGGCCAGTTGGCATTCCTACATTGCGTGAAGCGTTGCGCGCCATTCCGGTGACGATGCCGGTCATCCTCGATATGAAGGCGCTGCCTGCCGAGCCACAGGCGCAGGCGGTCGCGCGAGTGTTGAGCGAGGAAAACGCGTGGTCGCGCGTGAGGCTTTATTCGACTGAGGCCGAGTATCAGCGCAGCTTTGCGGCTTATCCGCAGGCGCAGTTGTTCGAATCGCGCGACGCCACGCGCACCCGTCTGGTGCGTGTGCTACTCAATGAGGGCTGTGTCGACGCGCCGGCTGCACATGCAAGGGCCGCGTTCGAGTTGCATCGAACAGTGACAGTGGTGGAGGCATTCACGCTGGGCGAGGGGCGCTCGGAGGTGAACGCGACGCTTTGGACGCCCGCGACTGTGGCGTGCTTCCGGCAGCGGCCGGATGTGCATCTTGTCGCGATTGCGGTGAACAACGCGGACGACTATCGCGCGGCGGCGTGTCTCGGGATGGACGCGGTGCTGGCGGATTCGCCGGCGAAGATGACGGCGATTCGGGCGGGGATCAGGTTGCCGTTGCGGTGTGTCACCGACTGACACTCAAGGAGTACCGATGACGCGCACTATTCGCTTGCTAGCGTGCGCCTTCAAAGAAAAACCCCGTAAGTGCGCAAGGCACTACGGGGTTTTCTACGCCATGGCGTGACGAATCAGCCCGGGCTGGCCGTTAAACGTTGAACAGGAAATTCATCACATCCCCGTCGTGCACGACGTACTCCTTACCTTCCGCGCGCATCTTGCCGGCTTCCTTCGCGCCCTGTTCGCCCTTGTAGGTCACGAAGTCATTGAACGCAATGGTTTGCGCACGGATGAAGCCGCGCTCGAAGTCGGTGTGAATCGCGCCCGCAGCCTGCGGTGCCGTGTCGCCAATATGGATCGTCCACGCGCGCACTTCCTTCACGCCTGCCGTGAAGTACGTCTGCAGGCCGAGCAGCTTGAAGCCCGCGCGGATCACGCGGTTCAGGCCCGGCTCTTCCATGCCGAGGTCGGCGAGGAACACCTGCTTGTCTTCGTCGTCCAGATCGGCGATTTCCGCTTCGATAGCCGCGCACACCGCGACGACCGGCGCCTTCTCGGCGTCCGCGAACTTGCGCACCGCATCCAGATGGGGGTTGTTCTCGAAGCCGCTTTCCTTCACGTTGGCGACGTACATGGTCGGCTTGGCGGTGATCAGACAGAACGGCTTCAGCAGCACCTTCTCTTCATCGGACAGGTCGAGCGCACGCACCGGCTTCGCCTGGTCGAGCTGCGCACGGACCTTTTCCAGCACGGCGGCGAGCTTGATGGCTTCCTTGTCGTTGCCCGACTTGGCGGCCTTCGAGTAACGCGTGAGCGACTTTTCGACCGTGGCCAGATCGGCGAGCGCCAGTTCGGTGTTGATGACTTCGATGTCCGACAGCGGATCGACCTTGCCGGCGACGTGAATCACGTTGTCGTCTTCGAAGCAGCGCACCACGTGCGTGATGGCGTCGGTTTCGCGGATGTTGGCGAGAAACTGGTTACCGAGGCCTTCGCCCTTGCTGGCGCCGGCCACGAGGCCGGCGATATCGACGAATTCCACCACGGCCGGCAGGATGCGCTCGGGCTTGACGATGTCCGCGAGCGCCTTCAGGCGCGCGTCCGGCACTTCGACGATGCCGACGTTCGGTTCGATGGTGCAGAACGGATAGTTCTCGGCGGCAATGCCCGCCTTGGTCAGCGCGTTGAACAGGGTGGACTTGCCGACGTTAGGCAGGCCGACGATGCCGCATTTGAGGCTCATGGAGTTTCTCTAGAAATCAGTGGGTTGCGTCGTGTGTCGGGTCGTCAGGTGAGGGTGCCGGGGGCACTCATCAAGACGCTGCCGCGCAGCGCAACGGGACGAGACAGCGCAGCAAATCGGGGCGTTGGCTCAACGATTCTGTGCGGGTTTTGTCACGGAAGCCGCAATTGTAACTCTTTCAGGCGGCCCGCCCACCGGCGGAGCGTGGAAGACGGGCGCCGGCGTGAGCCTCCAGCCGGCCCAAATGCCGCATTTCCCGATCCGGCCCCGCCACCCCCCCACGGCTATAATGTGTGCATGACTGCACACCTTCAGACCTTTGACGTCGCCGTGATCGGCGGCGGGCTCGTCGGCAAGACTGCGGCGCTTGCGTTGACGCAAGGCGGCTTGCGCGTGGCGCTCCTCGCGCAGCCCTGCGCGCCGCTGCCGGCCGGCGCGGCTTTCGACGCGCGGGTCTACGCCCTGTCCGCCAGTTCGCAGGCCCTGTTGGAACGCTTGCGGGTCTGGCAGGCGCTCGACACCTCGCGCCTCGGCCCCGTCTACGACATGCGCGTCTATGGCGACGCCCACGCCGAGCTCCATTTCTCGGCGTTCCAGGCATCCGTGCCGCAGTTGGCGTGGATTGCGGAGTCGTCGCTGATCGAGCGCGCACTTGATGCCGCGCTGCGCTTCCAACCCAATCTGGAATGGATCGACACGCGTGCCCAAGGGCTCGACGTCAAGCCTGACGGCGCGACCATCGGCCTTGCCAACGGCAAGGTGCTGGAAGCGGATCTGGTGGTCGGCGCGGATGGCGCCCATTCGTGGGTGCGGGCGCAGATCGGCTCCAAGGTCATCCGGCGCGACTACAAGCAGACCGGCGTGGTCGCCAATTTCAAGGCTGAAAAGCCGCACGGCGAGACGGCGTACCAATGGTTCAAGGACGGCGAGATCGTTGCCTTGCTGCCGCTGCCTGACGGACACGTTTCGCTCGTCTGGTCGGCGCGCACCGAGCATGCGGACGAACTGCTCGCGCTCGATCCGGCGCAACTGGCTGCGGAAGTGGAGCGCGTGACTGGCGGCCAGGTCGGTGCGCTCGACTGCGTGACGCCCGCGAAGGGCTTTCCGCTTGCGCTGCAAACCGTCGACCGGCTCGTGGCGCCGCGCGTCGCGCTGGTGGGCGACGCGGCGCATCTGATTCATCCGCTCGCCGGCCAGGGCATGAACCTTGGACTGCGCGACGTCGCGGCGCTGGCCGACACGGTCGCCGGCAAGGAAGCGTTCCGCGATCTCGGCGACACCGTATTGCTGCGCCGTTACGAACGGGCGCGCCGTGAGGACATCCGCGCGCTGATGGTCGCTACCGACGGCCTGCAAAAGCTCTTTTCGGTGCCCGGCCCGGTGGCTCGCGTGCTGCGTAACACCGGTATGGCTTTCGTGGGGGCGCAGCCGCTGCTCAAGCGCTGGCTGGTTTCGGCGGCGCTGGGGTAGGGGTTGTAGCCTGTTCGGTCCGCCACATTAGGCCGGCGGCGCGCGAGTATGATGAACGGATGGGCCGCACGCCTGTCCGAGACGTACAGATCGAAGACGCGTGACGCGTGTTCGAATGAACCAGGGAATTCAGTATGAAAAAGCACTTCCGTATCGCCGCGCTTGCATTGACCGTGGCCATTGCGACGCTCGGTTGCTCCGCGCAGGCCGACCAGGTTACCGACAAGCTCAAGACCACCTTGCAGGCGCGCCTCGGTGACGACGCAACCATCAAGAGCATCGCGAAGTCGCCGATCGCCGGCTTGTACGAGGTCAACCTCGGCACGCAGATCGTGTATAGCGACGCCAACGGCGACTATCTGGTGCTGGGCGATATCGTCGACGCGAAAACCCGCAAGAACCTGACCGAAGCGCGTCTGTCCGAAACCAACCGGATCGACTTCGCCAGCCTGCCGTTTGCGAACGCGGTGAAAGTCGTGAAGGGCAACGGCAGCCGCAAGATCGCGGTGTTCTCGGACCCGAACTGCCCGTATTGCAAGCAGCTCGAAACCACCCTCAAGTCGGTCGACAACATCACGGTGTACACCTTCCTGTATCCAGTGCTGTCGCCGGATTCGGCGGTGAAATCGAAGTCGATCTGGTGTTCCACCGACCGCGCCAAGGCCTGGGAAGCGTGGATGCAGGACCGTCAGGCGCCGACCGCCGCCGGCACGTGCGACACCGCCGCCATCGACAAGAATCTCGCCCTCGGCCACGCCATGAACGTGGACGGCACGCCTACCGTATTCCTCGCCGACGGCCGCCGCCTGCCGGGCGCGGTGCCGGCCGACCGGCTGGACAAGGAACTCGCCGCGGTGCATTGAGCATCGCGCATCGTCAGACAGGAGGCGCACTTTGCGCCTCCTGCCGTTTCAGGCCCCCTCATTCTTCTAACCACCCTCGCAGATGAAGCCGATCCGCTACAGCATCGTTCCGAAGCAACCCGCCGCCCACCTCTTCGAAGTCACCGTCACGGTCACCGATCCCGATCCGTCCGGTCAGCGTTTCATGCTGCCGGTGTGGATCCCCGGCAGCTACATGGTGCGCGAGTTCGCCCGCAACATCGTGACGCTGCGCGCCTTCAACGAGGCTGGCCGCAAGGTGCGCGTCGAAAAGACCGACAAGCACACGTGGCAAGCGGCGCCGGTCAGCGGTGCGCTGACGCTGCGCTACGAGGTCTACGCCTGGGACCTGTCGGTGCGGGCGGCGCATCTGGACGATACGACCGGCTTTTTCAACGGCACCAGCGTGTTCCTCGCGGCGGTCGGCCACGAAGATGCCCCGTGTCTCGTGGATATCCAGAAGCCCGCCGGTCCGGCTTACCGGAACTGGCGCGTCGCGACGGCGCTGCCGGAGGCGCGCGGTACCAGGCGCTATGGCTTCGGCGAGTACAGCGCGCAGAACTACGACGAACTGGTGGACCACCCGGTCACGCTCGGCGAGTTCGCGCTCACCACCTTCAAGGCGCACGGCGTGCCGCACGACATCGTGATTGCCGGCCGTGTCGTGGCGCTCGACATGGCGCGCCTCGCCGCGGACCTGAAGCGCATCTGCGAAGCCCAGATCGCGCTGTTCGAACCGAAGTCGAAGAAAGCGCCGGTGGAGCGCTATGTGTTCATGACCCAGGCCGTGAGCGACGGCTACGGCGGTCTCGAACACCGGGCTTCGACCGCGCTGATCTGCAACCGCACCGATTTGCCGGTGGAAGGCCGCCCGCAGACCACCGAGGGTTACCGGACCTACCTCGGCCTGTGCAGCCACGAGTACTTCCACACCTGGAACGTGAAGCGCATCAAGCCGGCCGCCTTCGCGCCGTACGACCTGACGCGCGAGAACTACACCTCGCTGCTGTGGCTGTTCGAGGGGTTCACGTCCTACTACGACGATCTGATCCTCGTGCGCAGCGGCCTCATCAAGCCCGAAGAGTATTTCTCGCTGCTCGGCAAGGTAGTGGGCGGGGTGCTGCGCGGCAGCGGCCGCCTGAAGCAGACCGTCGCCGAAAGCTCGTTCGATTCCTGGATCAAATACTACCGGCAGGACGAGAACGCGCCGAACGCCATCGTCAGCTACTACACCAAGGGCTCGCTGGTCGCGCTGGCGTTCGATCTGTCGATTCGTGCCCAGACCGGCAACCGCAAGTCGCTTGACGACGTGATGCGCCTCTTGTGGCAGCGCTTCGGTCGTGACTTCTATCGCGGCAAGCCCGTCGGCGTGACCGAGAACGAAGTCGAGGCGCTGTTCGCCGAGGCAACCGGCGCCGAGCTGGGTGCGCTGTTCGAGCAGGCGGTGCGCAGCACACGCGACCTGCCGCTCGACACGTTGCTCGAACCGTTCGGCATTTCACTCGCACCGGAGGCGGACAGGAACGCCAGGCCGTCGCTGGGCGCACGCCTGCGCGGCGGGGCGGATTGCACGCTGGCCGCCGTGCATGACGGCAGCGCGGCGCAGAAAGCCGGCCTGTCGGCGGGCGACGTGCTGGTGGCGATCGACGGCCTGCGCGTCACTGGCGCGAATCTTGACGCGCTGCTCTCGCGCTACCTGCCGGGCGCGAAAGTGGAGGTTCACGCGTTCCGCCGCGACGAGCTGCGCACCGCGCAAGTCAAGCTGGACGGGCCTGAGGTGTCGCGCTACACGCTTGCCGTCACCGACAAGCGCACGGCGGCGCGCAACTGGCGCGAGCGCTGGCTGGCGGGCTGAGCGCGGCGAAATGCGGTTGGGGCCTGCTTAAATCCCGGAATTCGGCGGCGGATTGTTCTACCCTTGCAACAATCCGTCGCTGCGGAATGGCTTTTTCGCGGACCAGTAAAAAAACACAATGGCTCCACTCGCGCAACACTGCGCGCCCCAACTGGAGTCAACCATGACCACGATCCTGCAAATCAACTCGGCAGCCCGCTCGCAAGGCGCGAACTCGACGCTGCTCGTCAACGAACTGACGGAAAAGCTGCAACAATCGAATCCGGGCGCGAAAGTCGTCGTCCGCAACCTGCAAGCCGAACCGCTGCCGCATCTGGACGACGCCGTCCTTGGCGCGTTCTTCACGCCCGCTGACCAGCGCACGCCGGAACAAGCCGCCATCGCTGCACGTAGCGAAGCGCTGATCGCCGAACTGCAAGCCGCCGACGTCGTCGTGATCGGCGCACCGATGTACAACTTCGGCATCTCGTCGCAACTGAAGACGTACTTCGACTTCATCGCACGCGCCGGCATCACGTTCCAGTACACGGCGAACGGTCCGGAAGGCCTCGTGAAGGGCAAGAAGGTGTTCGTGGTATCGGCACGCGGCGGCAAGTACCTCGGCACGCCGAACGACAGCCAGACGCCTTACCTGAAGAGCTTCCTCGGCTTCCTCGGCATGACGGACGTGAACTTCATCTACGCTGAAGGCCTGAACATGGGCCCGGACGCCGCTTCCGCCGCGCTGGCTGGCGCACGCGAAGCGATTGCTGCTGCGTAAGCATGGCGGAACGGTCGAGGTCCGCGTCGCGGATCTGGGCTGTTGACCGTTGACCGTGACGATGCGGCTGCTTTTAGTAAGCGGCGCGCGCTGCGGGGCATAAAGAAACGCCACGGAAGTTATGGGCTTCCGTGGCGTTTTTGTTTCTGCGGCTGTTTCGTCGTTGCCGGTTTGGGTCACGCGGCGTTGCCGCGTCCGGTTCGCGCGGGCGTGCTTAAGCGAGCATCTGCGCTTCGTCGGGCAAGCGCCAATCGATCGGCTGACGGTGGTGCTCGCTGAGATACGCATTGGCAAGCGCAAAGTGCCCGCAGCCGAGAAAGCCGCGGTGTGCCGAGAGCGGCGACGGATGCGGCGCCTCCAGCACGTAATGCGATTTGCCGCCGAGCAGCGCCCGCTTGGCCTGCGCGTGCGCACCCCACAGCATGAACACCAGTCCATCGTGGCGCGTTGCCAGTTCGTGGATCAGCGTGTCGGTGCATTTCTCCCAGCCGCGTTTCGCGTGGCTGGCCGCTGCGTCGCGTTCGACCGTCAGCACGGTGTTCAGCAGCAGCACGCCCTGTTTCGCCCAGGCATCGAGGCAGCCGTGACGCGGCGGCTCGTGGCCCAGACTCGCGGCGATCTCCTTGAAGATGTTGCGCAGCGACGGTGGCGGCCGCACGGCCGGCGGCACGGAAAACGCCAGCCCGTGAGCCTGCGGTGTGCCGCGGTCCTCGCCGTGGTACGGGTCCTGGCCGAGGATCACTACTTTGACTTCGTCCGGGCTGGTGAGTCGTAGAGCGCGGAACACGTCGGCAGGATAGACCGTCTTGCCGGCGGCACGCTCGCCATCGACGAAACGGCACAGCGGCGCGTAAGCGTCGCTGTCCGTGAACGGTCGCAGATGCGCGCGCCATGCGGGCGGCAATGCGTCGAACTGGGCTTCGAGCGAGAGCGGCGGAGCCGATTGCGCGGAGGGCGGTAACGGCGTTTGCGGTGCAGCAACCGGATTAGACGGTTCGTCGCCAAACAGCGAGGTTTGCGACGACGGAGAACGGGTGCGGGAGGCAGAGGTCATGACGCGCAAGTGTCGCAGCAAACGGGGCGTAGCTCAAGACGCACATGGGGTGCGCGGTTGTGGTCGCGAGGCACCCATGGCAAACCAACAGCACGCCAGCCGTCATCCGCAAGCGCGGAGGTGGCGCCTACTGTTGTTCGCGCAGTCGATACCCGCGCTGAGCCTTGCTGATATTGTCCGGGGCAAGACCGGGCACGTGTGCGCGGAGCTCATCGGCCAACGCATGCAACGCCGCCTCGTCACCGCTCTTCAACTCCAGCTCGACTTCGAGAATCGGCGCGCGCCGCGTCTCACCGTTGACCTTGGCGATCACTTCGCCCTGATCGATCGCGGCTTCGATCGTCGTGTCATGGCTGGTCACTTGCCACAGCGTCCGGGTGAAATTGGTGCGGAACAACTCGATCAGATCCGGCGCGGCCCCGCGCAGCGCCGCCGCGACTGTGGGTTCGTCGCAGGCCTGCAGCAGGGTCTCGATTTCCAGCGCTTCGCCCGCGATCGGCATTTCCCACTCGTGCCGGCTATGCATGCCGGCGCTCGCCTCGCCAGCCGTCTTGAAGGTCTGCAGCCAGCCGTCCGGCGTGTGGCGCAGGCGCAGCGCGCTTTTCGAGCGTGCCAGCGTCAAAACCGGCGTGTCGAAGTAGATGTTCGCCAGCGCGACCGGATGCCCTGCGGCGCCGGTGCGCGCGACGAACCAGCGCGTCGCCGCGCTCAACTGCTCAGCAGGCAGTGCCAGCTTGATTTCACGTTCGATGCCCATGGCGGTGGTTTCCAGGCAGGTCAGATCAGAAAAACATCCGCGCAAGTTCCGAACCCGGCTCGTCGGCGCGCATGAACGCTTCGCCGACGAGGAACGTGTGCACGTCCATCTCGCGTAAGCGGTCCACGTCCATGCGCGACAGGATGCCCGACTCGGTGACGACGATGCGATCGTCAGGGATCGATTCGAGCATGCCGATCGTGGTTTGAATCGACGTCTCGAACGTGCGCAGGTTGCGGTTGTTGATGCCGATCAGCGGAGTCTTCAGCGTCAGCGCTTCCATCAGCTCGTCCTTGTCGTGCACTTCCACGAGCACTGCGAGCCCCAGCGAATGTGCAAACGCTTCGAGGTCCTGCATTTGCGCGGTTTCGAGTGCGGCGGCGATCAGCAGGATCGCATCGGCGCCCATCGCGCGCGCTTCGACGATCTGATACGGATCGATGATGAAGTCTTTGCGCAGCACCGGCAGGTCGCAGGCGGCGCGCGCCTCTTCCAGATAGGCGGTGCTGCCCTGGAAAAACTGCACGTCGGTGAGGACGGACAGGCAGGCCGCGCCATGTTTCGCGTACGAACGGGCGATGTCAGCCGGCACGAAATGCTCGCGCAGCACGCCTTTGGACGGACTCGCCTTCTTCACTTCGGCGATCACCGCGGCGTGACCGGCGGCATGTTTGGCGCGCAACGCGCCGACGAAGTCGCGCTTGTCGCGCGCCGAGGCTTCGAGGCGCAGTGCTTCGAACGGTGCGCTCAGTTCGGCCGCACGGACCTCTTGGCGCTTGACGTCGATGATGCGTTCCAGAATGTCGCTCATAGGTCTCTCGATACGGAATTTAGTGCTTGAATTGCCGGGTGAAGCGAACCAGATCGTCGACTTTCGAACGAGCCTTGCCGCTTGCTATCGCTTCGCGGGCCAGTTCGATGCCGTCGGCAATCGACGCCGCCACGTTCGCCGCATAGAGCGCCGTGCCCGCGTTGAGCGTGACGATTTCACGCGCGACGCCGGGCTTGTTGTCGAGCGCTTCGAGCAGCATCAGCTTGGACTCGGCGGCGTCCGCCACTTTCAGCGTGCGGTTCGACACCATCTGCATGCCGAAATCCTCAGGGTGAATCTCGTACTCGTGCACTTCGCCGTCGCGCAACTCGCCGACCTGCGTCGCCGCACCAAGCGAGACCTCGTCCATGCCGTCCATGCCGTAGACGACCAGCACGTGTTTGGCGCCGAGGCGCTGCATCACGCGCACCTGGATGCCGACGAGGTCCGCATGGAACACGCCCATCAACTGGTTGGGCGCGCCGGCCGGGTTGGTGAGCGGGCCGAGGATGTTGAAGATGGTCCGTACGCCGAGTTCGCGGCGCACCGGCGCGATGTTCTTCATGGCCGGGTGATGGTTCGGCGCGAACATGAAGCCCATGCCGGTTTCAGCAATGGATGCCGCCACCTGTTCGGGCTGCAGATCGATATTGACGCCTAGCGCTTCGAGCACATCCGCGCTGCCCGACTTGCTCGATACGCTGCGCCCGCCGTGCTTGGCGACCTTGGCGCCGGCTGCGGCGGTGACGAACATCGTCGCCGTGGAGATGTTGAAGGTGTGCGCACCGTCGCCGCCGGTACCGACGATATCGACAAAGTTCGAGTTGTCCTGCACCTCCACGTGCCGGGCAAATTCACGCATCACCGTGGCGGCCGCGGTGATCTCGCCGATGGTCTCTTTTTTGACGCGCAGGCCCGTAATGATGGCGGCTGCCATCACCGGCGACAGTTCGCCGCGCATGAGGAGCCGCATCAGATGCAGCATTTCGTCGTGGAAAATCTCGCGGTGCTCGATCGTGCGCTGCAACGCTTCCTGAGGGGTAATCGTCATGATGTCGCCTCGGGTGATCAAGCGTTGCGCTGGGCCGACGCGGCCTTCGACTGCTTCACGAAGTTCTCGAGCAGTGCGTGACCGTGTTCCGACAGAATGGATTCCGGGTGGAACTGCACGCCTTCGACGGCCAGTTCCTTGTGACGCACGCCCATGATCTCGCCGTCGTCGGTCCATGCGGACACTTCGAGGCAATCGGGCAGCGACTCGCGTTCGATCGCGAGCGAGTGATAGCGCGTCACGACGAAGTGCTTCGGCAGGTCGGCGAAGACGCCTTTGCAGTCGGTTTCGATCGTGCTGACCTTGCCGTGCATGATGGTCTGCGCGCGCACCACGCGGCCGCCGAATGCTTCGCCGATGGCCTGATGGCCGAGGCACACGCCGAGAATCGGCGTCTTGCCGGAGAATTCGCGCAGCACGTCGAGCGTGATGCCGGCATGTTGCGGATTGCTCGGTCCCGGCGACAGGCAAATGCGCTCCGGGTTGAGCTTCGCGATTTCGTCCAGCGTGATTTCGTCATTGCGATAGGTCCGTACGTCTTCGCCGAGTTCGCCGAAGTACTGGACCAGGTTGTAGGTGAATGAGTCGTAGTTGTCGATCATCAGCAGCATGGTCTGTCTCCGGTCAGAAGTCGCTATCGAGGCCGTCTTGCACCTGCTCGGCGGCGCGCAGCACTGCGCGTGCCTTGTTCTCGGTCTCTTGCCATTCGGATTCGGGCACCGAATCCGCGACGACACCCGCTGCCGCCTGCACATACAGATTACCGTTGCTGATCACGCCGGTGCGGATCGTGATGGCCAGATCCATCTCACCGGTGAACGACAGGTAGCCGACCGCGCCGCCGTACAGGCCGCGCTTCACCGGCTCGAGCTCGTCGATCAGTTCCATCGCGCGGACCTTCGGCGCGCCGGACAGCGTGCCGGCCGGGAAGGTGGCGCGCAGCACGTCGAAATTGGTGGTGCCGGGCTTCAGCTTGCCTTCGACCGAACTCACGATGTGCTGCACGTGCGAGTACTTTTCGATCACCATCTTGTCGGTCACGATCACTGAGCCGATCTGCGCGATGCGGCCCACGTCGTTGCGCGCGAGGTCGATCAGCATGACGTGTTCGGCGATTTCCTTCGGATCGTTCAGCAGTTCGGTGGCGAGTTCGGCGTCGCGCTCCGGCGTGTTGCCGCGCGGACGGGTACCGGCGAGCGGACGGATGGTGACGATGCGATCTTCGCCGCGTTTTTCCTGACGCACCAGAATTTCCGGCGACGCGCCGACCACGTGGAAGTCGCCGAAGTTGTAGTAGTACATGTACGGCGACGGATTCAGCGAACGCAGCGCGCGGTACAGGGAGAGGGGATTGTCGCGATACGGTTTCGTCAGACGTTGGCCGACTTGCACCTGCATCAGCTCGCCGGCGGCGATGTATTCCTTCGCCTTGCGCACGGCGGCCAGATAGTCGTCTTTGGCAAATTCGCGGTAGGTCTCGGTGCGCACGCTGGCGGACGTCACCGGCGGCTGCACGGTCGTGCGCAGGCGCTGGCGCAGATCGCGCAGACGCTGCTTGGCGCGGGTATAGGCCTCGGGCGTGGTCGGATCCGCGTAGACCACCAGATACAGCTTGCCCGCGAGGTTGTCGATCACCGCGACTTCTTCGGTCAGCAGGAGCTGGATGTCGGGCAGGTTCAGATCGTCCGGCGGCGCCGTGTGCGCGAGCTTTTTCTCGATGTAGCGCACCGCGTCATAGCCGAAGTAGCCGGCCAGACCGCCTGCGAAACGCGGCAGTCCCGGCCGTTGCGCTACTTTGAAGCGGCCCTGGAACTGCTGGATGAATTCGAGCGGATCGCCCTCGTGCGTTTCGACGACCGCGCCGTCCCGCACCACTTCCGACACGCCATTGCGCGTGCGCAGCAGGGTGCGAGCCGGCAAGCCGATGAACGAATAGCGGCCGAACCGCTCGCCGCCCACCACCGATTCGAGCAGGAACGAGTTGGCGCCGTTGCGCTCGGGTTGCGCGAGCTTCAGGTACAGTGAGAGCGGCGTTTCGAGGTCGGCGAGCGCTTCGGCGATCAGCGGGATGCGGTTGTAGCCCTCGTTCGCGAGGGACTGGAATTCGAGTTCGGTCATGTTCCGATCCTGTTTCATAGGTCCGGGCGCGGCGTGCGTCGGACAAAGCGGGGCGATGCGCTGTCGGCGTGGCCGGCTGGGCGAAACCTGGTCTTGTCTCGTGGTGCTAAGGACAAGGTTAGGCCAACCGGCGCGAGCTTTCCCGCGAAGCATCCAGGTTACAGGCGTGCCACGGTACCCGGGGTACACGACGGCCGCATGAACCGATGCGACGAAAGCTGATGGGAAAGGCGCGTGAGCGCAGCGAAGCAAAAAACGGTGCCGAAGACGAGCTTCAGCGTACCTCAGGAGAGGTTAGCGCGACCAGCGACGCCAGGGCCAGGCTCCCCGGTCGATGCTGCTCAGACTCCGTTTTTTGTTCAGAAACATGAGGATGAAGGACTTGTTAAGTCGATGTAGGGTGTACTGCTTGGTGCGCTGCGATCGCCTTGGCGGCGTCCAGCAGCGAGGCAACTATACCATCCGATTTTATTGTTTGTATAGCCTGGCCATGGTTGTAGCCGTAGGGGACGGTGAGCGTTGCCATGCCCGCCGCGCGGCCGGCCAGCGCGTCGTTTTCCGAGTCGCCGATCGCCACTGTGGCCTCGGGCGCGACGTGCAACTGGGCGCAGGCGGTCAGCATGGGCAGCGGATCGGGCTTCTTTTTCGCCAGGCTGTCGCCGCCGAGCACGACGCTGAAATAGCCGATCAGCCCGTATTGCCGCAGCAGTTCCATGGCGAAGCGGTGCGGCTTGTTCGTGACGCACGCGAGTTCGAGGCCGGCGTCGCGCATGGCGATCAGCCCCGCCTCGACGTCCGGGTACAGACGCGTGTGGCGGCCATTGATCCGGGCGTACTCTTCCTGATAGATCGCGAGCGCCTCGTCGAAACGGTCCTGCGCGTGGGCCGCCTCGAAGCGCGGCGCGAGCACGCTGCGGATCAGGTGTTCGGAACCCTTGCCGACATAGCCCACCACTTCCTCACGCGACGTTTCCGCTGCGTCGAGCTGGGCCAGCATGCCGTTCAGGCCGGCGGTGAAGTCGTCCGCGGTGTCGATCATCGTGCCGTCGAGGTCGATGATCGCCGCGCGGATACGCGGTCCGGTGAATACCGGCGCGGGAAATTGCGGCGCGGCGCTGGTGGTCATGCCTGTTGCCCGACTTTTGCCAGTTCGGCGCGCATCTCGGCGATCACCGTCTTGTAGTCGTGATGGCCGAAGATCGCCGAGCCGGCCACGAAAGTGTCCGCGCCCGCTGCCGCGATTTCGGCGATGTTGTCGATCTTCACGCCGCCGTCCACTTCCAGATGGATCTCGCGGCCGGTCTTCTCGTTGTACGCGTCGATGCGCTTGCGGGCTTCGCGCAGCTTGACGAGCGCCTCGGGGATGAACGACTGGCCGCCGAAACCCGGATTCACCGACATGATCAGCACCAGATCGACCTTGTCCATCACGTAATCGAGGTAGCTGAGCGAGGTGGCGGGATTGAACACGAGACCGGCCTTGCAGCCGTGGTCGCGGATCAGCGACAGCGTGCGGTCGATGTGGTCCGAGCCTTCAGGGTGAAAGCTGATCACGTTGGCGCCGGCTTTGGCGAAGTCGGGCACGATCCGGTCGACGGGGCGCACCATCAGATGCACGTCGATCGGCACGTCCACGTGCGGGCGCAGCGCTTCGCACACCAGCGGGCCGATGGTCAGGTTCGGCACATAATGGTTGTCCATCACGTCGAAGTGAATCCAGTCGGCGCCGGCGGCGACGACATTGCGAACTTCTTCGCCGAGCCGCGAGAAGTCGGCCGACAGAATGCTGGGAGAGATGCGGAATTGCGTCATGGCAGGGGGCGGGCGGTAGGCGGAAAACGCTATTTTACCGTCTTGTGGGCCTCGAAGCCTTGTCCAGATGGGATTGCCCGGTTGCGGGCATGCCCTGCATGGGCCAGAATGCGGAACCATCGTAGTGGGCTTTGCCGGCGTGCCTGAAAGCATTGGCGCCCGGGCCTCTCGCAGACTTTCACGAGATTGTTTCACCAGACCGGAATCAGGATGAGCCAGTACGAATTCAGCGTAGCGGCGCAGGTACAGTACCTGCCCGACGAGTCGGACCCGGAGCGCCGCCAGTATGCGTTCGCCTATACGCTGACCATCCGCAATAGCGGTCAGGTTCCGGCACAACTGATTGCGCGCCATTGGGTGATCACCGATAGCGACAAACACGAGCAGGAAGTGAAAGGGCTTGGCGTGGTCGGCCATCAGCCGCTGCTCAAACCCGGCGAGCAATTCGAATATACGAGCTGGGCGGTGATCGCGACGCCGGTCGGCACCATGCGCGGGGAGTATTTCTGCGTGGCCGAAGACGGCGAGCGTTTCGAAGCGCCGGTGCCCGAGTTCGTGTTGCGCATGCCGCGCACGCTGCATTGAACCGGCGGCGTCGCACGCGGTCTTTAAACTGCTTTAGCGTTGTTTGTCGCGGTTTGCTTTGTTCTTGCCGGACGACATATAGACAATGATGAACACCAGCAGGAAGAGCGCAACCAGCAATTCCGGCACGAACATGAGCATCGGGTATTCGTCGAACAGATCAGACATGGCGGTTTCCATCAAGAACGAACATTGTATGCGTCTGGCCGGCAAGGCCGCCGGCTGGCTGGGGGCGCTTTCCATCGCGGTGTTGCTGGCTTCGTGCGGCGGTAGCGGTGTTGTGCGGACTTCAGCGCCGCCCACCGGCGCCGCGATCATCCCAGGGCAGATCGCCTCGGCGCGGCTTACGCAGGTAGCGTGGCAACAGGTGCCGGGCTGGCAAGACGACTCGCTGATCGGCGCGACGGCCGCACTACGGCAGAATTGCCTGCGGCTCGCCCGTCAGCCGAACTGGCAGCGCGCTTGCGCGGCGGCCGAGCAGATCGACGATCTGGATCTGACCAGCGCCCGTGCCTTTTTTGAAGCCTATTTCACTCCGTATCAGTTTGCCAATACCGACGGCACGCTCGACGGTCTCGTGACCGGCTATTACGAGCCGTTGCTGCGCGGCTCGCGCACCCGGCATGGGGTTTATCAGACGGCGCTGTATCGCTGGCCGGCGGGTTATCGCACGGGCGGCGAGTTGCCGAGCCGCGCGCAACTCGAGCGCTCAGGCGTGCTCGATGGCAACGAACTCGTGTGGGTCGACGATCCCATCGAAGCTTTTTTCCTGCAGGTACAAGGCTCGGGGCGAGTGGTGATGGAAGACGGCAGCGTGATGCGGCTCGGTTTCGGCGGCACCAATAACCAGCCGTATAAGTCGATTGGGCGCTGGCTGCTGGATCGCGGCGAACTGACGCCCGCCCAGGCGACGATGCAGGGCATCAAGGCGTGGGCTCGCGCCAATCCGACGCGCGTCGACGGCTTGCTGGATACCAATCCGCGCTTCGTGTTCTTCCGCGAGATGCCTTCGGGCGAGAGCGTTCCGGGCGGTGGTGCTGATGGTCCGATCGGTGCGTTAGGCGTGCCGTTGACGCCGGAGCGCTCGATCGCGGTCGACCCGTCGTCGATCCCGTTGGGAACGCCGGTCTTTCTGCAGACGACCCGTCCGCTGACCAATTCGCCGATGAACCGCCTGGTGTTTGCGCAGGACACCGGCTCTGCGATCAAGGGTGGTGTGCGTGCCGACTATTTCTGGGGTTTGGGCGACGACGCGGGCGATCTGGCCGGCAAGATGAAGCAGGCCGGGCGGATGTGGTTGTTGTTGCCGAATTCGTGATGCACCCGCGCCTGCACCCGCACCCGCCCTGCACTTGCAGCCGCGGCAGGTCCAACGCCGCCAGCGAGCGCAAATAATGAGCGGTGCTTGAGCCGGAACCGGCTCAAGCACCGCCGGCACTCTCAGGCGCTCACCTTCCGCTTGTCGACCACTCGCCGCGCCTTCCCCACCGACCGCTCAATACCGTTCACCGCCAACACGTTCACAACAGCACTAATTCCGATCAGGGCCTTGATGTCGTAAGTCAGCGCCTGCTTTGCCGTACTCAGCGCGGCAGTGTCGGGCGCCGTCTCGGGGCAGGGTTCGACGTTGAGGGTCAGCACATCCAACGGACCCTCTTTCGTCAGAACGATCTGGTAGTGCGGTGCAAGCGCATGCTGCTTCAGCAGTAGTTCTTCGATCTGTGTCGGGAAGACGTTCACGCCGCGCACGATCATCATGTCGTCCGAACGGCCGGTGATTTTCTCCATCCGGCGCATCGTACGCGCGGTGCCGGGCAGCAAACGTGTGAGGTCACGCGTGCGGTAGCGGATGATGGGCAGCGCTTCTTTCGTGAGCGACGTGAACACCAGCTCGCCCAGTTCGCCGTCCGGCAGCACCTCGCCGGTTTCCGGGTCGATGATCTCCGGGTAAAAGTGATCTTCCCAGATGGTCGGACCGTCCTTGGTTTCGGCGCATTCCGAGGCCACGCCCGGGCCCATCACTTCGGACAGGCCATAGATATCCACCGCATCGATGCCCATGCGTTTCTCGATGGCGCTGCGCATGTCGTTGGTCCAGGGCTCGGCCCCGAAGATGCCGATGCGCAGCGAAGACTGAGCCGGATCGATGCCCTGTCTTTCCATTTCATCGGCGATCGACAGCATGTAGCTCGGCGTCACCATGATGATGTCGGGCCAGAAGTCCTGGATGAGCTGGACCTGCTTTTCGGTCTGGCCGCCGCCGAACGGGATCACGGTCAGACCCGCGCGTTCCGCGCCGTAGTGGGCACCCAGTCCGCCCGTGAAGAGGCCATAGCCGTAGCTCACATGCACCTTGTCGCCACGCCGTGCGCCGGCGGCGCGGATCGAACGGGCGACCACGTTGGCCCACGTGTCGATATCCCGCGCCGTGTAGCCGACCACCGTCGGCTTACCCGTCGTACCCGAAGAGGCATGGATCCGCGACACCTGTTCCTGCGGGACGGCGAACATGCCGAAAGGGTAGTTGTCGCGCAGATCCTTCTTGGTCGTGAAGGGGAAACGCGACAGGTCTGCGAGCGTTTTCACCTCACGTGGATGGACCCCGGCTTCATCGAACTTGCGCCGATAGACCGGCGAATTCTCGTAAGCGTGCGTGAGCGACCATTTCAGCCGCTCGAGCTGGAGGGCGGCGAGTTCGTCGCGGCTCGCCGTTTCTATCGGCTCGAGCGGGAGCGTGGTGTTCATCGAGTGTCTCCTTGCTTCTTCAGAATGGGGTGCAGTGCGCGCGGTTGGGTTGGGATGGGCGCGTGCGAGCTGCAGGGTTCAGCTTTCGGTCGGGATCAGGTTGCCTTTGATCTGCGCAGATTTGCCGCGAAACATCGCGACGGTTTCGCCTGCGCGATTCGTGACGCGAATGTCGTAGATGCCGGTGCGCCCGCTTAGCGTCTGCTCCACGGCCTCGGCGGTCAGCACGTCGCCGCCTGGCACCGGACGCAGAAATTCGATCGAGCAACCTGACGCCACCGTGTTGATGTTGTAGCTGTTGCACGCGAACGCGAAGGTGGAATCGGCAAGCGTAAAGATCAGGCCGCCGTGGCAGATCTGATGACCGTTGAGGAAGTCCGCGCGTACGGCCATGCGCAAGCGCGCGTAACCGGGCCGAACTTCCAGCAGTTCGAGTCCTAGCGCGCGGCTGCAGGCATCGGCCGCGTACATGGCCTCAGCCGTGGCGCGGGCCAGTTCGTCGGGCGACAGCGCTGCGCTGCGATCGGGTTGAGTCGACATGTCAGCGGCCCTCGAAACGCGGTGCACGTTTTTCGATGAAGGCTTGCACGCCTTCAGCGTAGTCGCGGGATGCGCCTAGCTCACGCTGCAGATCGCGCTCGAGGTCGAGCTGCTGATCGAGCGTTTGCGTAGCGCCGGCGCGCATGGCCTGCTTGATCGCGGCGATTGCGCGGGTTGGCTGTTGGGCGAGCTGGGCGGCAAGTTTGGCCGCTGTGGCGGCGAGGTCCGCGTCATCGACCACCTGCCAGACGAGTCCCCAGCTTTCGGCCTTCTCCGCGCCCAGCTTGTCGCCGGTAAGGGCGAGGCCGAGTGCGCGGGCCATACCGACGCGCTGCGGCAGGAACCATGTGCCGCCTGAATCGGGTACGAGGCCGATTTTCACGAACGCCTGAATGAAACTGGCCGAGCGCGCCGCGAGCACCAGGTCGCAGGCGAGTGCCAGATTGGCGCCCGCGCCTGCCGCCGTGCCGTTTACTGCGGCGATTACCGGCAGGGGCAACGCCTGAAGCCGGCGGATCAGCGGATTGAAATGCTCGTCGATCAACTCGCCGAGGTCCGTCATTGCGCCGGGCGTGAAGTCCAGGTCGGCGAGGTCCTGGCCCGCGCAAAAGCCGCGGCCGGCGCCCGTCAGCACGAGAGCACGCGCACCGGCGACGACGACTTCGTCGAGCGCGGCGCTGAGCTCGCGATGCATCGACCGGGTGAAGCTGTTGAGCTTGTCGGGGCGGTTCAGCGTCACGGTGGCGACGCGGCTCGAAGCGTCGAAGTCGACGCGGATCGCTTCATATGACATCGGTTGTCTCCTCCTGGCTATTGGATAGCCTTGCAGCGAAATACGGTTTGCGTCAGACCCGCTCGATGGCCAGTGCAATGCCCTGGCCTACGCCAATGCACATCGTGCACAGCGCAAACCGGCCGTTGATGCGTTCGAGTTGATAGAGCGCGGTGGTGATAAGCCGCGCGCCCGAGGCGCCAAGCGGGTGACCGAGGGCAATGGCGCCGCCGTTCGGGTTGACGCGCGGATCGTCGTCGCGCAAGCCGAGCGTGCGCAGTACCGCCAGCCCTTGCGAGGCGAAGGCTTCGTTCAGTTCAATCACGTCGAATTGCTCGAACGACATGCCGAGTTGCTTCAGCAGCTTTTGCGTAGCCGGAGCGGGCCCGATGCCCATGATGCGCGGCTCGACCCCGGCCGTTGCCATACCGATGACGCGCGCCCGGCGGCGCAGCCCGTATTGATCGGCCGCAGCCTGATTGGCGAGCAACAGGGCGCAGGCGCCGTCGTTCACGCCCGACGCATTGCCGGCGGTTACGCTGCCGTCGGGCCGCACCACGCCTTTGAGCTTGCCAAGTGCTTCCAGTGAGGTCTCGCGGGGATGCTCATCCAGCGTGACTCGAATCGGCTCGCCTTTCTTCTGTGCGATCTCGACCGCGACGATCTCTTGCGCGAGCGTGCCGTCGCGTTGTGCTTGCGCGGCCTTTTGCTGGCTACGCAGGGCGAACGCGTCCTGATCGGCGCGGCTCACGCCGAACTCGATCGCAACGTTCTCAGCCGTTTCGGGCATCGAGTCGACACCGAAGTCGCGCTTCATGAGCGCGTTGACGAAGCGCCAGCCGATCGTCGTGTCATGAATTTCGGCTTGCCGCGAGAACGCGCTGGTTGCCTTGCCCATCACGAACGGCGCACGCGTCATGCTCTCCACGCCGCCTGCGATCATCAGGCGTGCTTCGCCCGCCTTGATGGCGCGAGCGGCGGTGCCAACCGCATCCATGCCGGAACCGCAGAGCCGGTTGATGGTGGCGCCGGGTGCGTCCGTGGGCAAACCGGCGAGGAGGGCGGCCATGCGCGCGACGTTCCGGTTGTCTTCGCCGGCCTGATTTGCGCAGCCGTAGATCACGTCGTCGAGCGCGCGCCAGTCCACACCGGGGTTGCGTTCGATCAGCGCCTTGATCGGCACCGCACCCAGGTCGTCGGCGCGGACATCTTTCAAGGCGCCGCCGTAGCGGCCGAACGGGGTGCGAATCGCGTCGCAGATGAAAGCGTCGTTCATGCTGGATTCCTGCTGATGGCGAACCGGGCTGGAATGCCGGTCTCGTGTTTCATCTTAGTTGCGGCAGGTCGGGCGTTCCATTCGGCCAAACGGCCTAAGACGCATCGACCCTTTTCGTCCTATATCTTTCAGCCGACTGCCACCGGGGCCGCTTTCGGTTCAACATGAACGCGACTTTGAACGACGCGGAAGCGGTTTGCGACGAATGCGGCATCGGCCAGCGCGGCGTTGGCGGCCGGGTTCGCGCCGGTGCCGTGGAAATCGGAGAAGGCCGCCGACTGATTGACGAACACGCCACCCGTCAGATTGATGGACAGCGCAACGCCGCCGCGAATCGATGCTTCATGGGCAGCTTCGATAACGGCTTCGTCAATGCTGTACACCGACAACGTTAGCGCACCGTGTTCTGCGGCGAGCTTGCCGGCAAGCTCGAGCGACTGCGCCGTCGAATCGGTTGCGATGACGAACGAGATCGGACCGAACCATTCCTTGGTGAATTTTGCCGAGTCGATAGCCGCATCAAGCTGCAGGACGAGCGGCGTGCGTACACGTGCACCCGCAAAAGCGGGGTGTTCGAGCGATTGACTCTCGACCAGTACGTGGCCCAGCGTGCGGGCTTCCTCGATGCGCTGCACGACGCCGTCATTTTGGATCGCGCCGAGCAATTCGACTGCGCGAGCGGGGTCGGCAACCAGTTTTTGCACGGCGTCGGCGAGCGCTTGCGCAACTGCGTCGAAGCTGAGCGTGCCGTCGGCGGTGCGGATGCCGTCACGCGGGATGTAGATGTTTTGCGGAGCAGTACACATCTGACCGGAATAGAGCGCCAGCGAGAAAGCAATGTTCCGCGCGACGGCCTTGATGTCGGCCGCCGAGTCGATCACGATCTGATTGACGCCGGCTTTCTCCGTGTACACCTGCGCCTGGTGAGCATGGCGTTCGAGCCAGGTGCCGTTTTGCGTGCTACCGGTGAAGTCGATCAGTTTGATCTCGGGGCGCAGCGCGAGATCCTGGACGAGCGCGCCGTCGTTCGGGTTGGTTGCGAGCAGGGTCACGACGTTCGGATCGAAACCGGCTTCGCGCAAGACGTCACGTGCGATGCGTACGGTAATTGCCAGCGGCAGGATGGCGCCTGGGTGGGGTTTGACGATGACTGCATTGCCCGTTGCCAGATCGGCGAAGAGGCCCGGGTAACCGTTCCACGTCGGGAAGGTGCAGCACCCGAGTACGAGCCCGGTGCCGCGCGGTACGACTGTGTAGCGCTTGTGCATCGCGAGCGGCGGGTTTTTGCCTTGTGGCTTTTCCCAGTGCGCGTCAGCCGGGATTCGGCGCAACTGGTCCCACGCGTACACGACCGCCTCGAGCGCCCGGTCCTGGGCATGCGGCCCGCCTGCCTGGAACGCCATCATGAACGCCTGACCGGTGGTGTGCATGACGCTGTAGCCGATCTCGAAGCTCGCACGGTTCACGCGCGCCAGAATTTCGAGGCTCACGCCGGCCCATGCCTGCGGGCCGGCAGCGCGCCAGCTCGCTTGTGCGGTGGCAGCGGCCGCAAGAAGGGTGTCTGGGTCAGCTTTGGGGTAGCGGATGCCGAGCGGGAAGCCAAACGGGGAAACCTCAGCGCCGACGGTTTCCCCGGTAGTGGGTTGGTCAAGTTCGAAGGTCTGATTCAGGAGCGCCTTGAACGCTGCCTCACCATCGGCGTTCGCTGTTTCCCCGTACACTTTCGGACTGGGCATCTCGGCGAACGGGCTCCAGTAGCCGCGCGTCTCGATGGCGGCGAGCGCCTTTTGCAGCGTGTCTTCGTGCTTGGAAAATAGCGGATGTGTCATGGCAAAAGTGGAGGCTGAAGGTTAGGAGAAACCTTGTCGAATAATTGACCGACCGGTTGGTTGGTGAATGTTAGCATTATTAAGACGGCGGCGCGAAGCGTTTTCGTGCGACGTACTCTTCATACAAAGGAGGCTGCATGGCTTACGAGAATATTCTGGTCGAGACCCGTGGACGGGTCGGTCTTGTCACGCTGAATCGCCCGAAAGCGCTGAATGCGCTGAACGATGCGTTGATGGATGAGTTGGGCGCGGCTCTGAAGGCCTTCGACGCGGACGAGGGAATTGGGGCGATCGTCATCACGGGCAGCGAAAAGGCGTTCGCCGCTGGCGCCGACATCGGCATGATGGCGACCTACACCTATATGGATGTCTACAAGGGTGACTACATCACCCGTAACTGGGAGACCGTGCGCTCAATCCGCAAGCCGATCATTGCGGCGGTCGCAGGCTTCGCGCTTGGCGGCGGATGCGAGCTGGCGATGATGTGCGACATCATCCTGGCCGCAGATACGGCCAGGTTTGGCCAGCCGGAAATCAAACTCGGCATCATGCCCGGCGCGGGCGGCACGCAACGGTTGCCGCGCGCAGTGTCGAAGGCGAAGGCCATGGATCTTTGCCTGACGGCGCGCTTTATGGATGCGGCCGAAGCAGAGCGCGCGGGATTGGTGTCGCGGGTCGTTCCCGCCGCGTCGTTGCTCGACGAAGCGGTTGCTGCTGCGGCGACGATCGCTGAATTTCCGTTGCCCGCAGTCATGATGGTCAAGGAGTCGGTGAATCGTGCCTATGAAACGACGCTTGCAGAGGGCGTCCATTTCGAGCGGCGGCTGTTCCATTCGCTGTTCGCAACCGAGGATCAGAAGGAAGGGATGGCTGCCTTCGTGGAGAAGCGCAAGCCGGTGTTCAAGCATCGGTAACAGGGCTATCAAAATAACGCTTGCCAGGCCCGGGTGGGGTCGCTAGAATCTCGTTCTTTCGCGTTCCGGACACCGGAGCGCGGGGACGGGAGAGCCAGCAG
>NZ_JBNDJO010000018.1:0-194218 GCF_050434965.1 Paraburkholderia sp. GAS38 | reverse complement strand
TGGACACTTTCAAAACCCGCACCGTCGATCAGCTCCACGACATCGGCGACCAGCGCATCGATGGAAATCGGTGCCTTGTCGCTGCGGCCGCAGCCGCGGACGTCCGGAACCACAACCCGGAAGCTGGGCGAGAGTGCCGCAACCTGGGCTCCGAAAACGTTACCCGTGCCGCCGAGTCCGTGCACGAGCACGACCGGCGTACCTGCTCCTACGTCATCGTATTTGAGTTTCATATGTCATTCCTGAATAGGTTTTGTGAATCGAAGGTGATCGGTGCGTCAGGGCGCCGCTTTTTATGAAGTGTGACTTCGCTGTTCCGGCGAAGTCGCAATGACCTGTCTTTGCAACAGCGTCGAAAACGTAGTGACGGGCACGTCACCCGACATCGCCTGTCGGTCTCTCGGGCAGGTGCAGCCTGTCGCGACGGTCGTCGAACGGCCGTGCTCGCTCATATCCTGACTGACGATCGACATTGCGTTGGGCTCTCGTGTGCGATGAGCATGACACCGTCTCCTGGTTTTATCTTTTCGAGGAGGGAACTGTCCCAAGGTGCCCGAACCGTCGTTAAACATCCAGGCACCGTGAATCCCGTGAACAAATTCTAGGAGGGTGTCCAATCGGACGCTTATCGGATTGTCCAGTCGCGTATCCGGCAATCTAGCTCAGTGTCTGAATTTCTGCGGGAGTCCCTAACATTTCAGATGCCCGATGACCCGTCGGCGCTCCGTTATCAGAAAGTCCATTTTTCAGCGCCCATGCATGCAATCCAGATGCCCGACCAATCCCACGCCCCTATTGCGCGTGCTAGGCTCTACCAACACGAGTGAACCTTTCCGCAAACCGGTTGAAAAATTGGTTTACGACGGGCTAAGTGCCTTATAATCGAACAAAACGCGAGAGGAATGACAACTATGGTGAAGGTCTGATATGGAAGACTTTGAAGCTGTCGCGGCTGCATTGTCGCAGCGCATTGCGGACGGTGCCTTTCTTCCGGAGGGGCGCTTGCCTACAGAGCGAGAACTCGCTGTCGAGTACAGAATCCCTCGAAGCGGCGTTCGAAAGGCGCTTGCCAACATTGAGCGCGAAGGGATGATCGTCCGCAGTGTGGGACGGGGAACCTTTGTTGCCGGCAGTTTGCCACCCAGCTTCGAGCAAGAGGATCTTGCCGACATCAGTCCGGCCGACCTGAACCTGGCTCGCCTTCTACTTGAACCTGGTGTAGCAGAGCATGCGGCGCTTCACGCAACAGCGGCCGATCTCGCATCGATCGAGAAATGCATGCTTGAGTGCGAGAACGCTAAAGATGTCAAATCGGTCGACTTTTGGGATGCGAACCTGCACATGGCGATCGCGAAGGCAACTCACAACAGCTTCATTGCTTTCACGTTCAAGGCTTTGCATCAGGTCAGGCAGTCACCGTCCTGGAGCCAGGTCAAGTACTTCGCAGTTACGCCCGAACGATTTGAGGTCACAGTTGCTGCGCATCGCGCAATCGTGAGCAGTATTCTTCGACGAGATGCTGCAGCAGCTCGTCGTGCAATGGAAACCCATATCGAGCAGATTGGCAAATACATTGCCAATCGCGACTAGACTCGCGTAGCAAATCCACGCAATCAGGTCGGGGCCTGTGCACCCGACCATTTTCTTTGATACCCGCGGCAGCGTCCGTATTTCCAGATGCGGGACTACATAAGACGTTTCTCATTCGCTCCGGCATGATTGCTTCGTGCGGTGTCGGCACTGTACCGCTCCGGAGGCGGTCGGAAGGTGCATCTGATGCCCGCGGCGGACACTGGCCTCTGCCTCGCGGAAATGGGGCTGCCTTGTAACCGGTCATTGCTAATCGAAAGACGTGTCGTTCCAACTTTCGGGGTCGAATGATGGGGTATGCGAATCCATCCAATCATAACGACTACTGTCCGCAAGCCATGCCCAATTTTGCGTCGACCTGGGTGACTGAGCTGCAGCTTCACTACTCGCACCTTCCAGTGTTTCTGGATCCGCATTTGGATCTCGCCGGTCGGCACCGAGGTTTTCAACCTTCGACCCAGCTTTGTTGTTGAGTTTCATTGCTTTCTACTCCTATCAATGCTTCCGATATGCACGGCCAATCGCTCGCTCCCGATAAGCAAAGCCGCTGCTTGCCTGACGAACCCGACAAAAAATCAATCTACAGAGTCATCTGTCGGATCTTCACATGCAGCGGCTCATGGTCGACGGACGACGCCAAGACCAACTGCACCGATTAACTAGACCGCACCTTCCGATCGTTGCTGCGTTTAATCTGCAATCCGATCAATTTCCGACATCGCTTCTCTCAACGCCGTCCGGCAACGACCGTCCGAAAATCCTGTGCATTGATTCTAGGTGAATGTATGGCTCCGGGCTTATCGGAGCGTCCCGTCGCATATCTGGAAATCCAACTCCGTATTCTTGCTGCTCTTAAGGTCGCGGCGCTTCGCCCCTCGGGTTGTCTCACTAGCAATTATCTTTTGCGAAATACAGCTCCCGTAGATCAAGCTATGACTGCGGACGTATTAAAAACACTCACATTTTCTTCGGTTTGCTAACCATTTAAAAAAATCACATCCGAATCCAGCGCGATGGCGACTACGACAAATATCAACGACCTTGCGGGACAGATAGAACGACGCGAGCCGGAATTTTCTCGGACAGGAAACCAAAACCCTTTGCCGCCGGATGAGACGATACAGAAAATCGACGTTGGTGAAAAATCTGGGACCGGCTGATAACATGATCCACCGGCAAGGACCTATCCGTTCGCGATCGCCATGCAGGGCTGTCATTTTAGGTATGCCATCGAGGTAGTTCTAATCCGGAAAATGACTGCCCATGATGAAATACGTGTTAAATTTTTCCGGCACCTCCAGTACGATTCGCGGAGCACGTGTTGCCTAGCTCATCTATTGGAGAGTCGTTACATGGAAATCGCAATTTAGGTATCTTGCGCAGGTCCACTACTTGATCCGGAGTTCTCTCAGGCACGCGTGTATCACGAATATTTCATTTAAATCTTTTCGAAGAACTTCCGACCAACCCACACCCCTCCGCTTCGGACAACTACCATGTCACTTCGCCCATCCCCAGGATTCGACGCGATCAGTATCGTGGACCTTATCGATCGGGGTCAGTTGTCTGCCGTGTTCCAACCCATCATGAATTTCGACGACGGGGCGATTCTCGGTTACGAGGGGCTGATTCGGGGGCCAGCGGGTTCCCCGCTCGAGAGCCCGTACGACCTTTTCGCACAGGCTAGCACCGAAGGTTGCGTGATTGAACTCGAGCAGGCTGCCGCACGTACCTGCATTGAGACCTTCGCTAAGCTCGCGTGTGCGGGCAAGCTCTTCCTCAACTTCAGCGCGGATACGATACGTCGATTCGCTGAGGCCAGTGACGACGTGCTCACATTGCTGCGCGAGTCAGGCATCAGCCCTGAGCGAATCGTGATCGAGTTGACCGAACAAAGCACGATTCGTGACATCGACAGCTTGTTGCAGGTGCTTACGACTTTGCGTACCGCTGGTGCGCAATTCGCACTTGATGACTATGGTACCGCCAACGCCAGCATGAATCTGTGGGTGCAATTGCAACCGGACATTGTGAAAATCGACCGGTTCTTCATCCATAACATCGCGAGCAATCTTCTTAAGCTCGAAGCTGTTCGTGCCATACAGCACTTCGCACACGCGAGCGGCGCCAAATTGGTTGCAGAGGGAATCGAAAACGAAGCGGACCTGATCGTCGTGCGCGACTTGGGGATTGCTTGCGGCCAAGGCTATTTCTTCGGTCGACCCACCGCGCAACCGGCTCGCATGGTGGCGGACGAGGTCCGCCTGGCGATTCGCGCGGGCCACATCGCGGTTTCTTGTGATAGATCACGCTCATGTCGAATCCCGTGGTGAGCCGCACAATCTCAGGCCCTACGCAACAGACGGTTTGTCAAGCCGATCCAATCCAGCAAAATCTTTCGGCAAAGCCGGTTCATGCCATTTTGGCATTACTGACATGATGCTATGTCGCTCGCAATTAGCGAGAGAATAAACAAAACGATGTCGCTCCGGTCTCCGATATGACGAGCTGGATGACAGCCGTTTCGTGTTCGCGTCTCTTGCCTGAGCCATTTCTGGGCTGAACGTGGCACCGTCTAACTCTGGTCGATATAGGAAACACCATGGTCAAAGCAGTTCGTTTCGATAAGACAGGCGGCCCCGAGGTGATGAAGTGGGTCGATGTCGAGGTAGGCGAGCCGGGTAACTGCGAGATCCGCATCAAGCAGCATGCGGTCGGTCTCAATTACATCGACGTGTACGTCCGCACCGGTTCGTACCCGTTGCCGCTGCCGGGCGGCCTCGGCATGGAAGCGGCGGGTGAGATCACGGCGGTGGGCGCCGGCGTGACAGGTCTGAAGATTGGCGACCGGGTTGCGTATGTGGCGCGCCCTCCAGGCGCTTATGCTCAAGAACGGGTGCTGCCGGCCGTTCAGGTCGTCAAGCTGCCGGATGCACTGAGCTATGAGCAGGCCGCTTCAGTGATGCTGCAAGGGCTCACCGCGCAATACCTGTTGCGACGCACTTACCCTGTCAAGGCGGGTGACACGATCCTGATCCAGGCAGCTGCAGGCGGCGTTGGCCTGTTGGTGTCTCAATGGGCCAAGGCGCTGGGCGCGACGGTGATCGGCACAGTTGGCTCGGACGAAAAGGCGGAAATCGCCAGGGCACATGGTTGCGATCACGCCATCGTCTACACGCGCGAGAACTTCACCAAGCGCGTGCGCGAGATTACAAACGGCGCAGGCGTGCCCGTCGTCTATGATTCGATAGGCAAGGACACGTTTGCGGGTTCGCTCGACTGCCTCGCGCCGCTTGGCCTGTTCGTGAGCTTCGGCAATGCATCCGGTCCGCTGCCACCGATCGACTCCTCCGAATTCGTCGGACGCGGCTCGCTCTTCTTTACCCGGCCGACCTTGTTTACACACATCGCCAAGCGCAGTGACTACGAGGCGATGTCGACCGAGTTGTTTGAAGTTTTGGTGTCGGGCAAGGTCAAGACCAGCATCAACCAGCGCTACTTGCTGTCCGAAGTTGCGAAGGCACACATCGAACTTGAAAGCCGCCGCACCACCGGTTCGACCGTTCTCTTGCCGTAAGCGCGCCAAGAGGGACACCAAGGTGGAATCATCGGACCGTTCCGTCCAGCACTGAACGGTCTCTTTCAATCAAACATTTTTATGTTCCCTCGAGCACCCTCGAGCGAACGCGCCATGCCGATCGGTATAACGTTCTATTGGTCGTACATACCCTCGCCAAGGCTACACAACACGCCCTAGTTCACCTCTGACACAACCTTGGCCGCGCGCCTGCCACGCATAGCGCGCATCTAGCATCCCTTGTCGAGCCAGGGACAGGGGCATCTTTTGATTAGTGAGAAAAAAACGGGCGGTCAATTGACACCGCCCGTGGGAAGACCCGTTAAAAAAACAACATCGGGTCGCGTGGATCGGTCGACGCGCCCACCACGCCGACCGATCCACGCAGTCTATAGCGCCTGTCAACAATCTCGATATCAACGCGTGTCGAAATTTATTTTTCTTTCATCGAGCACAATGTCAGGGAGAGACGCCTGACTTGCCGCTCGACCACTCGTTCTCACCGCACGACCATGCATCCCAGCCGGATGAATCACCTCTGTCCCCGGGTAATACCTAATAACAGAACTGGATTCCTCGATAAACGACGAGACGATCTGGTAACCCTAAAATCAAGTCTACGCCTAGAGTTGAATCTCAGGATTCGCCAAGTCATCTTAACAACGATCAGACATTTGGCGACGAAATTTATATATTCTCACTCGAACGCGCTTAAGTTCGTAGCAATTTAACCTGATTTGCAACGAGCCTCTACAACTCTGACAAGATAACCGCGCTCCTTATGACAAACAATTCGCAATCCTTAACTTTTAATGGGATTATCGCGTTTACGCGATGCGAACTTGAAGGAGAAAGCAATGAGTACGATGGACCGTTCTTTGCGTTCCCTGGTCGCTAGATGGCTTGGAGCGAATCCCGCAACACTGACTCGGGTAGTCCGGTTCGGTCACATACGTCCAAATCGGCGCCGATATGTGTGCGTTGAGACATTACGGCCGACAGGCGCGTTGACAATTTATTTCTTCCTTCACGATGACGGCATGTGGAGCGTTTATCCACAGGAGATCGAGCGTCCGAGCATGAGTTTTTCATAACGTCGATACCGGCGGCGATCGATACAGGTACGCCAAACTGCGCGCTCTCACAGTTCGCCAGCCCGCAACCAAGAACACTTTCGAAACTAAAAACGAGCAACTGGATTATCAGCCCACGCAGCTAATTTTCAGCACTTCAACGGAAATTCGGACCCAGGCGCGCCACAACGCGCCTAACCGATCTGCAGCAGCGATGCCTGGCTCTCCAGCACAGTCTGCAGTTCGTTGCAGTCCGGCCGTGTCCCCCAGTTTCGGGAGCCGACCACTGATGCGATGGCAATCCACGAATTGGGCGGAAGCCACTTCCGAACTACAGTCTCTCCCTGAAGAATCCGCAGACGCCCGGTCTGCTCGCAATAATCGGCACGCAGTTCTGTGCCGTCCAGTTGGACAGTCATGAGAGGGTGACGCGTTCGCTTCATTGATGTCTCCTTTCAAGAAAAAATCTGATGCGTGCACGGATATCCCAACAGGACCTTTCCTTCCGCACCGCCATGCCCTACGCTTCCCTTCACAGAAACCGGTCTCGAACTTCAATGTCCCCATCTCGCAGTTACCCACCTTCACACCAATCCGCTCAACGTTTTCTCATGGTGGAAACATTCGTTAAACGAAATATAAATTGTTCGGTGCAGTCGGTTTAGTAAGCTCGCACCAGCCGATCCTGTAAATCAATCGTAGATGCACGTTGGTCCTATTTCTTATCGGAACGTCCCGTCGTATATCCATGAATCCAGCTTCGTAGTCAGGATTTTCCCGAAGTCCTCTGCGTTTCGCGTGGTGCCAGTCGAAGGCTGAATGGAGGCCATAGTTGCGGGCCGATCCTGACGAGCAGGCACAATGCTTTGACCCAGGCTGTCCCGCACCCTTTGCGGAAGCCCTCAGGAACGCATACGCCAGCGCTCATCCAGGGAATCGCGCGCGTTGATGCTCCAAGCCTAGACACTATCCGCATCTGCCGCCCCTCCCTCTATAACCTGGTATTGGTGCATGCCACGCCACCAGATCTCTCGACGAGGAAGTGCGTAATTACAAGCGTCGTCGGACGATTGCAACACATGGAACTCCGGGAAATACCTCATGACGGAACTGGACGATCCGATACGTCACAAGACGATCCGATAAGTCTGAAATCGAACACATCCTTACACTTGCTTCACATGAGCAGTTGCCGGAAGCGCAGGAGCAGTCGGCAAGCGTTGTCCGAATGATCTAGAACACGAGAGGTCTGTTCCTTCCTCCAATAGATGAAACCAGGAGACGACGTCATGCTCACCCCACAAGAGAACGCAATACAACTCGAAACCATCAGACCGGGATGCGTGAACGCAACCAGCCGATTTTCGCTTTTCGCTGGGTTTGCTTAAGGTTGAGAGGACGCTGACAGCATGGAGATCCAAGCCACGCTACGACCGCCGGACACCAGATTCTCCCGATGTCCACGTACGCACTCGTAATGCGAAGTGCTGATGTATGGAGTCCATCTTGATGCGTGACGAGCATCCCGCAACGCTGCTATAGCTGACGATTAAATTTCAAACAAGGAGACAAGATCGTGATTTCTCTCAAAACACCTCTTATTTCATTAGTTATACTAATTTCGACGGCAACGGCTGCACAGCCATCGTCCGCGCAGGTCGGCGATCTCAAGGATCCACAATACAAGCCGACCTCCGCACAACTGACCAAGGCTGGCGCATTCAAGAAAAGCCCTCCCTACAACGTCGTTTTGGCTATGCCTGGTCTTTTTACGACATGGTTAATCCAGGAAACCGAGGAGGTGCGCCACGAGGCAACGTTGCATCCCGAAATCGGGAAACTCACGGTGATATCGAGTGATTCGAATGCCGCCAGACAGGCTGCAGACCTCGAAGATCAGATAACGAAGGGCGTCGACGCCATCGTAGTATCGCCGGTTTCCTCGACCGCCATTAATGCGCAGATCGCCAAAGCGGCCGCGAAAGGGATTCCAGTTGTTACCTTCACGGCCACCGCCAGTTCAGACCAGGTCGCGGTCGCCGTGTTATCCGGCGGGGCTCCTGAAGGAAAGATCATGGCCGACTGGCTTGCAAAGCAACTGGGTGGCAAAGGTAGCATTTGGGCGTTTCGTGGCATCGCCGGAAACACAGAAGACACTGACCGCTACGCGGGACTCGCTCAGTCCTTGAAAGTAACCAGGTTGCCGGTCTCTGCCGAAGTCTATGCCGACTGGAACTATGCCAAGGGCAAACAGGCATGTGAAAGCCTGCTCCTTTCAGGAAAGCCGGTCGACGGCATCTGGGCCTCCGGAGGTGAGATGTCGCGAGGATGCCTGGAGGTTTTCCAGGAAGTCGGAAAAGCTCCAGTTCCTGTGACGGGTGAGGGCAACAATGGCTTTCTCAGAGCCGCCCAGAAGTCGGGGGGACCGTTTGTAGCATATATCTACCCTCCGTCCCTGGGACCGGTCGCACTTCGAGCGGCATTGTTGCTCCTTGAAGGTGACCAGATGTATCGAAGCTACTGGAGCGACGGGGGAGAAGTCATCACACGCGAGAACCTGACCAAGTATTACCGTCCCGACCTGAACGACTCCTACTGGGTGGGTTCGTTGCTTCCGGATGCAACGCTTAAGCACCTCTATCAAAACAAATAGTCTCCAACCCGGCAGGCGTCCCTCCCATGTGCATTCTGTCCCTGACACACGGAGTCAAACATGCTGTATCAAGCTGAAAAAGCCCCGCATCGGAAGGCGTGGCCACCGCTTATCGAAGGCATCGACATTTCCATGAATTTTGGAAATACGCGCGCGGTTTCTCGTGTTTCAATAGCCGGCCACGCTGGCTCCGTTCATGCCGTGACTGGCGAAAATGGTGCTGGCAAGTCGACCTTCATGAAGATTCTCGCTGGTGTGTATCGGCCGAGCGCCGGCGAATTGCGCATGCATGGCAAAACCATAACGCTGCGCAATCCACGCAGTGCCCGAGAGCATGGCATTTCCACGATATTCCAGGAATTCACTCTGCTGCCCAATCTGACTATCGCCGAAAACATTTTCATCGGACGCGAGTCTGGCAGGCGCGGATGGATCAACAGGAAGCAAATGCATGAACGTGCGAGTCGTACATTGAACTCCCTCGGCGTAGACATCGATCCTGGGACGCTCGCAGGCAGCCTTTCCGTGAGCGAACAGCAACTCGTGGAGATCGCCAAGGGCATCACGACAGATGCGTCGGTATTCATTTTTGATGAACCTACGGCAGCACTAAATGGTCCCGAGGTGAAAAAGCTTGAGACACTCATCAAGGACCTGCAGGCAAGAGGCAAATCCATCTTCTATATTAGCCACCGACTCGATGAAATCTTTCGATTGTGCGACACCGTCACCGTGCTGAAGGATGGGCAGCATGTTCTTACGACTCCTTGCAGCGAACTGGATGAACACACACTCGTCACGCTGATGGTCGGTCGCCCTATCGAGGACCTCTTCCCGCACAGGTCGTCTGGCCAGCTATCCAGTGCGTTGCGATGTGAACGCCTGAATTCCGGTCCTGGACGCAGCGCCGTGAATTTGAATCTGAACCGACGAGAGATTGTCGGACTCGTTGGACTGGAGGGACAAGGGCAGCGGGAAATCATCCGGGCCGCAGCAGGTCTCATGCAAACACCGCATGCGACGATTGAAAAATTCAATAGCGTCGGCAAAGCCCATCCAGTCGACCCGAGTGCCGGCGTGGCGCGGCGCCTCGCCCACGGGATAGCCTTCGTACCCGGCGACCGCAAAGCGGAAGGCCTGTACCTGGATCTCTCGGTTGCGGAAAACGTCGTTATAGGCACCTATCGGGATAGTGCGCTATACGGCCACGCTTCAGCCCAATCTTCGCTTGTAGAAGACGTCATTGCGCGGATCGGTCTCAAGGTAAAGCATCCAAAGCAGTCTGTCACAACCCTTTCTGGCGGGAATCAGCAAAAGGTTCTACTGGCACGAGCGCTAATCGCTGACATCGACATCCTGCTCATCGAGGAGCCAACCCGCGGCGTAGACGTAGGCGCCAAGGCAGATATCTATCGGCTACTACGCGGATTTGCCGACGAGGGTGGAGCGGTACTCGTCGGCTCCAGCGAACTGACAGAACTCATCGGGCTGTGTGACCGTATTCTTGTCGTGCGGGCAGGCACTATTGTCGCTGAAATTGATGGCACTCAAGCATCAGAAGAAACTGTCATGTCGCACGCGCTCGGCGTCTCACAGCGACAATCAACGGAGAAGACGCAATGAACCCATTCGGTCCCAACTCCCGCTCCGGCCTTAAACCCTACGTCGTGTCGATGCCGATCGCGCTTATCGTTGGGCTTTCCTTTGCCGCCACCGATTTCCTGAATCGCGGCAATCTTTCTAATCTCTCGGCCCAGATCGCACCGCTTGCAATTGCTACATTGGGCCAGTTGCTGGTCGCCCTGGTGGGCGGAATCGACCTGTCCGTTGGTTCAGTAATCAGTCTGACTACCTGCGTCGCCTCCGCTTCTGTCGGGTCAACCGCGGGTATCGCACTCGCTCTTTTATTGGGTTGTGTCATCGGTATCGCCAACGGTCTCGCGGTGTCCGTGGCCCGTATGCATCCGATTATCGCCACGCTCAGCTCCATGACGTTCGTCCAGGGACTGGCGTTGTACTGGCTCCCAACGGCCGGAGGGCTTGCTCCTCCGTTCTTACCGGCCTTCATCAACTCGACTATCGCCGGCCTGCCGGTCAGCATATTGCTGCTACTAGGCTGCGTGATAGTCGTAGGGTGGCTTCTCGCCCGTACGCGTTTTGGTCTACGCCTTTATGCGGTCGGCGCACACCCGCGCAACGCATCGCTTAACGGCGTAACGGACCGTCAGATCATCGTTGCAGCGTACGCTGCCGGAGGTCTGTTTGCCGCTTGTGCTGGTGTTGTACTTACAGGTCGAATCGGCGCTGGCGACCCCGTCATAGGAGCGCAGTTCGCACTCGCAACGATTACAGCCGTCGCGCTTGGCGGAGTCCAATTCTCCGGCGGAATCGGCAGTGCCGTGGGAGCATTTTGCGGCGTTCTCACCTTGGGCCTGATGCGCAATGGAATGAACCTTGTTGGTATCGACGCGTTCCTGCAATCTGCCGCTACTGGGGTGCTATTGCTCATTGCTATCAGCTTTCAGCGTCGAACGATCATAGGGTTTTAATACCATGCCAGCAATCACAGTCCAACAAACTCCCGATAGCCAACGCGCCGCTCGCAGACTCTATGGCTTTCTCTCTAATCAACCGCCATCCTGGTATGGCCTCGGAATTCTGCTGCTAGTGGCCTGGGCAACGCGCCCGGCCCTGCTCTCCCCGTTGCTGCTTCTTGCAATCCTGAAGCAGGGTGCGATCCTGGGTGTAGTCACCATAGGACAGTCTCTGGTGGTCCGGAGTCGTTCCATCGACCTTTCAATCAGTGGGGTCGTCGTAGTCGTCATCTGGATAGTCACCAGCGGGGCAATCCCGCTGCCGGTTCCCGCTCTGGTCTTCCTGGCACTGCTTGCGGGGGCACTCATCGGAACCATCAACGGCCTGATCATCACTCGCCTCCGGGCGTCGGCGGTAGTCGTCACGCTCGCGATGGCCATCGTCCTAACAGGCTCCGTCGTTGCAGCGAGCCAATACCATCAACCCGGCGAAACACCCGACCTTCTGCGGATCGTGGGTTCGGGTCGCATCGGGTCGCTTCCGATCGCGGCGATTGTGTGGGTCGCAGTGCTCATCCCATTCGCCCTTAGCTTGCGCACGTGCGTGTTCGGTCGCTATCTAGACGCGGTTGGATCCAACCCGACCGCCGCAACCGTGTCCGGCATACCAAGCCTTCGCGTCATGTCGATTACCCATATCTTCTCTGGACTGACAACCGCATTGGCCGCTCTTTTGCTCGTTGGCTCAGTCTCGGTGGGCAACACGAACATCGGTCAGGACCTGGTACTTAACTCGCTGGCGGCAGTCATTCTCGGTGGCGTGAGTTTCGGCAGCGGTAAGGGACGCATGCTGGGGCCGGCTGTCGGCGCATTCATGCTTACCTACCTTTTTAGCCTGTTAATCGGTTTTGGACTCGGCGCCGCCGGTCAAGCCATGGTCCAAGGAGCAATTATTGCGCTAGCCGCACTTGTCTTCACATTTCGAAGCCGGTGATACGTCGCCTTGCGCAAAGCGACATAGCGCATGAAGTTCGACACGAAGAAGACCTGGCCGCCGCTCGCGGCCTCATTACAAGGAGACAGTAGTGAAAAGAAACACTCTTGCGGCACTGCCGCTGGCGCTCGCAATGGCAGGCGCTCATGCCCAAAGCACCGTCACGCTCTACGGCGTAATCGACGTCGGCATCGATTACGCGAACAACGTTGTCAGCGGCTCAAACGGGAACGTTGTGCCCGGCAGCGGTGGCAAGCTCACGCAGATGCAAAGCGGCGTTCCCCTCGGTAGCCGGTGGGGCCTTCTCGGCACGGAAGACCTTGGTGGTGGCAATCAGGCGATCTTTCGGCTCGAAAGCGGCTTTGACGCGGCGACGGGAGGTTTGGGCGGTGGTCTGGCGTTTTCCCGTAATGCTTATGTCGGCATCAAGTCCAATCAATACGGTCAGCTAACGTTTGGCAAGCAATGGGATGCATCCGTCGACATCGTCGAGCCGTTCACGCTGAACGGCCAGTATGGCGGCTGGTACTTCGCACACCCGAACGATATGGATAATCTGGACAACGGATTCCCAATCAACAACGCGGTCAAGTATGTGAGCCCCAATCTCGTGGGTTTTACGTTCGAGGGTCACTACTCGTTCGGGGGTGTTGCCGGCCAGTTCTCCAACAACTCTTCGTACAGTGCGGCCGCGGGTTACTCGCATGGCACGTTCAGTGCGGGCGTCAGCTACCTTCGCATCAACGATCCGATCACGGCGGTCGCCGGCTATGGCAGCAGCGGCGGCTACGTCAACACGATCTACGGCGACGCACTCGCGAACGCGCGTTATCAGGGTGCTCTGTCGGCCGGCGCCGCCTACGTGCTTGGTTCGCTCAAGGTCGGGGCCGACTATTCGAACGTCGATTTTGCCGCGGGCCCTGGAGGACATGACCTGCGCTTCCAAAACTATGAGGTATCGGGTATCTACTCGGTCAACTCCGCGTTGATCATCGGAGCTGGATATACATTCACGACCGGCCTCGAGCATGCAACCGACACGTCGCCGAAGTACCACCAGGTTAACCTGATTGCGCAATACAGTCTCTCGAAGCGCACGTCCGTCTACGTAATGGGAATCTACCAACACGCCGCTGGGGCCGCCCAATACGCGCAGATAACCTCCTTCAACCCATCCAGCACGCAAAACCAGGTTGTCACTCGCGTCGGCATCACACACTCATTTTGAAGGTGGCGCCGCGGCAACGTGGTCCGTTTCGTGCCCGCAGTTGTCGCCGCGTCACCCTCAACTTGCCACCAACGCGACAACACTACTATGAATGGGAACGGTCGGAGTGTGCCTTTTCCGGTTGCCGGCGGTTCGCCCCGCGCTTTGCAGAACAACCGCCGTCTCCGACCGGTTTCGAACGCTTTCAGTACGCCGGAATCCGCCGTTACAGCACCAGCCAGCCTCCACTAATTTGCAGCGAAATTGAACTGACATACCGGCTCTCGTCTGAGGCCAGGTAGACCGCCCCCATCGCAACGTCGTGTGGCGTCCCAAGCGCACCGAGCGGAATGAGCGCCGTGAACGTGGCTCGTGCTGCTTCCGGGTCCGAAAACTCGCCACGACGCGCAGCACCCTTTAAAATCGAATCCATCATGCCGCCGTCACCCGTCTCAATCTGGCCCGGCATGATGCTGTTGCAGCGAATGCCGAACGGAGCGCCGTGCGCCGCTACAGACCAACTAAGGTGGCGAACCGCTGCTTTGCTCACACCATATGCGACCTCAAACGGCGTTGCGAGTACTGCGGCAATCGAGGAGATGTTGACGATGGACCCTCCGCCCGCACGCTTCATTGCAGGAATTGCGCTACGGCACCCAAGCATCACCGACTCGACGTTGACCAGTTGGATGCGACGGAATTCGTCGACCTGCGTGGTCTCCGGGTTTACGTTCTCCGTGGACCCCAGAATGCCTGCATTGTTCACAAGAACATCGATGCGACCATGCTTCTTTTCGATTTCATCGATGACCTGCGTCCATTGCTCCTCGCTCGTGACATCCTGAACCACCGACGAACACCCGATTTCTTCAGCGGATTCATCCAACAGACGCTCGCTGATATCCGAAATGATGACCGTTGCGCCCTCGTCCTTGAAGGCCTTGGCTGTCGCATGTCCAATCGCTCCTCCCCCGCCGGTAACCAGACACACCTTGTTCGAAAGCCTGTTCATAACATATCTCCATTTAAGTATCATTAGCGTCCAGAGCCGTAAGCGGCACCAAGACGCGAAGGTGACTACGTAATTCCTTCTCAAGACCCACGTGTTTGCTGGCCAGCTCGCCGGTAATGGCGAGCGGACCTAACCCAAAAACAAGACAAAGTCCAATGGACCAGTTAGCGACGATGTAAGCGAAGCTCAGCCCTCATTCATGCTCGAGAAAGCTCACATCTTGCGTGTTGACTTCACTCAGGGATGTCTCTTTCGTTCGAATGTCCGTTACCTGAGATTCGGATTGAGGCGTCCCGCGTTTTCTCATCGCAGCGCGGAAAACGTAGTGGGCGTCAATGTTTTCGCCGAGAACGATTCGACGATCGGGCCGTCACGCTCGGAACTCAGCTTCGCTTCCAGCCAGCGTGGGTCTTTCAGAAACGCCCCCATCTTTTCGGCGCGTTCGGCCTCGCTGTTCCACTTCAGCAGATAAATCAGTTCGGACTTACTGTCTGCTTCGGTGGTCCAGAATCCGATTGTCTGGATGCCCAGTTCATGAAAGATACCCAGTACCGGATGTTCGAATCGTTCCGCGACAGCGTGGAGCCGACCGGGCGTACAGATATAGGTGCGCAGTTCGTAGAACATCTCAATCAACCTCCCTTCTTCATGTGGAAAACACATTTGGATAACTAATTTTATTACGACTGTCAGTGCAGGGATTTTCGCCTTCCTGACTCCACTCTAACGCGGCGTCTACGATCGACGTCCGCCATTGCGAATCAATTACAGATGGGCTGCCACCACTTCGTCCGCTTCAAACGGATGGGCTACACAGAATCTTTCGCAATAGTCATTTCCTAAATAGTCCTATGTAAGTTGTGGTGATTGATGCATCAAACATCCATCGTCGTTAGCTACTTTTCCGTGGATGCCCCCTGTTTCGACTGAGCCGAGCGGCAAGTCACCGCAAAGCCACTCGGTACATTTACATGGCGACAATGCCTCAGCCTACTGCTAACCCTCCATCGGCTACCACTACCTGACCGGTCGTGAAGCCGCCTCGCATCAGATAGAGGTAAGCTTCGGCGACTTCATGAGGTTCACCGGCATGCTTAACGAGCAGACTCTGTTCCGCACTTTGGAATATCGCTTCACGGGCGGCCTCGGGAAAGGTATTCCAAAGTTCAGTCTTGACCGTTCCTGGGCAAACTACATTGACCCGCAGCGGCGCCAGTTCTACTGAAAGGGCACGCGCGAGCGCTTCAACCGCCCCACAGACGCTCGAAACCACCGACATGCTCTTAAGAGGGCGTTGCGATGTCATCCCCGAAGTAAGGACGATCGAGCCACCCTCGCGAATTTTTCCTGCACCGTATTTTGTGGCCAGAAAGGCGCCCCAGTAGCGAACTCCAAAAAACCTTTGCGCTTCCTCAAAGCTCATGTCTTTCTGATTGACCGCTCGCAAAGGATCGCCGGCGGTATACACGAGGTGATCATATGCTCCGATCTTTTCAAAGTATGACTTGATGCTGTCCTCATCCAGCAGGTTGATCACGTGCCCTTCAGCACTCGAGGGGAGTTTGTCCTTCGCCTGCTCTATCTGCGCCTGACTATTAGATGCAATGACCACGAGTGCACCTTCATCTGCCGCTGCTTTCGCCGTCGCGAAACCGAGTCCCGACGATCCACCGAGAATCACAATCCGTTTATCTTTAAGCGACACCGTTTCCTCCGATACGTTAGAAAAACTCCAGTCTGACTTTTTGAATCATTGCCATCACAATAGATTTGTCCATTCCACATTGCTCCGCACTGTGACGTCAGGCTCCATTACTCTTCGCTTGAGGCTGGCAACAACCGATGGGTTATCGTCTGGTCCCGACTGGAACCGGAGCCGCGCTCGTTCATATCTGCCCCAAAGGTCCCGAGTTGTACCAGCCGCCGGTATGCGGCCAACCTGACACCACCTCCCAGTTTCATCTAGTAGAAGAAGTCACTTCCCTCGGTCTTCGTACTTCGCTTAGATCACATCCGCCCGTGAGCCCTGCGAAGCAACTTTAGGTGTGTAATTGACTACTGGCTTATCGTATCGTCTCACGGCGTATCGAAGAATCCAGTTGCGTGATCAGGTCTTTCCCGAGGTCCTTTGCAATTCGAACGCTCCGTGGTGCTGCCAGCGATCTTTCAGAGGTATTGGCAGATTGAGGGCGATGCGACGACAATCGCGGGGAAGCAACAACCCACGTTGTCACGGCGCACGCCGGATATCGGGTATCGGAAGGCGCATGATGCTAAGGCGGTGCGCTGGCCTGTCACGAGGAGATCAGGTAGGCGCCGAACGATCTATGGATGGCGCGCAGAGCTTTGCGCAAAAACCTGAAAATGCAAAAAAAATCGAGGCCGCCAGTCTCAACCAGCGACCTCCGGCACAGAAAACGAGGCGATCAATGTACGGAATGCTCTCAACGTTGATACCGCCGCTGAGGTTAAGGCGGCCAGATCAGCGCGCCGTAGAGGGTTGTGTTGAGGTCTGGGTCAGCGCAAGTGCATCGCAACGATCACCCCCACAGGCTTCCCACCCTCCGCCGAGTGACTTGTACAGTGCCACAGCGCGTACGTTAATATCCGACTCGGCCTGCGCCAGATCATCCCCCGCAGCGAGCTCTACCCGCTCGGCATCGAGCAGTTCCAGAAAACCTGTCGATCCCTCCCGGTAGCGGACGCGCGCGAGATCAGCTGCGCGGTGACTCTGCGAAAACTGATCGATCAGTTTGCCGACCCGAGCATGAGTTTCGTTGTAAGACGTGAGCGCGCTGTCAACGTCCTCGATAGCGAGAAGAATGCTTTGCTCGTAAGCGGCTTGCGCAGCGTCCGAGCGGGCTTGCGCCGCATGAAGGTTTGCACGCACGCGCTGTACATTCAAACCATCCCAGGTAATACCCGGCATGATCGACCATGCCTGCGAACCCGCCGTCAAGAAATCCGTGCCCTGGCTCGAGAGAAAGCCGAGAAATCCGACCAGTGAAACATGCGGATAGAAGTCGGCCTCCGCAACGCCGATACGCGCGGTCGATGCCGCCAGTCGACGCTCCGCTTCCTGCACGTCAGGTCGACGCGCAAGCACATCGCCTATTGACCCCATGGGTAGGCTCACGGCGATTGGCTCGGAAGTGCGCGGCGACAAATCGACGTCAAGTTCGCCGGGGCGCTTGCCAAGCAGCACCGCAAGCCGGAACTGTGCGGTCTGCTCGTCTATCCTGAGATTGGGCAACTGCGCCTCCACTGCACTCAACCGAGCGCCCGCGCTTGCGACATCCTGCTCCGAGCCCGTGCCAACATTCGCCTGCGCCTGCACGAGACGCAGCGTCTCCTGGAGCGTCTTGATGTCGTTCTGGACAATGGCGATTCGTGCCTGTGAACCGCGCATCATGAAGTAATTACGGGCCACTTCGCCAATGACGGAAACCTGGGCGCCGCGCAATGCCGCCTGCCGTGCATCGCGTTCATCCTTCGACGATTCCACTTCGCGTCGGATGCCACCGAACAGATCAAGTTCCCAACTGGCATCGAACCCAGCGCGATACTCGTCGTAGCTAACCTGGTCCGTGGTTATTCCCGGATACTGACCATAGGTGCGCGCAAAACTGGTCCCAGCCGAAACGGTTGGAATCTCCGCCGACTCCGCGCCGCTTACGAAGGCCCGCGACTCACGGAGGCGTGCCTGTGCAACGCGTAGATCGAGGTTATCGAGCGCCGCCATCTGTATAAGGGCATCAAGCGTCGGATCTCCAAACTGCTTCCACCATTGTGCCTGGAAGCTCCCGTTGTTCTCACGCATCGGATCGACGTTGAGCAGCTTCGGTACCGCTGGGGCGGCGGCGTGGTAATCGGGCCCGACGGACACGCACCCAGCGAGCGCCAGCGCAGACAGGATTGCTGCAACAGCCGAGAAAGGATTCAGCCTATTCATTTCAGTGCTCCCCGAGAACCGGCGCGCTTTGGATAGCCTTACTGCGGCGCGCCTCACGCCGTTCCACGAACCCGCGTACCAACACATAGAAAAGAGGCGTGTACACCAATCCGAACGCCGTCACGCCTAACATCCCAGCGAACACCGCCACACCGATCGCGTGTCGCATCTCCGCCCCCGCGCCGTGAGCCAACACCAGTGGAACAACACCCATGATGAATGCCACCGATGTCATCAGGATCGGCCTCAGACGCAGGTGCGCTGCCTGAAGGACTGCCTGCTTGCGATCCATACCGCGTCCTTGTGCGTCGCGTGCAAATTCCACGATAAGAATTGCGTTCTTGCACGCGAGGCCTACCAGCACGATCAAACCGATCTGCGTGAATATATTGTTGTCGCCATGTGTGAGCCACACGCCACCAATAGCTGACAAAAGTACCATCGGTACAATCAGGATGACCGCCAGCGGGAGCGAAACACTCTCATACAGGGAGGCGAGCACGAGGAACACCAGCAGCACGGACAAAGGAAATACGAGTACAGCCGTATTACCCGCAAGGATCTGCTGGTACGTCAGATCGGTCCATTCGAACGTCATCCCTCTCGGCAGATTCTCACGCGCAATGCGCTCCATCGCTTCCTGTGCCTGTCCGGTGCTGTAACCCGGCGCGGCGCCGCCGTTGATTTCCGCCGTGGGATAACCGTTGTAGTGCATCGAACGCTCCGTCCCGACGGTGCGCTGCACTGACACGAACGAGCCTAGTGGCACCATGACCCCCGAAGAGTTACGGACCTTCAGTTGCCCGATGTTGTCAAGCGTGCGCCTGAAGTCCGGTTCAGCGGAGAGATTCACCTGGTACGTGCGACCGAAGCGGTTAAAGTCATTCACGTAGAAGGTGCCCGTGAACGCCTGAAGCGTGTCGGCGACGTCGGTCATGTCGAGACCCTCAAGCTTCGCCTTCTCGCGGTCTATGTCCACGCGGACTTGCGGTACGCGTGCGTCGAAGCTCGAATAGAGCGGGCTCAATGCGGGCTCTTTCGCGCCTAGCGCAATGAGTTTATCAATCTGGCGTTGCATTTCCATCGAACCATAGCCAGCACGGTCTTCAATCTGCATCCGGAACCCGCCCGTCTCGCCCATGCCGTCCACCGGCGGCGCGGGCACGACGCCAATGCTGGCGCCAGAGATAGCCGCATACTTCTTGTTCAACGCAGCAATGATCGCGTCGGCCGACAGCGACGGATCCCTCCGTTCCTCAAACGGCTTGAGAAGAAGGAAGATCACACCCGAATCGCTGCTATTCGTGAGGCCATTGATCGACAGACCCGGAAATGACGCGGAGCGCCAGACGCCAGGCTGATGAGCTGCGATGTCAGTCATCTCGCGCACGACGCCTTCCGTGCGGTCGAGTGACGCGCCGCTCGGTAACTGGACAAATGCGAGAATGAGTTGCTTGTCGAGCGTCGGCACGAAACCAGTCGGTACTCGCATAAAGCCGACCGCCGCGAGCACAATCAGACCGCCATACACCACAAGCGCAACCGACGAACGGCCCAACACCCGACTCACACCGCCGACGTAACGACCCGCGCCAGTCACGAACAGCCGGTTGAAGGGTCTGAATAACCAGCCGAACAGGCGGTCGATCCATACTGTCAGCGCATCTTTAGGCGCGTCGTGAGACTTGAGCAGTATTGCGGCAAGCGCCGGGCTCAGCGTCAGGGAGTTGAACGCGGAGATCACCGTCGAGATTGCGATCGTTAGCGCGAACTGGCGATAGAACGCGCCGGTGAGCCCACTGATAAAAGCAGCCGGTATGAACACTGCACACAGTACCAGTGCCGTGGCAACGATTGGGCTAGTGACTTCCCGCATCGCACGTCGGCTCGCCTCCTTCGGACTCTGTCCCAGCTCGATATGCCGCTCAACGTTTTCAACCACGACGATTGCGTCGTCGACAACAATTCCGATCGCCAGCACGAGCCCGAACAACGACAGCGTATTGAGCGAGAAGCCGACTGCATCCATAACAGCGAACGTGCCGATCAGCGACACGGGCACCGCAATAAGTGGAATGATCGATGCACGCCACGTCTGCAGGAAAAGAATAACGACCAGCACCACAAGCGCAATTGCATCGAAAAGCGTATGAACGACCGCTTCGATGGACGCCCGCTCGAACTGCGTATCGTCGCGGATGATTCGAAAGTCCAGACCCTCCGGAAAATTCGCCTTCAGGCGTTTCATTGTCGTCATGACCTCGTTCGACGTCTGGATCGCGTTGCTGCCTGGGCGCTGGAACAACACAATACCAACAGCCGGATCGTTGTTCAGCAGGCTACGCTGCGCGTACAGGTCCGCGCCGAGTTCGACGCGCGCGACATCGCCAAGATGCACGACACCCGTGTCGCCACTGCTGCGCAAAATAATTCGGCGGAACTGGTCTTCGGAAACGAGACGCCCCTGAGTATTCACATTCAATTGAAATGCGTCGTCCGTATGCATCGGGGGAGCGCCAAGCGTGCCTGCTGCCACCTCAACGTTCTGTTCCCGAATCGCCTTTATAACGTCAGGTGCCGTCAGTCCGCGTTGTGCCATACGTTGCGGATCCAGCCACACGCGCATGCTGTATTCACCCGCACCGAAGATCTGCACGTCACCGACGCCATCGAGACGAGACAATTCATCGCGAATGTGTGTGCGGGCGTAGTTCGAGAGATAGAGACCATCATAGCGATGGTTCGTCGACACCAGATGCACTACCAGTGTGACCTCCGGCGAACTCTTCTGGGTCGTCACGCCGAGGCGCTGAACCTCATCGGGCAGGCGCGATAACACCTGCGCCACCCGGTTCTGCACTTGAACCTGCGCCGTATCGAGGTTGGTGCCGAGTGCGAAGGTAACTGTCAGCGCAAGCCGTCCGTCACTCGTCGCCTGCGACGATGTGTACAGCATGTGTTCGACGCCGTTGATCTGCTCCTCAAGAGGTGTGGCCACGGTCTGCACAATCGTCTCGGGACTTGCCCCCGGGTAGTTCGCCTGCACGACAACAGTCGGCGGTACGATGTCCGGATATTGACTGACTGGCAGCATCACTAGCGCAATGGCACCAGCGATCACGAACAGAACCGACAAAACACCAGCGAAGATCGGTCGGTCGATAAAATAATTAGCTATACCTTTCATGACTTGAGTCTCGATGAAGCGGCTATCGTGCAGCCAGTGCGGTTGTGCCAGATCCGGCAACCGGTCTGGTTACACTTGCGAGCTCAGCCTTTTGGCGGTCGTTGAGCTGCGCATCCATTGAGACGGTGATCGGCAGTACCACCATGCCCGGTTGAACATGTTGCAGGCCATCAACGACCACCCGCTCGCCTGGCTGAATACCGCTTTCGACGACGCGCAAGCCGGCAAAGACCGGACCTGTCGACACCTTGCGGTAGATGATCTTGCTATCTGGCCCGACCACGTAAACAAACTGATCCCCCAGATCAGTTCCCACTGCCGTGTCCCTCAGGAGGATGCGCGGCACCGGATGGCTCTCCTGAAGGCGGATCTGTGCATAGAGTCCTGGCGTGTACGCACCTTGCGCGTTGGGAAATACAGCTCGAAGGCGAATGGTTCCCGAACCAGAGTCGAGTTGATTGTCAACGAAATCCAGATGACCGACGTGCGTGAAGTCGTGCTCGTCCGCGAGGGCCATTGCAACTTCGGGCACGCTATGACCGTCATCGCGAAAATGCTGGAGCGTAAGGTAGCTCTGTTCGTCGACGTCGAAATATCCGTAGATGGGGTCGACGCTGACGACGCGGGTCAGGACCGCATCTGGCGTGACCAGGTTGCCGGCAGTGATCATCGCATAGCTGACCTTCCCGTCGATCGGCGCACGCACGTCTGTGAAGCTGAGATTCAGTTGCGCCGCGTCGAGCTGGGCGCCGGTCGCAAGCGCCTTCGAATGCGATGTGCTTGCCGCGGTGTCAAGTTGCTCCGACGCTTCGCGCGAAATGGCACTCTGCATCAGCAATCGCTTACCTCGATCCGAATCGGACCGGGCTTGCACCGCCTCCGCCTGAGCTTGCGCGAGTTCCGCTGTCAGACGGTCTACCTCGGCGCGATAAGGACGCGGATCGATCCGGAACAGTACGTCGCCCTTGTGTACCCGGGTGCCCTCCTTGAACAGCACCTCATCCACGTATCCGCTCACTCGTGGTCGTACGTCAATCGTGTCGACGGCCTGTAATCTGCCGGTGAATACCTGACGGTCATCCACCTGAAACGTACGGGCCTGCGCTACTGTCACCTGAGGTGCTGGCGCGGCGTTCACCGAATCGGCCGAAGCGGATGCATGCGTTTTAAGCAGCAGACTACTGCCCACGACGACCGCCAGCGTCATTATCTGGAGTACGATTCGCTTTCGTTTAAAGAAATGTGTCGTTGGTTGAGACATTACTTGACCCTCGTCGATTTGAAAGTATCGCTACTTCGTTTGCCTGATCCTCGGTTCCTGAGACACTGCCCCGCTGCGCCCCGGTCACCCCGTCTTGTACCTGATGCGTGTAAAGTTTTTCGCTCACATCGAAGTAAAAAAAGCGATTGAATGCCATCACGACATCACACGCATTCTGGCCCAGCAAGTCCGCTTTTCCGACAGCAAAGATGGCATCTTTCAGATGCAGTTTCGTCATGGCAGCGCCGATGCGCGTCACAAGCCCATGTGCATCTCGTGCGAAATCAAAATAAAGACGGACGACCGACACGAAAGCTACGCTCGCCTGTCGTCTGGCGAACCGCTCAATGTTTCTGTACAGTCTCTGGCTGAAGAGTCACTTCCGATACGCCACGACGTTTATCATTGCGATCTTCAACATCGATACGGTATTCGCTGCGAATGGTATTCGCGTCATCACACCTGGCACCAACGAAGACACCTTCTCGGGATTTAGAATAACAGCGCGAACGTCACATCCGTTCACTAGAGTCGACCGGGCGCCACCGCCTCTTACCTAGTTGACGACTCCAACAACCGAGAACATAAAGGATCCTATATTGCTAGAGCCGAATCAAATACGGTGTCTAATCATTCTCGTTCTTCTTGCATCAAATTAGGACCCCCGTTTCGTCATGTCTTTAATAACGGTATGGCATAGCTAACCTCGAACGTGACTTTTTCGAGGTTCAATTTCGACATTTCGCGCAGGCGAGCAAAGAAACGTCTCACGTCAATTTTGGGTCTGTCACGATCGTTGCCCTTTCCGAAATTCCGTCACTACGCTAGTTGCCACAGTCGCTCCCGCAGTTCTATCCGAAGAGCATCTGGTATTCCCATGCCTTCCTCTGAATGGAAACGGAACGGCACACCCTCCAAAGACGCGCCGTCGGTCAACCCCTGGCATTGTCACGTTATCGAACGGCACGCTCTCGAACACACTGTGTATAAAGACGCCGACTCTAATCAGAGTATCGCTACAGCACCGGAGCGCGCGTCACGCTTTCCCACGCCTGGAATGCCTCGGCGCGAAGAGGCCGCTTCTTTTTGCGTCGGTGTGGTAACGGCAATGCAGGAAGGGATTGGTGAACTGACCGCGTACCGAAGTTAGTGTCCGGTCCTTCATACGACGAACAAGTGGAGATAATACGTCTGCCAATCTCAAGGCGAACGCAAGCACGGTCACACAAAGGAATGACCACGTAGGCTGCCTCTCTCGCGCTGACGCGCTACTACAGATGGAGAGCGTCAAGCCGCGCTTGCGCGATCTCGTCTGGGTATTGGCGCTGGTACGCGTCGAACAACTGTAAACACAGCTGGGCGAGTAAAGCAAGTCCCAAGGCCTGCTCCGCGTACTCAACCTCGCCCGCGCTTAATACGTCATCGAGAACGGGAGCGAGACGGCGCAGTTGCAAAAACTTGGCGGACTCTAGCTTCATGCTAAACCTCGTGCGGCCTGATATTGGAGTACACGACTGCAGTGGCAACACCCTGGCAATGCTTCACCAGTAAGCGCGAATCGCCCCTCCCCACAGCGTCTCAAGCGATTGCGCGGTGCGTGGCCAGCTCGCTGGCCAGAATCATGGCGTCGCCGTTGAGTGGCCTCGATGGTCCGCGGCCTCGGGGTCGATAGACGCAATCGCCGCGGCCAATACGTTTGCCAGACAAGGCACAACGCCCGGACGAGCGAGCGCGGCACGGCACCCAGACCTGCTCCTCGTAGTTGCAAAGCGTCGGATCGTGCCAGCACAGGGAGAAGCGCGAATTGGACAATGCCTCCACAACCCTTACCGTATAAGGCCGCACTTCCCCGCGGTCGCTCTTGCGTGGAAGGCGCTGGCCGCCATCGGACCAGGAACGCCTAGACAAATGCGGAGGCTGTCGGTTCGGATCTGGCGGTGAAGAAAACTCACGGATGGTTGCGAGCATCGAAGTCCAAGGGTCCGCTGAAGTATGACCGGCTGGCCGATGCGATGATAGGAGGTCGGCCGTTAGCAGCATGGGGCCAATAGACGCATGGTAAGAATCATTGTTTAAGAATGTCTCAAGGGGCGAATCGCACTCAGCGTTCAACATCGCGTTCCTCTCTTTAGCGACGAGTGAAGATCAATCAAATTTAGCAGTACGGTCGAATGACCACTAACTTACGGCTACTGGACACATATTGAGATGACTCTTCGAAGAAGTTAAACGCTCAAACGGGGTGGGCGGCAGTTCCGCAGCAATGTTGGCCCAAGCCGCGCCGCACGCTTTGCGCTTTCGTAACGGTGTGTGGCCTCAATGTGAGAAGAGTAGCTCTTGCGGAAGAGCGAATCTATTCCCCGGTAGGATATTCTGACGCCGCATTGAGGTAAGTCGCATATACGAGGGTATAAGCGCGGCAAGGAAGCTTCATGCGCGGCGCCGATCTGCGCAAAGACGAGACTGCCGCAGAGTTGGTTCGATTCGCATATACGTTCGTATCATGTCGCCGCACATGGTTATAAGCTAATCTGCAGATGAAAAAGAGATGGACTGCACCGGCCTCACGCCGTCCCTTAAAACGAGAGGTCGAGAGGGCATTTTGCAAATTTCGCCTGTTGTTTCGATTGTCGATGATGACCAAGCGGTTCGTCATGCCCTGGACAGCCTGATCCGGTCGCTGGGTTGGCAGGTGCGCATGTATAAGTCGGCGGAGGAATTTTTTTCGTCAGGGGATGCTGCTCACACCGCCTGCCTGATTTCCGATGTTTTGATGCCAGGGATGTCCGGTATCGAGATGTATGAGCACCTTCGTGCTCAGGGGCATAATCCACCGACCATATTTATCACCGCCTGTCCGAGCTCACCTCTACGGGCGCAAGTCGTGAGTGCCGGCGCACTCGTGTTGCTGCCGAAACCTTATGACACAGCCACTTTGACTCACTGGCTCTCGGTAGCACTTGGTAGTCCTTAGCGATGGAACGGCGCTGAGAAGAAGTCCGAATTACCTGACACGATGACGCTCAATGATGATCGCCGCGAGGCAGAGAGGGCCCTATACCGAGCGATTCGGCCTTGCGGACCAGATCCGGCATCGAGCACGCGTTCATTTTACGCATGACGTGTCCACGGTGAACCTTAACCGTGATCGCACTCAGGTTCATCTCATAGGCAATCTGCTTGTTCAGAAGACCGGAAAGCACAAAGCCCATCACTTCTTTCTCGCGCGGCGAAAGGGACTGGTATAACGCACGCAGATCGGCCAGCGCGGCTTCTGCCGCGAGCCGCTCGTTGTCTCGCGCCAGAGCCTGAGCAACGGCGTCGAGCATGTCCTGGTCCTTAAACGGTTTCGCAAAGAAGTCCTGCGCGCCGGCCTTCATTGCCTTCACGCCCATCTCGATGTCTCCGTGACCGGTCATGAATACAACGGGAATACGCATGCCGCGATTCACGATATCTTCGTGAATCGCCATGCCGCTCTTTCCGCGGAGTCGCACGTCGAGGATGAGGCAACTTGGTCCGGCGGCGGGCGGGCACCGTAGAAATTCGTCCGGGGATTCGAACGCTTCGACCCGCAGGCCGACTGAGCGCATAAGGGTGCTAAGGGAAAGCCGGATTCCCTTGTCATCATCGACGATGTAGACGACGGAGCCTTCGGTTGCTGCGGTTTCGGCTGTTTTACGGGAGTTCGTTCCAGTAGTCATTCGGCCACCTCGCGAAACCGGAACGCGGCCGCGTCCCGTTGGCATGCAATTATTCTACGCCCCCGAGCGAAGCAGGTACCACTTCTACTCTCCCCCCCCAGCAGGCAACGTGAACTGAAAGACAGCTCCTCGCGGTTCATTCTTGCAAGCCCACAACCGCCCCCCGTGCGTCTCGACGATTGAACGGCAGATCGACAGGCCCATGCCTAGGCCATTCTCCTTCGTCGTGTAGAACGGATCGAAGACGCGACTGAACTCATCCGGAGGGAGCCCCGGACCAGAATCCCGCACGACGATAGACACGCCATCCGATAAATCTACAGTTGTGCTAATCAGTATCTCACGGGGACTCGTGCTCGTTGAGCCCATCGCCTCAAGGGCGTTGACGATCAGGTTGAGCATCACCTGTTGCAACTGAACGCGATCACCCAGGACGAGAGGCAAGGCATCGCCGAGTGCCGTCAGCACTGAGACGTCGTACTTCGCCGCTTCGCCCCGCGTCAGTTCGATCACCTCGACGACCGCCTCGTTAATGTCTACCCGGTCCTTGCGTGGAGGCGCTTTTCTGACCAGGTCGCGAATCCCGCTAATGATGCCGCCAGCGCGTGTTGCCTCATAGACGATGCCATCGAGCGCCTGCCTGACCTCATTAAGGTTAGCGGGCCTCGCGTCCAGCCAGCGCGAGGCGGCCGAAGCATAGGTCGCTACCGCAGTGATCGGCTGCCTGACCTCATGGGCAATCGAGGCTGTGAGCTGCCCCATCGTCGCGGCCCGGTTAGAGTGCGCGAGCGCCATCTGCACTTCACGGTAGCGCTCCTCGCTCTCCCGCACTTCGGCTTCCGCCCGCTTGCACACGGTCAAATCAAGTGCGAAACCGACACCTTGGTGCTGCCCTACTTCGAACGTCGCCACGCCGATCAGCACGGGCGCACGGCTGCCATCCTTTCTGAAATATTCCTTCTCAAAGGGCTGTAATGTCCCTGTCGTCGTGAGCTCCGCGATTCGCTGGTTGTCGCGCTCGAGCCACTCGGGTGGGGTCATGTCGGTCCAGCACATCCGTCCCGACTCGAGGTCCTCGCGGTCGTATCCCACGATCCGGAGAAACGCTTCATTGGCCTCGAGAATCTGGCCATCGAGATGGAAAGTGAAAATACCCACAATGTTGGCCTCGACGAGACGTCGGATCCTTGCTTCGCGTTCCGCCAGATCGCGGTACAGACGAGCGTTCTCGAGGGTAATCGCGGCCTGCGAGGCCAGCAATTCGAGGACGGTTATGCGCTCAGGCGTGAACGCCTGGATGGCCAGGTTGTTCTCCAGATACAGCAAGCCGATCAATTCGGAACGGCGCATGAGAGGCAGACACAACACGGACTTCGGTTGGCGGCGGGTAAGGTATTCGTCTGCCGAAAAGGGGTTCGCTTGCGTCGCATCATCCAGCAGCACCCGCTCCTGGCAGCGCTGGACATAGTTGACGATGGAGTCCGGCAACGCCTCTTCGCGCGCGGCTGACTCCGGCGGGGCCGAGCCGTGCGACACGTCGCCCAAGTGCCGCCGGACGTGAACGGTCTGCTGCGCGACGCTCGCTTCGGCCACGAGTGCCAAGCTGGCATTGTGGGCTAGCAACAGCCGGCCGGTTTGCGCGCCGGCACTTTCGAGCAGGATGTGCATTAGCGTGTCGACAAGATCGTCAAGCACGATATGGCTAGATATGGCCTGCGAGGCTTTGGCGACCGACAGCAGATCGAGTTGCACCACATTGCCAACAGGCGTGGCGAGTCGAGACGTTGCCACTTCGCGTATTGGCGATATGCGCGCGTCGAGCTGCCTGACTTTGCCGTGTGCGCCCCAGCGCTCAAAACAGCTGCGCGCTTCGTTCAGATGGGCGCGGCCGGCGCTCGCCCATCCGCGGGCACGGCAAAATCCGGCGGCCAGTTCATGAGCGATGCCTTCGTTTTGGACAAACCCTTGATCGCTGGCCGCTTGAATGGCCACTTCGTACAGACACATCGCATCGAGGTTCCGCCCTTCGATCCGGGCGATCTCAGCCGACACCAAGGCGTGCTTGTCCGCGAACGTAGGCGGATAGGTGTCAGCCCACTCGCGCAATTGCTCCCGGTGCTCGTCGAGGAGGGCGTGCCACGCGACCTGCTCGCCAGCGGACCCGTTCTCATAGAGTGCAGCCAACGTCAGCGCCGTGTAGTAAAAATAGTCAAGTGACTGAAAGAGGCCGACCAGGACCCACAATTGCGGTTGCGCCCGTTGGGCGGCGTCGAGGGCCGCTACGTAGTCGCCTGCCAGAAATCTCGCGTGCAGTTTGAAGATCCAGTACGTGCAGACCATCGAGCTCATCCGGTCGTCCGTCAGTTGCGCCTCAAACGCCGCTTCGTCGAACTGCGAGTCGCTAAACGTGGATAATTTCGCGGTATGACCCTGCATGGTCGCAATGAAGCGTTGGTTGCACACTATGGCGTCCGCCGCGTCGAGGTACCCGGCCTTGCGCACGAAGTCGAGGCTCCGCTGCGACTCGCGCCAGACCGTTTCGAGCGGATCGCCCCGCAGTAGAAGGTCGCTGGTGCAATGGAACGCACTGTAGCAAGCCGTCGTCAGATCGCCCGTCTCGGTCGCGGTGCGAAACGCTGCCCGATGGAAGTCAATCACGGTTTCGATCGGCTGGGTCCAGAAAGCAACGTGTCCCGTTGCGATATAGACTAATGCCTTATCGACAGGGAAACCGCCCTCGCCGACCAGGTCGCATGCAAGCCTGGCGAAACGGTAACCGTCGCGGTAGCGGCGAAACACCGGGCCAAGGATAAACCCGAAGCAGGCGTACGCGGACGCACCACTCGAGCCGTGCAGCAGGCTGATGTTCACCATGCGGCACAGGTGCAGGCACAACAACTGGAAATCGATAAAGTAGGCGGATTCATACAGGGTCGAGAGAAGACGCATCGCGACCTGCAGTTCCGGATCGGTCATCAGCGGCACGTCTATTAAGCTCTCGACCGGGCGACCCGCCAGGTTGCGCCAGACCGCTTCGTATTCGGCCTCGACCTGTTCCTGAGACGGGTGCGCCGGGAGATCGATGCCGAACAGGCGCAGGCAGGTGAGCACGCTGTCGACGGCCTGCCGGTTCTCCGACTTGACGATATGCAGCCGCACCTTCATATGGCAGACGGCCGCATGATCGACTCTCGACACGCATCGCCGCAATAGCTCCTCGATGAGTTGCTCAGCCTTGTCGGCGCGACCTGTCAGATACTCACACTCCGCGCGTTCGAGCCGCAGACTGAACATCAGGTCACGGTGGCTGACCCAGTTGCCGTCGTCGAGCAGGTCCATGCCGGCCGCCAGGTACACGCACGCAGACGCATAAGCTGCCGAGGACTTAGCCCGGCGCCCGGCACTCAGGTCGAGCGCCGCGATCTGCACTTTCTCATCATGCCCGGTGAGCAGGGTTGCGCCCCGATTGAACTGGTTCGCGACATCGAACACATGCTCTGCAAGTTCGTCTGCAGTCAGGTTGGCCAGCAGCACGCGACCGATGCTTAGGTGGACGCCGGCGCGCTCCGCGTCGGGAATCAGCGCGTAGGCGGCCTGCTGGATCCGATCATGCAGGAACTTGCCGGTGCCGTCGGCAAGCACAATCAGATTTTCGCGCGCCGCGGCCGCGAGGGCTTGCTCGACCTCGACCTTGACCTCCCTCACGCCTTGCCATGCAGCGAACGCCAAATTGCCGCTGACCAGCGCGACATGGCGAAGGTCGAAAGTGTTGCCGAGGCATGCCGCCAGTCGCAAGGTTTCCTGTGCCGCGACCCTCAATTGTCGCAACTTACCCACCGTCAGGTCGACGGCGTTGCCGGCAAAATTTTTAGCCCTGATCTGATCCAGGTTCCACCGCCAGGCCCGGTGTTGCGCATCGTGCCGCAGCAACCCCTCCTGGTGCAGCACATCCAGGAACTGGATAAAGAAGAACGGATTGCCCCCTGTGCGCTCGCGAACAAGCCGCGTGAGCGGTTCGCAGGCGGCAGCAGATGGTGCACGGAGCGTGTCGGCCACCAGCCGGTTCAGATCCACGACCGACAGCGGCGCGAGCTGAAGCTCGTTCACCGATGTGCCATTCTGGCGGATCCTCTCGACGCTCGTCATCAACGGGTGCGTGGCACTCACTTCGTTATCACGAAAAGCACCCACTAGCAGCAGATAGCGTGTGTCCGGGTGTGTGATCAGGTCCTCGACGAGCGTCAGGCTAGCCGGATCGATCCACTGCAGATCGTCCAGGAAGAGAACCAGAGGATGTGCCTCGCTCGCGAACCCCATGACGAATTGCCGGAACACCACGCGGAACCGGTTTTGTGCCTTGGTCGGCGGCAACGCCGACACCGGCAATTGCGCGCCGATAATCAACTCGACCTGGGGCAGCACATCGACAATAAGCTGGCCATTGGTGCCGACCGCGGCCTGGATCCGTTGCCGCCAGCCGGCGACGCGCGCTTCGCTTTCCGCCAGTAGTTGTTGCACCAGTTCGCGAAACGCCTTGATGATGGCAGCATAAGGAAAATAGCGCTGGCCCTGATCGAACTTGCCCGAAATGAAGTAACCACGGTTCGCCACAATCGGCCTGCGCAACGCCTCGACCAGCGTCGACTTGCCGATGCCGGAGTACCCGGAGACGATCGCCAGCATGGCCTCGCCGGTGGCCGCCGTCCGCTCGAAGGCGCCTAGCAGCCTCGCTGCTTCGTGGCGCCGCCCGTAGAGCTTGTGCGGGGCATGGAAACGTACCGGGATATCTTCCCTGCCGAGCGGGAACGGCTCGATCTGACCCGAGGTCCGCCATTGCACCAGACACCGATCGAGATCGGCCTTCAGGCCTTGCGCGCTTTGGTAGCGGTCTTCTGGTAGCTTGGCCAGCATCTTCATCACGATATCCGACACCGGCTGTGGCACCTCGGGCGTGATCCCCGTCGGTGGTATCGGCATACGGGCGATATGGCAATGCGTCCATTCCAGCGGGTCGTTCGCCTGAAATGGCAGCTGGCCGGTCAGCATCCGATAGAGCATTACACCCATCGAATAGCAGTCGGTCCGATAATCAACCGGACGATTCATGCGGCCCGTTTGCTCGGGGGACACGTAAGCCCAATCTCCAGCGGGGGCGGTGACCTCCCTCGTCGGGACGGTGCTGGCTTCCTTTGCCGTCGCCATACTGAAATCCACCAGTAGAACCCGGCCAGTGCCAGGCTCGACGAGGAGATTGGCGGGTCGGATATCGCGGTGGATAACCTGCGCGGCATCGATACCCGCGAACGTATCCGCCAGATGACGGCCGATACGCAGGCAAACAGGCAGGTCCATTCGCGGCGCACGACCCAAAACGGCTTCGAGCGACTCGCCGGCGAAGTCTTCGAGCACCAGCACCGGGCCGATTCGCTCATCGATTAACGTGAGCGGTTTCGCAATCCCCGCGACGTTTAAAGATTGCAGCAGGAGGTGTTCGCGTTTCAGCAGAGCGAATTGGACTGGGTCGGCGTTTTCCGCAGGCAACTTCAACAGTACCGTCGACCCATCCGCGGAGCGTCCACGGAAGAGGTCGGAGCCCGCTGTCGCGCAGACCCGCTCAAGGATCTGACAGTTCGCGATGGCCACACCCTCTCCTTTGTGACGCCAGCGACTTGCCTACACCGGTACGTTGCGTTTTCCCTTAGTGCCCGAAACACAGGCACAGAGAAACCAGTGTGAGCATCGTGAGGGGGCCAATCACCCAGGGAGGTGCATAGCCCAATCGACGCGCGGGTTCGACGTCGACGATGGTAGATTTCTGTGGAAAATTTCTGATCTGCACTAGGGTAACCGGATGACAAAAGCAACAAAAATACTATTTAAAAATTGATGCTATGCTTTTGAGGTATAGGGGAACGAGGTCCCTCATGGAATTTCGCCATTTACGATATTTTCTCGCCGTCGCCGAGCATCGCAGCGTTGCCGAGGCCGCGAGACACTTGCACGTCGTTCAGCCAGCCTTGAGCCGCCAAATCAGGGATCTGGAAGAAGAATTAGGAGCCTTTCTCTTTGTCCGCAGCATTCGAGGTGTTGAACTCACTGCGGCGGGACGACAGCTTGTCGTAGACGCAACACGCCTGCTTGATGACCTACAGATGGCGACTGAGCGGGTCTCGCGAATAGCAAGCGGTCAACTTGGCGCTCTCCGAATCGGGGTATCTGCCAGCTACAGTTGGCACCCTTCAATCTTGCGACTACTACGCGAGTTCAGAACGACTCATCCCAATATAGCCGTTACGCTTGAGCCGGTACTCGCTATGAAACAGATCGAGGAAATTGCTGATGGCAGTCTCGACGGCGGATTTCTCGCGCTTAGGGATCGAAGCGATAAAGCATTTTTTGGGCACACCATATTTGGCGGCAGGCTGATGCTCGCGGTGCCGCGCCAAAGCAATCTTGCCCGTAAGCCGCCAGCTACACTTGCCGAACTCAAAGATGAACCCTGTATCTGGTTCGCTCGCGAAAACGCACCGTCGCACTACGATTTTTGGATTGATCAGTGCCAGCGAGCGGGGTTCGTGCCGCGCCTGGTAGAAGTGGCGGTCGATACTTCCACCATCTTGGGGTTCGTCGCTGCGGGCATGGGATATTCGATTGTGCCGGATGTATCAGAGTACAGCTGCCCGCCTGATGCTCAACTGATCAGTCATCCAGACCTGTCCAGCACCTATGAAGTTGAATTCGTATGGAGCGCGGACGCTAAAAACCCCGCACTCGATCAGTTCATCCAACATTTTAGGCCTTGATATCGCGTCCGGCGATTGCGTGTCCAGCATGCATTCGCGCCAGGTCTACGGATTCCCACTTACCTCATTTCGCTGGCCTGTGAGTCGCGCGGCAGCCGATCAGCAACGGTCGGCGAATCATCTGTGCCAGCAATACGCCCAAAAGAGTGACTCCGCCGCCGAGGAGGTGATATGCATGCAAATGCTCTCTGAACCAGCCAACCGCGATGACGGCTGTCGCGACAGGTAGCAGGTTAATAAACATACTGCAGCGGTTAGCGCCTAGATGTTTGACTCCCTGCATCCACAAATACGGCAGTACGACGGAAGCAGACATGCCTGCATATACGATCAACGGTACGCTCGCCCGATTCGGGAGCGCCGCGTGCAGCGGTAGCCGAAATTCGAAAACCAGCATGAAGCCCAGCGCGGCGATTGCCTGCAAATAGGTCGACTGCCATGACGGTAGGCCGACGTTCCAGCGTCGGAGCAACACGCCGTACAGTGCGTAAGCAAGAGCCGCAATCAGCATCAGCAGATCACCCACGTGGCCGCCGCCTGAGAGAAGAGCCGCCGGGTTTCCTGAACTGACCAGGTAGACAAGACCAACCAAGGATAGAAGGCCGCCGCATAGCATGCCCACCGTCGGGGCTTCGCGCAAAAACAGCACAGAGAGAAGCATAGTCAGAAGTGGCACAAGCGAGGTGATGACCGCCATGCTGGTCGCGGTGGTGGTTTTCGCTGCCTGATATGCCAGGCATTGAAACAGCGCCATGCCGAGAAAACCTAGAATCGCAAGTCTTGGCAATTGCGGCACGATCACGGCGCGGCTGCGCCACACCGGCTTCTGAACAAACGTGCTCATCAATGCAACAGCAAAAGCAAGTCGCCAGAACGTGATAGCCGTCGGATCGATGGCGTTGACCGCCAGCTTCGTAACCATCACGTTACCAGCCCATAGCAGTATCGCGACGAAAGGAAACAGGAAATACGGGGCAGACATGGCGGAACGTCTCCTGAAATAAGGAAATTGGAAAATGGTGTCCGCGGCGAACGAGAGCTCGCGAGGCATCGTGACTGTTTAGAATTTCCTGATGTAGAACCTTGCTGCCATTTTTTATCGGAGACTCGGGAGGGCTATTGCGGGGTCTCCGCGGGTCTTGTCAGCACCATGGAAGAACGCTGTGAGAAGTTTTCATACCAGTACGCAAGGTGGGGAGATGTCGCGCGCCATTGATCGCCTTGATAGCGGAAATCGGAAAACCCGCAAGCAGCGGCAATGGTTATCTGGGCAAGATCCGGTTCTGGCGCGAAATCCACCGCGTCTTCATTCAGCGCCACGAAGCAGCGCTGTGCCCGGACCTTCATCTTTTCGAGGAAAGCGGCGGATCGTCCCGCCGGATCGCGGAGCAGTTCCGCGCGCCGGCTGATGTGCGCTTCGAGTATGCCGTTCGCGATGGCGACTTGGGACAGGATGCGCCACCGGCGTTCGCCTGCCTGAGGAAGCAGCCGGTATTGACCATACTCAGCGTTCAGGTAATCGCAGATCACCATCGAATCCGCGAGGCTCAGCCCTTGATCCGTCACCAGCGCGGGGATGCGGCCAACCGGTGTAGCCTGGCCGAATTCGGGCGTGAATGGCACGGTGTGCGTTCCCCACGAGTGCGGCCATCGGGTTTGGATCGTGGTGACTTTGTCCTGGATGCCCAGTTCGATGATGCAAATCATGACCCGGCGGACCCAGGGCGATGCGGGGGTTGCGAATAGCTGCATGATGCCTTGGCGCGAACGAAATCGAACACGCATGATGTAGCTCCAGAGGAAAAGTGACTATCAGTATTTTTAAAAGCCCCCGTCAACGCATCCCTAACACGGTGTTAATGCAATCCTGATTGCCAGCCGCAGCGACCTGTCCGCACAATGTTCGGGTGTTCAACATACGAGCTGGCTCGAATGAAAATCATCGATGCACATTTCCATTTGTGGGATTTGAAGGAAAACTATTACCCGTGGCTAAACGACGGCAATCGATCTTCGGTCGTGCCGGACTACTGCTCGTTACGGCGTAACTATCTGGTGACGGATTTTCTTTTGGACTCAGAGGATTTCGAATTGCTTGCTGCGGTGCATATCCAGGCAGAGCACGATCCTTCTGACCATGTCCGCGAAACCCGCTGGCTGCAAGGTGTAGCCGACGATGTCGTTCGTTCCGGAGGGGTCCCTCAGGTCATCGTGGGCAATGTCGATCTGGCGGCGCCTGATGTGCGTGCAGTCCTCGAAGGCCATCGTGCATTCAGGAATACCAGGGGCGTCCGCCAGGCCTTGCATCGGCGGCTCGACGCGTCGCCCGCCTACGACCCACTGCACGACCCGGTATGGCAACGCAATTTTCGGTTGATCAAGGAATTCGATCTGACCTTCGATCTGCAATTCTTCCCCGAACAGGGAGCAGACGTGGTCCGGCTGGTGCGCGCGCACCCAGACACGCAATTTATTCTTACGCACGTCGGCATGCCCTATGCAAACCAAGCCGAACGCCATGCGCTCTGGCGCAAGAACATGCGGAAGCTGTCCCAGCTACCTAATGTCGCGGTGAAAATATCCGGGTTCGGCATGTTCGACACCGCATGGACGCTGGATTCGATACGTCCCATTTTGGACTATACCGTTGATCTTTTTGGCTCTGGCCGGTGTGCGCTTGCCAGCAACTACCCCGTGGAGAGTATCGTCACGCCCTATCGGGAAGTCTGGCAAGACTATGTCCGATATTTCGAAGATTACAGCGCCGACGAGGTGGAAGGCCTCTTCCGTGGAAACGCGCGACGCCTTTATCGGTTGGAACTGAATGGCGACATGTAGGCGAATGATTCATTCACCGCGGTATCATGATGCGCCATGAACCTACGTCTGGATCTGTTCGATCTACAACTCTTCATCCATATCGCCGATGCTAGCAGCCTGACTCAAGGTGCCAGCCGCAGCGCCATTTCCACCGCCGCCGCGTCCACGCGGATCAGGAACATGGAGGCCACGGTTGGTGCGCGGCTGCTCAATCGCACGCCTCAGGGGGCCACGCTGACTGCGGCTGGCCGGGCACTGCTTGCGCATGCGCAGCAGATCATACAGCAGATGGAGCACCTAAGCTTCGACATGCGCGATTTCAGCCGTGGCTTGCGGGGTCAGGTGAAAGTCTACGCGCACACGACTTCGATGACCGAATTCATGCCCCAGGCGCTCAGCGGATTCCTAGCGCAGCACCAGGACGTGGAGATCGAGCTCAGAGAGGCACTCAGCGACGATATCGTACGGGCGGTCGCTGCCGGCGAGGCGGATATCGGCGTCGTGTCCAGTCCGGTCGGAACGGGCGAATTGTGGGCCCGCCCTTTCGGCAGTAACAGGCTGGTCGTCATCTTGCCGCCTTCTTCCGAACTGGCGCGCGTCTCTTCGATCTCTTTCACCGAGACGCTCAGGCTTTCCTGCATCGCTTTGCCGGGCGACACAGCCCTACACCGGTTCATGGCGCGCGTGGCAACGCAATCCGGCGGGAATTTCCGGCCTCGAGTGCAGGTCAGCAACTTCGAGGCCATGTGCCGCATGGTCGAGGCGGGCGTCGGAATCGGCATCGCGCCGATTTCCTCAGTGGAGCGCTACGTGAAGAGCATGAACATACGTTATATCGCGCTCGAAGATCCCTGGGCCATACGCGAGGTAAGCCTGGTGACGCAACCGCCCGACACGCTGCCGACGCTTGTGAAAAACTTGTCGGAGCACCTGGTCGAATATGCAAAGGCCAATAGTCGAATGCGAGTGGACAGATGACAATCGGACACGGCTAGCGTCGGCGACGAGGGTCGTGTGGCTCCCATTCCAGTGTGGATTCATGAGACCCGCGCCGCGTTCATAGCGACGCTGGTTGACGCGTCTGACCATCAATCAATACACCCGATGACGTGCCGGTCCGGTGCCTACAAGTCGAGAACGAGTCTCGCGCTTTTCGAGCGGGAGCAACAGACTGTCATACAGTCGTTGCGAAGATGTTCCGCATCCGTCAAATACACATCCCGATGATCGGGTTCGCCCTGCAACACCCGCGTCAGACACGTTCCGCAGACCCCCTGCTCGCAGCTGACTTCCAGAGCGACACCGGCTTCGCCCAGAACCTCCACGATACTTCGATCCGCAGGAACCGTGAGGATCTGCCCCGTGCTGCTTAGTTGTACCTCGAAGGATTCCTCTGCAGACGCGGCGGTTGATGTCGATGCAGCGAAGAACTCTCGATGCAGCCGCGCTTCTGGCCAACCCCGTTCGCGCGCATTCTCCAGAACATATCCAATGAACGGCGCAGGTCCGCAAACATACACGTGCGCGTCGTCGTCCGAACTCCCCAATGCCTGCCGGATCTCAAGCCGTTGTTCTGGAAGCCCGTCATCAAAATGAAGATGCACATGAGCCGAAAATGACGATTTCGTCATGCGCCGGACAAAGGCGGCACGAGCTGCCGTGCGCACGCAATAGTGCAACTCAAAGGGCTTTCCCGAATCACTGAGATGTTCGGCCATGGCCAGTATCGGCGTCACGCCGATTCCGCCTGCAAACAGGATGTAGCGGCTTGCAGTGGGATCAAGCGCGAAGTGGTTACGCGGCGCTCTGATCCGGATTGTGTGACCGGCCTGAATGCTGTCGTGCACAGCTTGTGAGCCGCCACGCGATGACGGCTCCCGCAGCACACCGATCACGTAGCGATGGCGCTCGCGCGGACTGTTGCAAAGCGAATATTGTCTTATCAGGTCAGGTGCGACTTCGACATCGATGTGTGCGCCAGCCGTGAACCCGGGGAGCTCCCCGCCCTCCCTGTCCACCAGCTCAAGACGGACAACGCCATCCGCCTCGAGTTCCTTGGCCGAAACTTCTACTTCAATCCACGACTCATTCATTTACGACGCTCCACCATCCCATCACTATCACTCTTCGCCTCAAGGTCCAGAAGCCGCTCGCGCGCCCTGCGGACCCGCATTGCAGCTGCGTCACATGTCAGCAGCACCGGCTTCATTTCTTCTAGCGTGCGACCGTCCATATTCCTCTGGACGCTCGCGATCATTGGCTCATCCTCCGTGGCGAACGCCTGACGGATAAACTCCGCCAGTTCGTGCGTCATGGCATCATCGTCGCGACGATAGTTACGCAGATGTATAAAGAAGTAGTAACACCGGTTAGCGCTCGACGGCGTCACTACCTGCAAGGAATCAATCTGAGCTCCGTGATAACGTCCCTGTCCGGCCGGTGCGTGCCCAGATGTGAGATAGAAGTTCGCTGGCGCATCCCAACGGATGTCCAGCCAGTAATCTACGACGTCGTCCTTCGAGCACCCACCTGACATCGAAAAGGATGGCGCGGGCTTTGTGTTTGGCGCCATCCGCATGCTCCATATCGAGTTGCCATCCTCACGTACTTCCGTCTGACCAGGGACGAGCCCATCAGAACCCAAGGTATTCTTGTGCGTAAAGGCAACGTGACTCAAATCCATCAGGTTGTCTGTCATCAACTCATAATTCAAGGACATCTCCATCGTTTGCCCACGGGTGTACGTAAACTTTTCGGGTTGATTCAACTCCGGATAACGAACAATGGTGGACTCATCGGCGAGTTCGGCTGCGCCCATCCAGATCCACACGATCCCGTCGCGCTCCGCCACCGGGTAGCGCCTGACACAAGCCGCTTTGGGAATGGTCGCACTGTGGGGATTGTGAACACATTGCCCCGAAGGTGCGAATCGCAGACCGTGATAGAGGCATTCGATGGTGTCGCCAACCACTGTGCCCATGCTAAGCGGAGTAAAGCGGTGCGGGCACACGTTTCGCAGAGCCGCCACCTCACCCTCGGAGGTACGAAACAAAACGACGGGTTGGTCGATGATGAGCCGTTCGAGAGGCTCTTGCAAGACATCCGCAGACCACGCGGCAAAGTACCAGACGTTCTGCAAAAACCGCGTATTCGGCTGCCCGTTCTCCTTCGAATCAGAACCGACAACTTCGAGTTGGACAGGGTTCTTTTGTACGGTCGACATCACGCTATCTCCTGTATTTGATCTATTCGTGCGAGGAAGCGCCCCTCGCGTTTCAAGCATTGTCCGGACAAATTTCGCCGGTTAATCCTATGTATCAATACTAGACCTGCGTCCGGCCGAACGCTTATCGGATCGTCTAACGCGTTGCCCAGGTCTTTCCCGAAGTCCGTTATGTTTTACACCGTGCTCTCCGCATAGGTCTCAGCAACAAACCTGTTAGTCGTCACGAGCCTGGAGTTTTCACTTACGTCCTTAGAAAGCTGGACGTTGAGATAAAGAAAGACGGTGGCAATACCACATACTCACGCCCAGTATCTAACGGAGGTCATGTGCCGCATTCACCCCAGGAAAAAAATTTTCTGCTTACCCGCGTCAGACGCTTGCGTGGGCAGGTCGAAGCGCTTGAGCGGGCGTTGGAGGCGAGTGCTGAGTGCGCGGCGATTCTGCAGCAGATCGCCGCAGCGCGCGGCGCGATCAATGGCCTGATGGCCTGCGTGCTTGAAAGCCATTTGCGCGAGGAGTTTTCTAACGCGACCAACCGCCAGGACGGCGCCAATGCATCGATCAACGGCGTTATCAATCTCGTTCGCACCTACCTGCGGTGATGATGTGCAGCCCAGTCCGTCCAGATACTCATATCGCCTGTCTTCGTCGTCCAATTGAGAGAGCTGTCATGAAATCACGTGCTGCAGTTGCATTCGCGCCAGGAAAACCCCTTGAGATCGTCGAGATCGATGTTGCACCGCCAAAGAAACGCGAAGTATTAGTAAAGATCACTCACACGGGTGTATGCCATACAGACTCCTTCACCTTGTCGGGCGACGACCCAGAAGGCCTGTTCCCCTGCGTGCTCGGGCATGAAGGTGCAGGCGTCGTCGTGGAAATCGGCGAAGGCGTCACATCTGTCAAACCTGGCGATCACGTGATTCCGCTGTACACGGCCGAATGCGGCGAATGCCTGTTCTGTAAATCCGGAAAGACGAACCTGTGTGTCGCCGTGCGTGCGACCCAAGGCAAAGGTGTGATGCCCGACGGTACAACCCGCTTCTCCTATAACGGCCAGCCGATCTACCACTACATGGGCTGCTCAACCTTCAGCGAATACACCGTAGTCGCCGAGGTCTCGCTGGCGAAGGTTAACCCCGCTGCCAACCATGAACAGGTTTGTCTGCTGGGGTGCGGTGTAACGACGGGTATCGGCGCGGTGCACAACACCGCGAAGGTTCAACCGGGTGACAGTGTCGCCGTGTTCGGACTTGGTGGAATCGGCCTTGCAGTAATTCAGGGAGCGCGTCAGGCCAAGGCCGGGCGCATCTTTGCGATCGACACCAACCCCTCGAAGTTCGATCTCGCGAAAGCCTTCGGCGCTACCGATTGTGTCAACCCGAAAGACCATGAAAGGCCGATTCAGCAGGTGATCGTCGAAATGACCGGCTGGGGCGTCGATCATTCGTTCGAATGCATCGGCAACGTCAAGGTCATGCGTGCCGCGCTGGAGTGCGCGCACCGTGGCTGGGGACAGTCCATAGTCATCGGCGTCGCGGGGGCCGGTCAGGAAATCTCGACGCGTCCGTTTCAACTGGTGACAGGCCGTACATGGAAAGGCACAGCATTTGGTGGCGTAAAGGGGCGCTCACAACTACCAGGCATGGTGGAAGACGCCATGCGAGGTGACATCCAGCTCGCCCCATTTGTCACGCACAGATTGCCGCTTGATCAGATAAACGAAGCATTCAACCTGATGCACGACGGCATGTCGATTCGCACCGTGATCAACTATTAGGACACGACCGTGCGCAGTCATTGGCGTAGCGTTGTTGCGCCGATTCCTATTCTGAAAACATTGGAGAATTCAAAATGAGCACTGTGGCAATCCACCCATCAGTCGATACCGGTATCAAGAAGGGTACACCCGGCTTCGCCGGCGGTACCCTCCATTGCAATTGTCAGAAGGACAAAGTCGAAGTCCGGATAACCAGTAACGTGGCACACAACCATGCTTGTGGTTGCACCAAGTGCTGGAAACCCGCTGGCGCCGCTTTTTCGGTAGTGGGAGTCGTCCCGAGAGACAAGGTCGAAGTCACGGCTCACCCGGAAAAGCTGCAGGTAGTCGACGAGAACGCCGCTATCCAGCGCCATGCCTGCAAGGCGTGCGGAACTCACATGTATGGTCGGATCGAGAACCGCGACCATCCTTTCTACGGTCTCGACTTCGTGCACACCGAACTGTCCAACGACAAAGGTTGGGAGGAGCCACGTTTTGCGGCATTCGTCTCGTCGGTGATCGAAGGTGGCGGCGCAAAGCCGGAACAAATGGATGACGTTCGAGCCAGACTTACCGAGCTTGGGCTCGCACCGCACGACGCACTCAATCCTCCGCTAATGGACGCGATAGCCGCGCACATCGCAAAGCGCAGTGGTGTGCTGAAGTAGCAAAAAAGCCAGGGCGGATCGTTCATACCGATCCGTCCGCTATTTATAGGAGTCGCAATGGAACGGATAGAACACCGTGCCTGTTTTGACGGATGGCAGGACGTATACCGGCATGAGTCGGCCTCGCTCAACTGTTCAATGAACTTCTCGGTGTTTCTCCCGGCGCTGGCATCCAGGAAAAAACTACCCGTACTGTACTGGCTCTCCGGTTTGACTTGCACCGAGCAGAATTTCACCACGAAGGCCGGAGCTCAACAATACGCGAGTCGCCATGGCGTCATCATAGTCGCTCCGGACACCAGCCCTCGCGGGCAACAGGTTGCTGACGATATGGGTTATGACCTTGGAAAAGGTGCAGGCTTTTACGTCAATGCAACCCAGAAACCTTGGGCAGCCCACTACCGGATGTACGACTACGTTGTCACGGAACTTCCCGAATTGATCGAATCGGAATTCCCTGCTTCAGAAGCCCGCTCCATAAGCGGACACTCGATGGGCGGCCATGGTGCAATCGTCGTGGCGCTGCGCAATCCGGGCCGCTATCGCAGCGTTTCGGCATTCTCGCCGATCGTCGCTCCCGCCCAGGTGCCATGGGGCAAGAAAGCATTCGAGGCGTACCTGGGTCCAGACCGTACAGCATGGAGGCAATACGATGCGTGCGACCTCGTCAGGTCCGCGGCAGAGAAGCTTCCGCTACTGGTTGATCAAGGCGCTGCAGATGAATTTCTTGAGACTCAGCTCAAACCTCATCTGTTAAAGGCTTCCTGTGAAGCAGTCGGCCATCCCCTGACACTTAGGCTCTATCCTGGATTCGATCATAGCTACTACTTCATCACTACCTTCATTGGCAATCATATTGCGTTTCATGCTAAAGCTCTCCATGGATAGTCGATTTACACCCGCAGAATTGTCGGACGCTGACACATGGAGACGATGCTGGTCGTAGTACGACCCAACACATTATTGACATGTTATGGCACCGATGAGTTACCTTTTCATCGTGATCCCTCGGTCAAAGTCGCACCGGACTTTTGCGGCGGTCTCATTTCCGATACTTTGAGGCTATAGGTAGTTCAGACGGCATTAAGGCGCGTTTCACTCGCTCCCGTATCTGCATACCGGCACGTAGTGCAAGCGCGGCACGATATGGCAATGACAACACTTCCGTCTTGTCTCTTGGAATGCGTTATCAATAGGCCTTCGCTTTTCGCTACCATCGCTGTTGCGAAAAGATACCACCGACAGGAGAAGCCATATGGCTTTCGACGAGCGAACCCTCAATGGGATGAGCGTACTTGCTGCAGTGGCCAATAGCGGCAGCTTTGCTGCCGCCGCTGAGGCGCTAAATATGTCGCAGCCCGGCGTCAGCCGTGCGATCGCGCGACTCGAGGGTCGGCTTGACGCGCGTCTGTTCGACCGTCATCCTCGTTCCGTAACCCTTACGGACGAGGGACGTCGCCTTTACGAACAGGTGGTGCCGCTGCTCACCGCACTGGAGGAGGCCGCTGAGTCAGCTGCCTGCAGCAAGGAGACCGTGCGTGGACGTCTGCGAGTGAACGTTCACCCTTTCTTCTCAAACCTTATTCTTGGACCACGCCTAAGCGAGTTCCTCAAAGCCCATCCCGAACTCAAGCTTGACCTGGTCACACGCGACCAACTCGGCGACACCGTCTCTGAGGGCTTCGATCTCGCCATCCGTTTCGGCGAGCCGAAGTCCTCGTCCATGATAGCTCGCAAGTTGCTCGAAACACGAATACTCACGGTGGCGTCGCCTTCTTACCTGAAAGAGCACGGCCGCCCGCGTAGCCCCGATGAGTTGCGTGGCTCCTCACATATTTGCCTGAGATATCGGAATCCTGAGACAGGCCTGCCATTTAAATGGGAGTTCCATCGCAATGGCACGCAAATGGAGCTTTATCCCGAAGGCCAATTAATGGTTAATGATGCAGGTACGATGCATGCGGTATGTTTGGCTGGATACTGTATCGCCCAGGTCATGGAGCTGGGCATTGAAGGCTTGATTGCAAGTGGGCGACTTGTCAATCTGTTCCCCGACTGGTGCGACGAACGCTGGCCTCTCTATGTGCTGTATCCCTCTCGAAATCATATGCCCGCGAAGACGAATGCGTTCCTCGACTTTATCTCGTCGATCGTCGGTAACCCTCGTTGAACCGCCATGTCTGTACGGCGCTTTGAGCAGAGCTGCTATCCCTGCCTCACTAACGTCTGCCAGCAGGCTCATTTGTTCCTCGCACTCGGCCAGACCTACGACTACGAGGCTTGCGTGCGTGTTAAAGCGAACCTTCGAAAGCGCGCCTGAGCCGCCGCACCCCCTCCCTGATCAGTACTTCGCCCGGAGCGGCATACGACAAACGCAGTGACGAAATGTCGGGCTGGTCAGCAAAAAACACCCTTCCTGGAACGTAAACAACGTCATTTGCAATCGCCTTAGAAAGAAGCGCCGAGGTATCACTTCCGGATCGCAAGCGTGCCCACAGAAACATTCCGCCCATTGGGCGATCAAAGACGATGCCGTCACTAAATTCCTGCTTTAGTAAGTCACACAGCACATCACACTTCTTCCCGTACTCGTCAGCAATTTTTTTCAGATGAGGTCTGAGGGCCCCACTTTTTAGATACTCGGCTGCAACGGCCTGCATCCAGGTGGAGCTGCATAGATCGGCGGTCTGCTTCGCAATGACACATCTGCGCACGATATCAGCCGGTCCGATTGTCCATCCCACCCGCAAGCCTGGCGCCGATATCTTAGACAGACTCCCCAGATGGACCACCCAGTCTCGAGCACCTTCGACGCGACCTGAGAGACTGAGCAAGGAAGGGATAGGCTCACCATCAAAACGCAACCCGTGATACGGATCATCTTCCACGATTACGAACTGATGCTTAACAGCCAGTTCAAGCAGTTCGATCCTTCTCTCCAGGCTCAGCGTAAGTCCGCTTGGATTCGAAAACGAAGGCACGACGTAGAGCAATTTCGGCTTTGCCTTTAGAGTATCCGATTCGAGGAGTAGTTTTAGCGCAACCGTATCCAGTCCGTCGCTGTCCACAGCGACTCCGGTGACCGAGGCCTGTTGCAGCCTTAGTGCTTGCAACGTGGCGGGATAGGTACGCTCTTCGACAAAAACCACATCACCAGACGACACAAATGCTCGCAACAGGAGATCGAACCCTTGTTGAGACCCCGTGGTGACTATAACCTCCGAATCGTCGCGTCTAATATCATCTTCTTCCACAAACCGGAGAATTTGTTCCTTTAACGCGGGCATTCCTTCGGTCGCACCATACTGCAGGCACGCCACTGGATTTTCGAACGCTATTTCACTCGCGCGTTTAAATCCGTGGACGTCGAACAGATCACTCGCTGGAACTCCGCCTGCAAACGAAATCATTCCCGGTTGGTTCAGATATCTTGAAAGCTCGCGGATGGGGGAACCCGTTGGTTGTTTAAAAACTGGCGCAAAATCGTACATTTTTTTCCTCGAAGCCATGCATCGCGATCACTGAAGAATGAGATCAAGTTCTTCTCAACGGTTGGCTTGTTGTTCAACACACGTGGCTATCCAGGCGAAGTCAGGTCCAGTGTTTCAAAACGCCCATTCAAAACCAACTTCGCTTATGGCGCGGCCAGGTCTGCAATCTGAGACCACAGCAATACGCGTAACGAGACCTACACAAGCAATGGCCGCTGCCCTATCTCAATCACGCGTCCACTACTTGATAGACCGACAGGTTTTCACTGACCTGCTACAGCTCATAAGAAACTGTCCCTTCCAGCCGCCGGATCATGGCCCCATACTGTTAAATTTCATACACCTTTGTTGGTTGATGTCACAACGACCCATTGACCTTGCTTCACTTGGTAAAGTGTTGAAATTGCTGTTTTGATATCGCCATTGGCAAGGAAGGCAATAGGACCGGTGATCCCAGTGAACTGGATTTTCTTGATTGCTGCGTTGATATCGGCCGGCTCCGTCGAATTGGCTGCTTCTATGGCGTGAATCAGCACGCTGGCTGCGTCATAGCTAAACGGGCCATAGGGGAGCAGGTCAATATCATAGGTTTTTCGGTATTTCGCAACAAACTCTTTGCCGTTCGGCAGCGATTGCAGCGGTAAACCGTAGTCCCAAACAAATGCGCCTTCCGCAGCATCGCCAGCGATCTTGATAAAGTTTGCATCTGCGACGCCGCCGCCCGCAACGAACGTCGCCTTCATTCCAAGCTGACGCATGCGCTTTACGACCATGGCAGAAGGCGTGTCACCACTTCCTGCGAAAAATAGCAGATCTGCACCTGTACTCTTGATTCTCGTCAACTGGGCGCTGAAATCCACTGCCTTATCGTTTGTGTATTCGCGGCTGACAATCGTTGCGCCGCTAGCCCGCGCCGCCTTTTCAAACTCGTCAGCTTCCCCAGCCCCGAAGGCAGTGCGGTCGTCCAAGATTGCAATCCGCTTCGCGTTGCCCGCTGTCGCGGCCCATCTACCAGCCGTGCCGGCATTTTGTGCATCGGTCGGCATAACCCGATACACCGTCGACAACCCCCCTTGGGTAATGCTCGGGTTAGTCGCAGCTGGCGAGATCATTGGAATACCAGCCTTTGAGTAGATTCGTGAAGCGGGAAGTGTAGTGTCAGAGGTGAAGTGCCCGATCACAGCAACAACTTTCTCGTCGACCAATTGTTGAGCGACCTGAACAGCAATACGAGGATCGCCCTGATCATCAGCGGAGACCAGTTGCAGCTTGATGGGCTTCCCGTTGATCGACAGCTTCTTCGCGTTGGCTTCGTCGATAGCGAGCCGCGCGGAGTTTTCACAGTCTTTGCCGTAGCCAGCATAGGGGCCTGTCATAGGCGCCACTAACCCGATCTGAACAACCGTCTCTTGCGCGTTCGCGTAGGCGGACAAAAAGAGAGAATGAGCAAGAAGTGCGGAGCTGGCTGCAAGACACCGCATACGAAATTTTAGCGACTTGAACATTTTTGCGAGTCCTCGGTGATCCTGAATATGGGAAGTCCGTTTGAGTCTCAGATTGAGCAAACGGGGCTACGGACCCGCTCAAGGTCCCATATGCGACCTTAGGTTTCATATCGGACGCACAGCCTAATTATAGACCCCGATCTTTTTTAGAAAGAACAAAAATCTGCGTACTTAGCGCAAACCCTAGTGCTGCACCTCGCACTGGCCCGGACGTCTCTGCCGTCGACTTAGCATCACGCGTGGCGTTCTCTACGAACCATGGGGCGCACCGAAAGCTTCGACGCAGCGTTTCGGGAGGTATTCCATACGGAATCCTGATTGCGTCCTCTTCCGCAATTCCGTCACGGCTCAGCCGTTCCCGTGGAACTCCACCGTCGCGGCAGAACCATGATCGTACTGTCAGACCTTTCGATCATCGTAGCTGCATACATATTCGACAGTCTCAAACAGCGTCCCATCTATCTAGCTCTCGCGTTGAACACTAAATGAACCCCCGGCGCGATACTCGCTCCAATCATTTCTACCGACCGCCCTAACCATGCAATGACCAGCCAATACCTCAATTACATCGTCAACAGTCGCCGGAAGCGTCATTAATCCGGGCAAAAGAACGCCGAGTGTTTTCCTCATTCCATCCGCAAAAAGATAGTGTGAGACATACATTTTTCACCATATTTATTTGCCATTTTTTGATGATTAATACTCCTACGTACTGCATATCATTTTATATTTTCCCCACCTCTCCAGAGCCTCGCCTCACGCCAAAAAATAAGCGACTGCAATCTCACTCGCGACATCACCAGCGACGATGATATTTTGAAATCTGAAAGCGGTGGACAGATGCTTAGGTCAGGTTGCTCCGCTCGCGCCAGTCCACCGGCGCAAGCGCGTAGAAAATGGTCGCGCCGCGGCCTTCGTAACGAACTGACGTACCTGCGGGAATCCAAAGCACATCGCCCGGTCTTGTCTCATAGGCATGCTCACCGACGCGCAGCGTAAAAGCCCCGTCAAGCGTAAAAATCAATTCGTCGTAGTGGACCGTCCATTCGACAGAGACATTGTCGAAACGCGCGAGACCCGCACCCATGGTTTTGCTTAGTTCAGGACCGACCAGGCGTGCGATCGACGCGGATCCGCTACCTTGTTCGCCGAACGGTTCGAAGGACACAGTGTCACGTTGAAAATGAATGACTTCGGACATGGACATCTCCATCGTTGAGCGGCTGTACACAGTCGCCGAGGGTTTGCAAAAGGACGATTTTTCATCTTCCAGTGGAAGCAAAACAGCCGTGCCGTAATTGCGAAACGCGAACGGCCTTCATACCTGGGGCTGTTGACGGATAGTGCTCCTGTCATTTCATCCCCTTTGTTGTCGATTCGATGTCTTCTCGCTCTGCGACCTTGCTTTTATTTTGAAGCACCAAGTGCAGCTTCGCGAAATGAGCTAAGAGTTGCGAAAGGAGTAATTGCTTCGGGATCAATCAGACAGTGCAGGATCGCGGGCTTTCCGGAGGCGTATGCCCGATCCCACGCGCCTTCAAATTCTTCGGTGGTTTCGATGCGTTCGCCATAACCTCCGAAAGCCTGCGCGTATGCGGCGAAGTCCGGGTTACGTAATGTGGTGGCGACAACCCGGCCAGGATAGTTTTTCTCCTGATGCATCCGAATCGTGCCGTACATGCTGTTATCCACCACGATAAAAATGATGGGAAGTTCATATTGCACCGCGGTCGCAAATTCTTGCCCGTGCATCAGAAAGCAACCGTCGCCAGCGAATGAAACGACGGTTCTGTTACTGTGAACACGTTTCGCAGCGACCGCTGCGGGTACGCCATAGCCCATGGAGCCGCATGTAGGAGCGAGCTGCGTTCCGAACTCGCTGAACCGGTAAAAGCGATGCACCCAGATCGAGTAGTTTCCCGCGCCGTTGCAAATAACCGCATCAGCGGGAAGTCTTTTTTGGAGAAACTCGATGATCCGCGCCATTTGGAGTTCACCCGGAGACTGGATCCTGCTGAGGTCACTCCATCCTTCGTAATTCGTACGCGCAAGCTGCGTGGAAGACGCCCATAACGGCTGCTCAGGGGTGGCCAGCCTTGCAACCGCGGCGGCGAAGGACCTCGGCGATGCGTTGATGGAGAGTGTCGGCTGATAAACGCGCCCCAGTTCGTTAGTGTCCGGATGCACGTGAATGACATTTTGCGCAGGGGTCGGAATTCGTAAAAGCGTATAACCCTGACTCGCTGCTTCGGACAGTCGGGTGCCGATCAGCAATACGAGATCTGCCTCTTCTATCCGGGCCACCAGCTTTGGATTCGCTCCGAAGCTAAGATCGCCGATGAAATTGGGATGTGTTGCTGGAAAGAGCATCTGCCGACGATACGAAACCGCTACAGGGAGGCCATATCGTTCGCTAAATCGGACAAAGTTGGACACAGCCTCGGCGTCCCAACCGCTGCCTCCGAGAATCGCGACGGGACGCTCGGCCGCCCGCAAATGTGCATCGAGCGTGGCAACGTTCGCTTCGCCGATCAACGTCTCGACCGGCGTGAACGGTTGAGGATCTAATGCGATGGCTGTCTCTGCAAGCATATCTTCGGGCAGCGCGATCACTACAGGTCCGGGCCGACCAGAAGTCGCTACATGGAATGCACGAAGCACAATCTCGGGGATCCGGGAAGGATCGTCGATTTCTGTAGCCCATTTCGCAAGGTGTCCAAACGTCGCCCGATAATCAACCTCCTGAAAAGCGTCGCGGCCGCGGGTTTTGCGTTCGACCTGGCCGACGAAAAGGATCATCGGGGTGGAGTCCTGCTGCGCGATATGAACGCCGGCCGCGGCGTTAGTGGCTCCTGGCCCACGTGTAACGAAACAGATTCCGGGTCGTCCCGAAAGTTTTCCATGTGCCTCCGCCATCATGGCGGCACCTCCCTCCTGCCGACAAACCGTAACCTCTATGGGCGCGTCATGCAGTGCATCAAGCGCGGCAAGATAGCTTTCGCCGGGAACGCAAAAAAGGTGTTTGACACCGTGAAGTACCAGCTGATCAATGAGGATTTGCCCGCCAGTTCGCGGCGTTGAAAGAGAACATTGCATGAAATGCCGTCCGATACAGTTTGTGTGAGACGCTAGGGATCGTGTTCTGCTTCAGGGTGTTTGAGATCGGGAGTGCGCTGCTTCAGCAGGTATAGTTGAGGCCCATTCGGCCACCGTCTGCAAAGATGACTTGCCCTGTAATGTACGAAGACTCATTGCTCGCAAGAAATAGAGCAATAGATGCAATTTCCTCTGGCTTGCCAAGGCGGCCCATCGGTGTGCGAGACATGATTTTTGCCGCGGCGTCCGGGGACGACAGCACCGTGTTTCGCACCAGCTCAGTTTCAATCGTGCCAGGGCCAATCGCATTCACGCGGATGCCGTGAGACGCGAGCGTAACCGCCATATTTCTGGTCAACTGGTTAATTCCGCCCTTCGAAACGTTATAAGCAAGTAACGAAGGAATCGTCATCACGGAATTGACTGATGACATATTGATGATGACACCAGGGCTTTCTCTTGAAAGCAGGTGGCGCGCCACTTCCTGACTCGCGATGAACGCCGATTTGAGATTGATGTTCAGGGTGCGGTCGAATACCTCTTCGGTGATTTCGAGCAGATCCTGCGGTGTTGCTACCCCTGCGCTGTTGAGCAAGATGTCAACTACGCCCATGGTATCTATCGACGACTGCACCAAGGCCCGCACCTGCTTCGCATCACCCGCATCGGAGGGGAAAAACGTCGCCTTGAAACCTTGTCGCTGCAATTCGTTTGCGAGAGCCTCACCAGAATTCTCGTTGATATCTGAAAAGCAGACTTCAGCGCCTGCCAAAGCAAATCGCTCTACGCACGCTCGCGCGATGCCATTCGCACCTGCAACTACGAGTGCCTTCTTGCCTTCGAGCTGTTTCATTTGCGTACTCCCCGATTCGTGAGAAGTGCTGGCACCCTACGCGCGGACGCTACTTAAGATGCAAGCCCACCAATACTAAAGTGACCGCAGCCTACGTTCCGCTACGCCGCCCTGCATTGGTCCGATATGGGACATTACGTCCGTATGAAGACCATTCTATTGTTCCAACTCTTTGATGTCAACGAAACCTGGCTGTGGGGATTGGCCAGCCCACGGTAGTCGTGCGAGGTGGGCGTCCAGGTTTCGTTGGGTTATTCAAGTCACCTAATACCGTGAGATGAACGGCAGGTATTTCAGGAGGTGTTAATGAGGGAAGCAGACCCAAGGCGGAACTCGTGTTGAGCGGGTTGGAGTGCAGTGCCACCTCGTTCACGTTCGTTTGCAACACTTATCGAGAAGTGGCTTTGACGGGGAATGTGTCGCGACCCTTGCCGCTCAGCTGGTTTCAGTCACGCCGGACGTGGCACAAGCGCGCCGAGAACCGCATCCAGTTCAATCTGACCGCGGATGATTTCATCGGGGTGATTTTCGAAATCAATCCAGTCTTCGTTGAGTCCATCGAACATGCGTATCCGTGACAGCGGATGCTTCATGCCTTGCGAGCGGAACAGCGCGTCCCAGGTGTCCCGGCCGATGGCTTCGGCGCGTACCGGGCGGTGAAGCACGCGGGCAAAGGCCAAGGCGAGGTCGTTAGGGCTCACTCGGCGTGGACCTTCGAGTTCGACGATACGCACGCCGCTCCATGTTTGCTGGAGCAGTTCAGCCGCAACGCGGCCTACATCTCTGATGGAGACCATCGGCAAGGGCTTGTCCAGCGGCTGCAGGTAACTGGCGATGACGCCATCGTCACGAGCAGACGCGACATCCCGCGCGGCGTTTTCCATGAACCAGCACGGTCGCAGGAATGCTACCGGCACAGGCATGGTGCGCAACGCCTGCTCCATCATCGTGTGTTGTGTGAGCAGATTGCTCTCACTAGCTTGCGCACCGATCGTTGACAGACAAACCACTTTTTCGGGCCGCGCCTTCAGAATCGAGGCGGATACGGCGTCGCTAACTGCGCGCGCCTCGGGGAACCCCGGTGTGGGGTCGAATTCCGAAGGGGGCAGGATGAAAACGCCAACCGCGCCATCGAACGCGGCGGCGAGCGCGGTAGCGTCGTCCATGCGGGCAGTGGCAAGCTCGCAACCGCGCTCCGTCCACGAAGCGGCTCGTGCGATGTCACGCACGATCCCTCGCACGGGGAGACCTGCCGCTATAAGTTCGAGGGCCAGCGCGCTACCGACCTTACCGGTGATTCCCGTGATTGCATACACTGCTCATCCTCCTCGCGTGGATAATCATGATGGAGCCGCACTGAAGTACAAGCCGTCCGGTGTTCCTTCGCGCCGACGTGGCTCCCCGAAGTGAACCGTGCAAAGATCTGGAGGGCTGGAAGCGTAGTGTCCGAGGTGAAATACCTGGTTCGTTTTTGTTGACAAGGTCCGATATGTGACCTATAGTCTGAATTGGGACAATTCTATTGCCGCATTCTTTTGATGTCAACGCGAGGAAGGATTGCATTGGTCATTTAGCGGATAGAGATGTGCTATATGGAAACCGAAACATTCGGATCTCGTCATAAGACTCAACCAGTCTTGAGGCATCCAGAAGCTTTAGAGGGGCACGGGAAGCGGCGCGGGGCGTTGAACGACAAGACGTCTTCGCTTCCTTGAGGAAACGCGACTTTAGCGGTATGCCTCCCGATCGGTTTCAGAGTGCAATGCCAGTATCCACACCAAGTCAAAATTCATTTATCAGCATGAGTAAAGCAACTGGAAGTACCTCGGTGAAGGAGCGTCGCCCGTCACCGCGAGCTGCCGCGCGGATAGTCCACGTCCTGCGACTCTTGGCCGATTTGCGCGAAGGTGCAAATTTAAGTAAGTTATGCGAACTTACTTCCACCCCCAAGACAAGCCTTCTGACGCTGTTGCGGGCTCTTACCGAAAGCGGCTACGTAAAAAACGTCCAGGGAACGTACACTTTAGGTTTGGAAGCGTTCAAGCTTGCATCAGCGGTTGTCGCTCACCGCCGCTTTCCCGAGGTTGCTCAATCGACAATTGAAGCGCTCGCCGCTGCTTCAGGTGAGACTGTGCTGATCGCTCATTTCACGCAAGACCGGCAACACATTGTTTATATCGCCAAGGCCGATAGCCCTAAGGAAGTGCGATTTATGGTGTCGGTTGGGGATAGAAGACCACTTTATTCGTCCTCTGCGGGGCGATTGCTCCTGGCAAATATGGCTCGGGTTGAGCAGGACGCTTACGTAAAGACTGTCCGGATCGACCCCGCCTCGAAATTGGTTACAAGCAAGTCCATGCTAAAGGACTTACTCGCTAAGGTTATTGAGTCCGGACTCGATACAGCAGACCTCGGCTCCGCCAACGATGTATATGGGATCGCTGCGCCGATCCTTGAGTCAAGTGGTGAGGTTTTGGCGGCGCTGGTCGTCGGTGGTCCAAACGCTCGAATGCTTGCCGACATACAGAACATCACCAATCTGTTAGTCCAGTCCGCGAACGAAATTTCCGAGCTTCTTGGCCGTCGCGGCCTTGACGCTTAAGTCGCCCCTTGCGCCGGAAAGCTTCGAGGCATTTAAGTAAACCTGCAATCCAGATTGAGTCAGATGGGTCCAGTGTCCCTTTAGAGTCGACTTTTTAAGAAATTCGAGCCACGTCGCCCGCGGGCGAATTTTGCTTGGATGCGAGACCTCTCGGCCCGACCAAGGGCACCCGACTCCGTTTTAGCGCATTGGTGACCATCTGCCTCCTTTACGCCCCCGCCAGAAAGCCGATCAATCTCCAGGCGTGATAGCACATTAGTCAGCGACAACATCACGTCGGGCCGATCACTTACTAAGTAGTCCGCTATATCAGCGTCAACAATGTCCCGTTTTCCCTCCGTACAGCCGTTCCTCCACCTTGATTGACGCCCGCTGAGCAGTCCGGTCCAAATTTAAAGCGCACTGCGCAGGTAGAAGATGCTCTTCGAAGATCGGTTCGAGCACTGCCATCTCTACCTTCACGCTCATACCAATCGCCCTAACCCCGGTCGACCCGGCAATCCAGTCAGTGCGCTTTGCGCGCGAGATGGGTGCCGAGATTGTGCTCATCACCACATATGGCCCCACGCGAAGCTGCATATAAGAGACACCGGCATCAGGGTTTGCGATCAGTTCGACGAAATTATTTGTTTTCACAAAAAACCGATGGCTATAATCAAGTCAAGGTCTCCTATGGAACGCGTGTTCTGATATCGGACCATGAAATCGAGGCTCCAGGAACAGGCCACCTTGCTAAATGCTCAAGTCACGGTTCCCGTTCATGGATTGACGTGCGAAGGATTTGCAAAATGTCCGGAGTTTCCCGCATTGCAAGCCGCTCCTCACAATTGGTTACCCGGTGAGGTCTATTGATATGCAGAATCGACGACATGGACAGGAGGCACCGGGCTTGACGAACAGATGCCGACACGGGGCATTGAAGTCACTGTCCAGTCAGAGTTTTGATTAGTTATACAAATTAAATCGTCGTTTGAGTGAAAACCAACCATGGAATAGGAGACCGCTGTGAGTAATTCTTCAGTCAACTTAAAGATCTCTGCAATTGCGCTCTCGTGCGCATTCTTCACACTCAGTGCGCAGGCACAGTCCACAGTAACTCTCTATGGCGCACTCGACGAAGGTCTCGACTACGTAACCAACAGCGGAGGGCATTCTCTTTGGCGCATGCGAGACGGCACATACGATGGCGTGTACGGCAGCCGATGGGGACTGAAGGGGAGCGAAGACCTCGGCGGAGGGCTCAGCGCCATTTTCAAGCTGGAGGCAGGTTTCAGCGTCGAAAATGGCCAGATGCGACAGGGGGGACTGGAATTCGGACGGCAGGCTTACGTCGGATTGTCAGACGACAAATACGGCACGCTTACGTTCGGGCGCCAGTACGATCCCGTTGTCGATTTCCTCCAGCCTATGACAGCAGGTGGCCAATTTGGCGGCCCGTTCGTCCATTCGGGCGATATCGACAATACGGACAACTCGTTCCGTGTAGACAACGCAATCAAATATGCTAGCCCGAAGATCGCTGGCGTAACGTTTGGCGGGATGTATTCGTTCTCAAACACCAATGCCGTCGGGCGGAGCACGACCGGACTCTGGGGCCTTGGAGCGAGCTACTCTTTCGGTCAATTTAATTTTGGCGGCGCTTACGAATACATCAAGGATCCAGGCGCCCTCCTCACGGACGGTGACTACGTGCCGAATACAACGGGGGCGGGGATCGGTGCGACCGGCCCCTTCAGCTACGTCGGACAGCCGGCCAGTCAACAAATCGTGGGCGCTGGGGTGTCCTATCTGATCGGTAACACAACGCTCGGCCTGGATTTCAGCGATACGAATTTTAAAGATGCGAACGGCACGACGAGCTCAGTGCGCTTCGACAATTACGAAGCGTTTGTACGCTACGCGATCAGCCCGGCGTTTTCTGTTGGTGGCGCCTATACGTACACCCACGGCAAGGTCAACTACAGCGGACAGGTTCCAATCTATCAATCAGTCGGGCTTGCGACGTCTTACGCACTTTCGAAAAGCACATCTCTCTACGCGATGGCCGTATGGCAGAAGGCAGTTGGCGGCGCCGGCGTGGCTGATATCCTCGACGGTGCAGTTGGCGATGCATCAACTAACAACCACCAATCGGTGGTCCGAATCGGCATTTATCACCTGTTCTAACAGACAAATTTCTCAACTTGAACCCAGCACCGACGTCGCGGATCTGCTTTAGCCCGAGCAGAAGCGACGCCGGCGTTTCGACGCGAGTCCCTTTAAAGCAGGGTCGCGATGGAGAACCAACCGTTGTCTGTAACGCGGTTCACAGCTGTGTTTAAACAGGTAGATTGGGCACACCGGTGGGCGAGCTGATCCATCAAACCCTGCACGTTTGACTAACTTTATTATGGATACCAAAACATGTGCCGTCCGAGCGGTACTGCGTGATGAGGACCATCACGAGACCGTACAGCAACTGACAGATCATCTCGGTCCCGACAATCTCATCGCGACTCAATGGCCGGTAGGCCACCCGGTCGATCGGGATCGCGAGCGATAACGCTGAAGCACGCCGTCGAAATCGCTAACAGGACTCGAAATCAGCAGCGGTAAAACCGCAAAACAGATGCGAAGATAGTGGTCATTCAGTTAGCAGATACGGGTGATGCCAGTCCATCCAGTCATACCATCCCGTTGTATTGACCCATGCCCACGTCGAACAATATTCCTTGGTAGCCGGCATAGCTACATCCCCTTCTCCGCTCAGTTGCTCATCTGCCCCTAACCCCGCTCGGCTTTCACCAAGATTCTTTACCGGCATTGTCATTGACTTCTCATTCATAGCCGGACTCCTTTTAAGCAGCACTCTTCACCATATCCTCGATCACCTTCTTCGCATCGCCGAAGACCATCATGGTCTTGTCCATGTAGAAGAGATCGTTGTCGAGCCCCGCGTAGCCGGCCGCCATCGAACGCTTGTTGACGATCACCGTGCGCGCCTTGTACGCCTCGATGATCGGCATGCCTGCAATCGGCGACTTCGGATCGTTCTTGGCCGCCGGATTTACCACGTCGTTCGCGCCGAGCACCAGCACCACGTCCACCTGGCCGAACTCGCTGTTGATGTCATCCATCTCGTAGACCATGTCGTAGGAGACTTCGGCTTCAGCGAGCAGCACGTTCATGTGTCCCGGCATGCGGCCTGCCACCGGGTGGATCGCGTACCGCACATCAATGCCCTTTTCGGTCAGCTTGTCCGTGAGTTCTTTCAGCGCATGCTGTGCGCGGGCCACGGCCAGACCATACCCCGGCACGATCACCACGGTTTCAGCGTTGCCCAGCATGAATGACGCATCCTCGGCCGAACCCGATTTGACCGGCCGCTGTTCCTGGGCCCCGCCCGCAGCCGCCGCGCCCGCCTCCGCGCCGAAACCGCCCAGCAGCACATTGAAGAATGAGCGGTTCATCGCGTGACACATGATGTACGACAGGATCGCACCGGACGACCCCACCAGCGAGCCTGCGATGATCAGCATCGGGTTATTCAGCGAGAACCCGATACCCGCCGCCGCCCAGCCCGAATACGAGTTGAGCATCGACACGACCACCGGCATATCCGCGCCGCCGATCGGGATGATGATCAGCACGCCCAGCGCGAACGCGATCAGCGTCATGATGATGAACGGCAGCCACGCTTGCGTCAGAAAGAAGATCACGCCGAAGCCGATCATGCCGATCGCCAGCATCAGGTTGATCAGATGCTGACCCGGATACACCACCGGCGCGCCCTGAAACAGGCGGAACTTGTACTTGCCCGAGAGCTTGCCGAACGCTATCACCGAACCGGAGAACGTAATCGCCCCGACGAAGGTGCCGATAAAGAGCTCAATCCGGTTGCCGTACGGCAGAAACCCCGGGATCGGATTGTCCGGATCGACGAGGCCGAACGCCGACGGCTCCGAGACGACCGCATAGGCAATGCACACGGCCGCGAGACCGATCAGCGAGTGCATGGCGGCGACCAGTTCGGGCATCTTGGTCATCTCGACGCGCGCGGCGACGAACGCTCCGATCGCGCCGCCTACCACCAGCGCCGCGAACAGCAGTCCGAGGCCCAGCCCGAGATTCGAGCCGAGTCCGGCCGCCTGCTTGAGGATCAACGCGATGGTGGTGAGGATCGCGATCGCCATCCCGGCCATACCGAACGTATTGCCGATGCGCGCGGTCTTCGGATTCGAGAGCCCTTTGAGCGCCTGAATGAAGCAGACCGAAGCAACCAGATAAAGCAGCGTGACGACGTTCAGACTCATTGCGCCTTCTCCTTTGCCGCTGCGGGAAGCTTCTTCGGCTCTTTCTTCTTGAACATCTCCAGCATTCGCCTGGTGACGAGGAAGCCGCCGAACACGTTGACTGCTGCCAGCCCGACCGCCAGGGTCCCGAAGAACTTGCCTGTGCCGCCCACCGTCAGGCCGGCCGCAAGCATCGCGCCCACAATGACGATCGCGGAAATCGCGTTGGTCACGGCCATCAGCGGCGTATGCAGTGCCGGGGTGACGTTCCAGACCACGTGGTAGCCCACGTAGATCGCCAGGATGAAGATGATCAGGTTGATGACCGTATGGTTGATGACTTCCATCGCGGGCTCCAGTTATGCCTTGCGCGTGACTTCGCCGTCACGGGCCAGCAGCGTGGCCGCGACGATGTCGTCCGCGAGATCGATGTTGAGTGCGCCTTCCTTGTTGATGATCAGCTTCAGGAAGTCGAGCAGGTTGCGTGCGTAGAGCGAGGAGGCGTCGGCGGCCACCATCGAGGCCAGGTTCGTGAAGCCGACGATCTGCACGCCGTTTCTGGTCACGATCTTGTCCGCTACGGTGAGCGGACAGTTGCCGCCGCGCTGGCCTTCGTACTCGGGGCCACGGCCAGCCGCCAGATCGATCAGCACGGAACCGGGTTTCATGGCCTGCACGGTTTCGACCGAGATCAGCGTCGGTGCAGGACGGCCGGGGATCAGCGCGGTCGTGATGACGATATCGGCCTGTTTGGCGCGTTCGTGGACGAGAGCGCCCTGGCGTTGGAGCCAGCTCGGCGGCATGGGCCGAGCATAACCGCCCACACCCTGTGCGGCCTCGCGCTCCTCGTCGGTCTCATACGGCACGTCGAGAAACTTGGCGCCGAGCGATTCGATCTGCTCTTTCACCGCCGGACGCACGTCCGAAGCTTCGATCACGGCGCCCAGGCGCTTGGCGGTCGCGATCGCCTGCAGACCCGCCACGCCGGCGCCGAGAATCAGCACACGCGCCGCTTTCACCGTGCCTGCGGCGGTCATCAGCATCGGCATGAAACGGGGGTAGAGATCGGCGGCGAGCAGCACGGCCTTGTAGCCGGCAATGTTGGCTTGCGACGACAGCACGTCGAGACTCTGCGCACGGGTCGTGCGCGGCGCGGCTTCCAGCGCAAAGGCCGTTACACCAGCCGTTGCGAGCTTCGCCGCGTTGTCGGCATTGAAAGGATCGAGCATGCCCACCAGCACCGCGCCGCGTTTCAGATGCGGCAGCTCGGTCTCAGTCGGCGATTGGACCTTGAGGACGAGATCGGCGCCAAAGGCGGTGGCTGCATCGACGATCTCCGCGCCTACCGCGCTGAAAGCCTCGTCAGGAAAGCTGGCGCCAGTTCCGGCGCCGCTCTGGATCGTGACCCGGTGGCCCTGCGATACGTATTTCTTGACCGTCTCGGGGGTGGCGGCAACGCGTGATTCGTGCGCTCGCGTCTCGGCTGGCACTCCTATGTGCATACATTCCTCTACTCATTGCCTTAAATCGGCGTGCCTGGTCATCGGGCACGTTCCACGTCAACGGCCGTTGCCCGCCTACTGGATAGGCCGACGTCCAATTGCACATTAGGGTTTGGGGAAACGTATCTAGGCGGTATGGTGGAACGAAGCCGTAAGACAGCGACCTCGAACCGTCAGCTCTACAGACCCTATCATTGACGTTGAGTCGTAACGTCCATCCTTTCTGGTGTCAACACAACGGATCGCCGATGATCAGCGCAGAAGCAGCGACCGCGGTCCACCTTCAAGCAGAGAGCAACCGTCAATCACGGAAGCTGCAGATATATTCGACCGTTTCAAATACATTTACCTCGATCGAGCTGTTGCGCGGGACTTCAAAGAAATCACCCGCACGATATTCGGTCCACTCAGCGCGATTCTTTTGTCGAACCGAACAATGACCAGCCAGGATCTCGAGTTCCTCATCCACTACTGAAGGAATCGTCAGTTTTCCACGAAGGAATACACCGAGCGTCTTTCTCGTCCCATCTGCAAAGATGACCGTGTGCGAAACGCATTTTTCGCCGAAGACATTCGCCCGCTTTACTACTGATACTCCTTCGTATTGCTTATCGTCTGGCATTCTGAAATATCCTTATATAACCGGTTTTTACACAGAAGGCTGGCAGGGCGCGCCAACCTTTTTCTGAATGTCACGCTGCACGAAATCTTACAGGGCTCGAACCAGCGCTCCATCGACACGGATATTTTGTCCGGTGATGTACCCCGCGCCTTCTGACAGCAGAAAGGCAACTGTCTTGGCGATTTCCTCGACGGTGCCGAGTCGCCCTGCCGGCAGGCCAGCAACAAATTCTTTCGGGGCGTCCTCCCAACTGTCAACGTAGCCGGGCAGTACAGAGTTGATACGAATATTCTTCGCCGCGTAACGCTCCGCGTACAGGTGCGTGAACGCACTCAACCCTGCTCGCAGCGTCGAAGAAACTGGCATGATCTGGAGCGGTGAATCAGCGGCAAAGCTGGAAATATTAACGACCGCGCCGCCTCCTTGTGATTCGAACACCGGTGTAACGCGCCGCAGCATACGGATGACGTTCAACAAGATGATGTCAAGACCGCTGCGCCACTGGTCATCGGTAAGAGTCAGCAGGTCGCCTTTCGGAGGGTGACCAGTATTGTTAACAACCGCATCGATTCGTCCGTATTTGTTAAGCGTTTCCCGAACCAGCCGATCAATGTCAGCGTCCTCTGTAACCGAGCCAGATAGACCGAAACCGCCCAGTTCTTCAGCGAGTTTCGCCGCGCTGCCCGACGGTGACATGAGGGCCACCCGATAACCGCTGGATGCGAGCTCCTGCGCAATCGCCCCCCCCATGCCTTTACCCGCAGCTGTGACGATAGCAACTTTTTCGGCACTCATACCACCTCCTTGTAGATAGTTTGGGAATTCACGCACGATGCGCCCGTGGAAGATCGACGTGTCTCCTTAAGACATGGTTCGGCTTTCAGTGAGGCTGGTAAGGTCAAAATCTTCGTGCAAATTCACAGTCCAAGCTCAACTTGATCATTTGAGATTTCGCGCTTTGCTGCACACACTCGAATCGCTGTGGGCCGTTTACAAATTCAGCTGATTGACGAGCTCGGGGACGTGGTCGAACAAGTCTCCCACCAGACCGTAGTCGGCGACGCTGAAAATCGGCGCTTCCGGGTCCTTGTTGATCGCCACGATGACCTTCGAGTCCTTCATGCCGGCCAGATGCTGGATCGCACCCGAGATGCCCACCGCGACGTACAGTTGCGGCGCGACGATCTTGCCCGTCTGGCCCACCTGATAGTCGTTCGGCACAAAGCCCGCGTCCACTGCGGCACGCGAGGCACCTAGTGCCGCGTTCAGCTTGTCCGCCAGCGGCTCGAGCACCTTCGTATAGTTCTCGCCACTGCCCAGACCCCGGCCACCGGAAACGATGATCGACGCCGACGTCAGCTCTGGACGGTCCAGCTTCGTGACTTCACGGCTCACGAACTGCGACAGGCCGCTGTCGGCTGCGGCTTCGATCTTCTCGACCGTTGCGCTGCCGCCTTCTGCTGCTACCGGGTCGAAGCCGGTGGAGCGCACCGTGATGACCTTGACCGGATCGCTCGACTGCACCGTTGCGATCGCATTGCCTGCGTAGATCGGGCGCTCGAACGTGTCGGCGGAATCCACGGCGGTGATATCGCTGATCTGTGCGACATCGAGCTTCGCGGCGATACGCGGGGCAATGTTCTTGCCGTAGGCGGTAGCCGGCGCGAGGATATGCGAGTAGTCCTTCGCAATGTTCAGCACCGTCGCTTCGACGTTTTCCGCGAGGCCTGCTTCGAGTTGCGGCGCATCGGCCAGCAACACCTTGGCGACACCTGCGACCTTGGCTGCAGCGTCGGCCGCGCCCTGCGCGTTGTGACCTGCCACCAGCACGTGCACATCGCCGCCAATCTTGGCTGCCGCTGCCACCGTGTTCAGCGTCGCAGCCTTCAGCGACGCGTTGTCGTGTTCCGCAATTACCAGAATCGTCATTTCGTCCGTCTCCTCACAGCACCTTGGCTTCGGTCTTGAGCTTCTCGACCAGCGTCTTCACATCGGCGACCTTCACGCCAGCGGAGCGCTTCGGCGGCTCGACAACCTTCAGCGTCTTCAGGCGCGGGGTCACGTCAACACCGAGGTCTTCCGGCTTGAGCGTCTCCAGCGGCTTCTTCTTCGCCTTCATGATGTTCGGCAGCGTGACGTAACGCGGCTCGTTCAGGCGCAGATCCGTGGTGACCACAGCCGGCAGCGTCAGCGCCAGCGTTTCCGCACCGCCGTCCACTTCGCGCGATACGGTTGCCTTGCCATCCGCCACGACAACCTTCGATGCAAATGTCGCCTGCGGCAACCCCGCCAAGGCAGCCAGCATCTGACCAGTCTGGTTCGAATCGTCGTCGATGGCCTGCTTGCCGAGAATGATCAGCGATGGCTGTTCCTTGTCGACCAGCGCCTTGAGCAGCTTGGCGACAGCCAGCGGCTGCAGTTCTTCCGACGACTCGATCAGGATCGCGCGGTCCGCGCCGATCGCGAGCGCCGTGCGCAACGTTTCCTGCGCCTGCGTCACGCCCGCCGACACAGCGATCACTTCGGTCGCCACGCCCGCTTCCCGCAGACGCACCGCCTCTTCCACGGCGATCTCGTCGAACGGATTCATCGACATCTTTACATTCGCAATGTCGACGCCCGTGCCATCCGATTTCACCCGGACTTTCACGTTGTAATCGACCACTCTCTTCACCGGCACCAATACTTTCATGTATGTCCTCTCATCGCCGCACACGACTGAATCGCAGCGTCGCTCTCCGCAAGTACGCGTCCAGACACGCGCTGACGGCGTTTCGCGCCGTCAGCGCGTGTCTTCCCCTTATATCCGGATGCTTGTCACACGACGTTTTTCTCGACAATCGGTTGGTTTTCCAACACCCTGGACCAACCGAGAGAAGAAACATCCAACGTTGTATAGCGACCATTTCTGATCAGCTCGCTCACAGCACGTCCCGTTGCAGGTCCATGTTGCAAACCATGACCACTGAAACCATTTGCAAAAACGCAATTCTCGACATCGGGGTGGTATCCGATGATGGCGTTTTGATCAAATACGTTGTACTCGTAATAGCCAGACCAGCAACTCTCGACTCTGAGCGCCTCAAACTGGGGAACCCGTTCTGCGAGTTTGGGCCACACGATCTCGTCGAAAAGTGCGTGATCTACTTCGTGCAGGGGCAAATCATCATGGTCATTCTCTGGCTTGGGTGCGATACCGCAAAGGTAACCGTTGCCTTCGGGTCGAAACCAGACGCCAGTAGGGTCAATCAGGAGAGGAGCGCGTTCTAGGACAGCAGGGGATGAAACGTTGAAAATGCTCCGACGGCGCGCGTGCACAGGGAGATCAATATCGAGCATCGCTGCGATGTTTCTAGCCCACGGCCCGGCTGCATTAACCAACGTGTCACATTCAAACTCCTCGCCGGAGGACGTCGCGACTCCGGTGGCCCGGCGAGCTTGCCTACGCACAGCGACAACTTCCAATGGAAAGTAGCGGGCACCTAGCGCCTGGGCCTTTTTCCTTAGTGCTTGAAGCACACCGTAGCTATCGAACCAGCCTTCACCTGAGACCCCGTACGAACCCGCTTCCAGATCGTCCACGTTCAGCCACGGAAACCGCTCAACCAGGCCCTTGCAATCCAGAAACGCAATGTTGGCTCCAAGACTATTCTGCATTGCGCAGTTCTCTCGCAGGACATCGGCCCCCTGCCGACCCGCAAGAAACAGATATCCGCCTTCATGCAGACTGGCCGTCGGTTTCGATCCGTTCACATCAAGAAGTTCTGGCATGGACCGAAGAAATTCGAGCCCGAAGCCCGACATCTGAACAGCCACCGCAGTCGAAAACTGCTGGCGAATCCCGGATCCAGAAAGCGCAGAAGACGAGCGAGCATAGCTCGGATCGCGCTCCAGGACCGTGACGGAGAGGCCGGGTTCATTCGCCAATAGAAAATAGGCCACTGCACTGCCAATCACTCCGCCGCCAATGATTACGACTTTCTGAGCCACTTTCGCTTCCTCCTATTGCTAACTAAGTGGTGATTCCGGATTACGTGGGCGATTGCGATCAGCCGTCCCCTATTGCGCAAGAGACAGCGAGTCGCCGACTCGTCTACCAAGGCCACTACCGGATCACGAGATCGTTTTCAACGTCGAGCCGTTCTGCGGTTTTGTCCCGCAACTTCGGGTTTCCAATGCCCCCGCCACCCGGCGTGCGTAATTGAATAACCTCGCCGGGCTGGATGACCTGCGTTCCCTTTCCTGCCATCACCCTGTCAGAGTCACGCATGCCAAGGTATCCGCTTGCACCGTCCTGACCTTCGTTACGGCCACGAGGAGGATGTTCTATCCGGTCAAAAGCAGCCAGAAGTTCTATAGGGCTGGAAGAAATATTCTCGATTTCGATATCGAGGCCGTTACCGCCGCGCCATTGACCTGCCCCCCCGGAACCGGGTCGCAGCTCTTTCTTCCAGAACATCAACGGCGTCGTGGTTTCCACAATCTCGATCGGCGTGCCTTTAACGCCGCTTGGGTACGCAGTCGCACTTAGCCCGTCTTTACCCGGACGCGCGCCGACGCCACCGTTTGTCACAATGCTACTGGCGAAAGCGCCGTTGCTACCGCCGTCGCGTCCACGGAAAGTCATAAGGTAAATGCACGATGTTCCTTCAGCGGGAACGCGGTCGGGAATCGCCTGGTGCAAACAGCCGAACACGACATCAGGAAGCATCTGGCCAACAATGTGCCGTGACGCTACGGGTGAAGGTTTCAGCGCATTAACAATAGAACCTTCTGGCGCAACTACGTCAAACAAGGATAGTGAGCCCGCGTTGTTAGGTATATGCGGCGCAACCGCGCAAGACAGTCCAAAAATTGCATAAGCTTTGGTATAGGACATCGGGCAGTTGATGCCCTTTCCCGATGCTGGCGAGGAGCCGGCAAAGTCAACAGCAATTCCCGATTCCGTGATCGTCGTCCTCGCAGTCAACGTAACAGGCTCGCTGTACCCGTCGATCGTCATGGAGCTTGTCCATGACCCCTTCGGCAGCTCCTTGACTGCGGCCAGCACCGCGGCACGCGAGCTTTCGAGAATATGTCGGCCGAGTTCGTCAAGGCTGTCCAGGTTGAACTCCCGCATCATGTCCGAAAGCCGCCGCGCACCGATTGCATTGCAATTCACAAGGGAATAGATATCTCCCTCCGTGTCGACCGGTGTACGTGTGTTGGCTTTGAAAATAGCCATCAACGTCTCGTTGAGCACACCCGCGTCAAAAAGCTTCATGAATGGCACTGCAAGCCCTTCCATGAAGACATCTGTCCCGTCTGGAACCGTCCCGATTCCCCCAATGTCCATCAGATGGCTTGTCGACGCGAACAATGCGACTAAGGTGCCGTCGTGGAAGGCTGGCGTCACCACCACGAGATCATTCAGGTGGCCCGTTCCCTTCCATGGATCGTTCGTACAATATACGTCCCCTGCCTTCATGCTATCTGCGGGGAACGCCTTGAGGAAGTGGCCAACCGATTCGGCCATTGAGTTGACGTGGCCAGGGGTACCCGTCACAGCCTGCGCCAGCATGCGTCCTTGAAGATCAAATACGCCTGCCGAGAGGTCTCCTGACTCGCGCACAATCGTACTGAACGCAGTTCGCAGCAGCGTCTGCGCCTGCTCTTCGACGACCGCCAGCAGTCTGTTCCACATGATCTGACGGCGGATCTCGTACAGTCCACCTTGCCTGACTTCCGATTTCATCTTGACTCTCCCTGGGAGACGCTCTTCTCGAGCACAATGCAGAGTCGATCGTTGACGGACGCGCTAAAGGTCGCTGGCACGAACGTCGTCGTCTCATATTCAGCGATAATGGCCGGCCCAGTAAGCGTGTTGCCGACTTCCATCTGTTCTCGCGCATAGACCGGAACGGTGATCGATTTGTCCGAGTCCGGGTCGAACAGGGTTCGTTCACCGACCGGTGTTGCCTCTGTCGCCGTCACCGGTCCCCTTCGCGTGATATCGGGCTTTTCCGCTATCGTGCTAACCGAAAACGTCCAAGTCAGTATTTCGACAATTGCGTGTGGAATTGCACGCGAGAACAATGCGATATATTCCTTTTCGAAAGCATCTCTAAGCGACTCCGCATCGCCTGCCGTCAACTCGCGCGCCGGCACACGCACCACGATCTCGTGTCCTTGGCCCTTGTAGCGCATGAATGCTTCGCATACTTCCACAAGTTCGCTGTCGCCCGCACCGGCGCGCACAACTGCACTGGCCTCCTGACGCATCTGGTCGATGAGTCGATTGGCCTGACCCGCATCGAATGTCGACAACGTCATGTAGCGGCTTCGTACGACCTCGAAAGCAATCGGCGCCCGGAGAAACCCGACCGCAGATCCCACACCGGCGTTTGCCGGGATGATCACCCTTCTCATTCCCAGCTTCTCGGCAAGACGAGCCGCGTGCAGGGGTGCCGCACCGCCGAAGGCAATCATCGTATGTGTCGCGATGTCTTTGCCGCGTTCCACAGAGTGCACTCGTGCAGCATTGGCCATGTTTTCATCGACCATTTCAAGGACACCGTAGGCCGAGTGGTGCACGGAAAGGTCGAGCTTCTGCCCGATCGCTCGTGTCAGGGCGGCTGCCGAGCGGTCCGGATAGAGCTTCATCTTGCCGCCAGCAAAACGATCGGGATCGATTCGACCGATGCAAAGATTCGAATCCGTGACCGTTGGCTCTTCTCCACCGCGACCATAACAGGCGGGCCCCGGCTCGGAGCCTGCGCTCTCGGGCCCGACCGCAATGCGCTTCAATGTGTCGACATGGGCAATGGACCCCCCCCCTGCACCGATCTCTATCATTTCGATCACGGGAATGCGCAACGGCAGTCCACTACCACGCAGGAATCGCGCTGCGCGGTCGACTTCGAAGGTGCGGGACGATTGAGGTTTCTGATCTTCGATGAGACAGATCTTCGCCGTGGTACCACCCATGTCGAACGAGACGACCTTGTGCTCGTCACATTGGGCCGCAACGTACGACGCAAGGATGGCACCGCCCGCCGGACCGCTCTCCACCAGGCGGATCGGGAAACGTGCGGCAGTCTCAAGGGTCGTCAGGCCACCACCCGACGTCATCAGGTACACCGGGCAATCGAAACCACGTGTTACGAGCTCCTTTCCGAGCCGCTGCAGATACCCCGCCATCAGCGGCTGCACATAGGCGTTTGCAACTGCTGTCGAGGTCCGTTCGTATTCGCGCACTTCGGGACAAACTTCGTACGAGAGAGTGACGGCAATGTCGGGACACTGTTCTGCAAGGATTTCCCGAACGCGCTGTTCGTGCTGCGGGTTGGCATACGAATGCAGCAACGCAACCGCGACGCTCTTGATCCCCATACGCCTGAGCTCGGGAGCCAATGCGTGAACCGACTTGTCGTCAAGTGGCAATACGACGTCGCCGCGCGCGTTGACACGCTCAATCACTGTGAATCGACGCGACCGCGGAATCAGCGCCGCGGGTTTGTCGATGAAAATGTCGTATTGATCAAAGCGTCCTTCGTCGGCGATGTCCAGGGTGTCCCTGAAACCTTCCGTGCCGATAACAGCGGTCAATGCACCCTTGCGCTCGATAATCGCATTGGTCGCGAGTGTCGTTCCGTGAATGAAAAGATCGACGTCAGACGGGGAGATTTCATGCTCCGCGAGCAAGGAAAGTGTGCCGTCGATCACTGCTCGCTCCGGCTCGCCAGGCGTCGTCAGCACCTTGCTTGTGAGTCGCTCGCCATCACGCTCCACTACGATGTCTGTAAAAGTACCGCCTATATCAGATGACAATCTCACGCGAGATTTTCTGTCTTTCGTGCTCATGTAATGCCCTTAATAGGTTGGCTGACTCTCAAAAGCTCGCGATTGAAGCGCATGTACTCACGTCAATACTGGCTTCGAGAACCACCACGCGAATGCATGTCGTACAGTCACCGCTACCGGATAGCTCATGGCGCCGAGCGCATCGCCACGCGTCCGGTCTCAGGCGGGAACACACACCATGCGCCGTCGTCGTGCCTGAAAAAAAAGAGTCCAACCGAGCCTGCAGGTCGGAGTATTTCGACACGCACATAGCACCTCTGATTCGAGCGCGTGCGACTGAATCGGGTCACCCGAACCGGTGTCGAAAGAGTCGGCACAAGCCATTTCTCGACCTGCAAACGCAATGATCTCGCTGCTACATTCACCTTCGTCTCCTTCAACTGCCAATTTTCAACTCGGGGCAGGAAACTTACGTATCGGAGTGCGCTGATAACGCGACGCCAACGACCAAAAGTCGCCTGCGGAATTGCGAGAACTCGGACATTTTGCGAATCCCTCGAATAGCCTGATGGTCAATGGAAAGCGCGGGCTCAAGCTCAAGCTCGGAACGATGCGGCCTACCTCGTGAGTACCGACGATGATGTTCCGTATTCGGACCATAAGTTTCATATCGGACCACAATTCAATTATAGGCGGGGAATTTTTCTGAAAACAACTAAATTCTGTAAAGGTCAGCGCAAACCCTAACGTTGTGACGATATGGCCTCGCGGTAGATACAGCGTCAGGGGGATACCCCTAGAATACGACTCGAGCGCACATAGATGCGCCGCTCGTGACAGCGTTGTGGCTGGCACGCTACCCCGGCGGGCCGATTCGACTGACAAAACAAGGCACCAATGCCCGGAGATCCGGACAGTCCTGGTCTGGCTTTTGTTAGGGGCCGCGGTGGGGTTGTCGGACTGGCGCCAGAGTCCCGTCTAAAACGACTTTCGGCAACCTATATGCGCGTGGCATTTATAGAGGAGTGCGAAGTAATAATTCAAGATGCCGATAAATTTCATGATATGAAATCCCCAATCCTGAACGCATCCAAACCACTCCCACCGAAAGACATCGCCGTCGGGTGTCAACCACACCAATCGCCGCCTAGGGCAAAGGCACTGCATCGCTAGAGCCACATCGCGGCAAGAGGTGTCGGAAACCGCGATCTACGCTTGGTTAGCGACGGGTACGCGCATCCATCGCGGGTTGCGCGACTTCCGGACACCGTCGGTGGGCAACGACGGCAGACGCCAGCTTGAATCCTTCAAAACCGAGTGTTTATATTCCTTGGACATTCCTTACGTATCCGCTTCCTTCAGGACACGCTGGCTTTGGATATGCCCTAGCGGTGCGTCAACAGCTACCCCGCTACCGCTTTTTCCGCTATCAGACTCCCGCGCCTGCGGTTTACCCGCCCTGGTAATGACCCTGCCCCACGGTCTCGTCGTGGTCCTTTGTCTCGCACTCCTCCCCACCATACATCGGGTGCCCGCGTTTCCCGCGTCGACGCCGCACATTTCTTGCGCGTTGACATCCCTGATTGGGTGAAATAGACTGTTCTCCATTCAGACCATTAGTCTCGCATGAGAACAAATTCATTGCGAAATATTCTCTGCCAGAAACTTTCGCGACAACGACTCCGAGAACCTCCAGTCGAGTCGTCGCGGCCCGCGACAGGAAAATTCACCGAATCGGGAGCACGAAGATGAAATCCCTCGAAGGTAGAAAGGCACTCGTGGTTGCGGGTGCGAAGGGCATTGCCAAGGCGTGTGTAGAACGATTTGCCGCTGCTGGAGCAGAAGTCTGTTTCTCCGATATCAACGCCCAGGCCGGCTTTGCGCTCGCTGAAAAACTTCAGGAGGCCGGCTATAAGGCAAGCTTCTTCGTGTCAGATGCGGGTGATTCGAAACAGGTCCGGGAACTGGTGAAGTCGGCTATTGACACGATGGGCACCATCGATGTTCTGCTTAACAGTGCAGGCGTGGCAACGCCGCAGGATCTGCTTGACATCACCGAAGAGGAATATGACCGGACGCTCAACGTCAATCTGAAATCGGCATTTGTGGCGAGTCAGGAAGTGGCACGCCACCTTCTGGCCAATAAGAGCACGGGGGTGATCATCAACATGTCCTCGGTCAATTCCGTCATGACGATTCCCAGCATCCTGGTCTACAACGTCTCGAAGGGCGGCATCAACCAGCTGACGAGAAACATGGCGGTCACGCTAGCTCCTCATGGCATCCGCGTGAATGCAATCGGTCCTGGCACCATCGAAACTGAGCTCGTGCGATCGACCGTGTTGTCGTCCGAAGAAGCCATGGCGAAGATCATGTCACGCACACCGATGGGTAGGCTCGGCCAACCGGAGGAAATGGCCTCGATCGCCGTGTTCCTCGCGAGTGATGAGTCATCCTATATCACCGGACAAATCATCTTCGCAGATGGCGGCCGTATGGGTCTCAACTACACCTGCTGACAGTGGCTAGACACTGTCGTCTGACACGCATGTTGACGTGACGGTCTGCCGACAGGAAGGGAGCGCCACCATGATGTCCGAAGCCACGCAACAGGTAGCTCGCAGCCAAAGCAGAAAATTTCAATACTGAGTATGAAGGACGGAGGAGACAAAATGGCCAGTGCATTGTCTGAGATCAGAGTATTAGACCTGTCGCGCGTGTTGGCGGGTCCATGGGCGGCTCAGACGCTTGGAGACATGGGTGCAGAAGTCATCAAAGTTGAGCGTCCCAATACTGGTGATGACACGCGCACTTGGGGGCCGCCTTACGTGAAGGACGCAAACGGCGAACTGACCCGAGAGTCGGCCTATTTCATGTGCACGAATCGCAACAAGAAGTCCGTCACTATCGACTTCACCCGCCCCGAAGGTCAGGAGCTTGTGAGGCAACTAGCAGCGAAATCGGACATTGTTATCGAGAACTTCAAGGTAGGTGGCCTCAAGCAGTACGGTCTCGACTACGCGTCCCTAAGCGCTATTAATCCACGTCTCATCTATTGCTCGATTACTGGCTTTGGACAAACTGGCCCCTATGCGCCTCGGCCAGGCTATGACTTTCTGATCCAGGCCATGGGTGGCCTGATGAGCATCACCGGTCATGGCGATAGCGAGCCGGGTGGTGGCCCGATGAAGGTCGGCGTGGCTTTGACGGATGTTATGACCGGGCTATATGCAGCCATCGCAATCTTGGGTGCACTTGCCGCCCGGAGCGGCACGGGTCGCGGTCAGCACATCGACATGAGTCTGCTCGATGTCCAGGTGGCCTGCCTCGCTAATCAGGCTATGAACTACCTTCATGGCGGTGTCATTCCAGGACGCCTCGGCAACGCTCACCCGAACGTAGTTCCCTACCAGGACTTTCCGACTGCCGATGGGAACATGATCCTGGCTATCGGTAACGACACCCAGTTTGCAAAGCTCTGTGCGGTGCTTGAACGGCCGGAACTGCTGTCCGACAGTCGCTTCGCGTCTAACGCCGCTCGCGTCGCGAATCGCAACGAGCTAGTCCAGACCCTGCGCGACATTACCGTTCAACGTACGACAGACACCTGGCTCGCCCAACTCGAATCGACTGGTGTGCCAAGTGGACCCGTCAACACGCTTGATCGCGTATTCCGCGATCCTCAGGTCATCCACCGCAACCTCAAAATCGAAATGGAGCATACCCAGGCGGGGCCTCTCCCCCTCCTTGCCAGCCCGGTGCGGCTGTCGGACACGCCCGTGGAATATCGGTTGCCCCCGCCCCTCCTGGGCGAGCACACCAACGACGTGCTTTCAACGGTCCTCAATCTCACCCCTGAAGTGCTGGCCCGTCTCACCTCCGAAAACGTTATCTGAGGACTATCCAAACCCGACGGTGAAACCATGATCGAATCACTTGACTATGTCTGTCTCCCGGACGAAGCGGAAGCCTTACGCAGCGAGGTTCGCGCCTTCCTGGCCGAGCACCTCATGAATGTTCCGGCGAACCAACGTGCCCGCTCTTGGATGGGCTTCTCCGCAGAATTTAGTCGAGCCTTGGGCCGCCGTGGCTGGCTCGGTTTAACGTTGCCGCGCAGCTACGGAAGCGCAGAACTGGGTGCATTTTCTCGCTTTGTTCTTGTAGAAGAACTACTTAACGCGGGGGCACCGGTCGGTGCCCACTGGATTGCCGACCGTCAAAGCGGCCCGCTCATCTTGTCGTACGGAACTGAAGCCCAGAAGCAATTTTATCTGCCCCGCATTAGCCGAGGCGAAGCGTTCTTTTGCATCGGCATGAGCGAGCCCAATGTTGGATCCGATTTGGCGAGTGTCCGTACCCAGGCACGCCGCACGAGTGACGGCTGGATTCTATCTGGGCAAAAAATCTGGACAACGCAGGCGCATCGATCACATTACATGATCGCACTAGTGCGGACCTCGGGATCGCCGGAGGACCGCCAGAAAGGTCTTTCGCAGCTCATTGTCGATCTTTCGCTTCCAGGGGTGGTCGTGCGGCCAATCAGGGATCTAACAGGCGACAGCCACTTCTGTGAAGTGTTTTTCGACGATGTGCATCTTGGCGGAGACGCCCTCATTGGAACAGAAGGGGATGGGTGGCGACAGGTGACCGCCGAACTGGCCTTTGAGCGCAGCGGTCCTGAACGGATCTATTCCAGCATCGTGCTGCTGAATGAGTGGGCTAGCTATCTGCGGCGGTGTGGAGCAATCGATCGTCTCGAATACGTCGCAGCAGGCCGACTTCTGAGTTCGCTTGTCACGCTTCGGGCAATGTCCATTTCAATCGTCGCGAAACTTCAGGCAGGTGAAAGTCCGGCGACCGTGGCCGCGTTGACGAAAGACCTCGGCACGGAGTTCGAACAGCTAGTGCCCGCTGTGATCGCCGACCTCGTGTCGGCAGTAGACAGCAGAACCGGACACGACGGGCCGCCATCCCCGGAGTTGCTTCAGACACTCGCATACATCACACACGTCGCGCCCTCGTTCTCTCTCCGGGGCGGTACGCGCGAGATTTTGCGCGGAATGATTGCCCGTGGTTTGGGTCTGCGCTAAATCTGCCGGAAGGAGACCTCGCATGAACGATATTTTTGCAGACTCATTTGATCGCCTTCTCGCGGGCGAGTGCCCGGCAAGTACCGTCCGGCAAATCGAGTCAGGAGAAAGCTTTTCCGGCCTCTGGGAAGCGCTGACCGAGAGCGCCTTTGCAGACCTGCTAGTGCCCGAGAGCGCCGGCGGCGCCGGACTATCGCTGCTCGATGCATCACCACTGATTGCTGCATGCGGCCGATATGCCCTTCCCGTGCCTTTGGCGTACACCATGCTCGTGCGTGCGTTGCTCGACCGCAAAAACCTCGAGACGCTCGCGGGTCCCGTTACGATTGCGGCAAGCGCTGTCAGGCACACCGGAGACGTGTTCCATTGTGACAATGTACCGTTCGGTCACGTCAGTGAATGGATCATGGTGGAGGAAAGCGGGCTTTGCCAGTTGTGGTCACTTGAAGCCGCCGATGTCGAAAGTGACGGCATTGAGGGAAGTCTCGACGCGTCGGCGACGTGGTCAAAGCGGCCTCGCTCGATCCCTCTTTTCTGCAACGGAACGCGAATGTCTGGTGCCGCTGTCACCGCGCTGTTGATCTCCGGCGCGCTGGAAAAAGTGCTGGAAATGACGATTTCCCATGCAAACGAACGCTCACAGTTCGGTCGCCCCATAGGCAAGTTTCAGGCAATCCAGCAACAGGTCAGTGTATTGGCAGAACTGACCTTTGCAGCACGAATGGCTTCCCGATTGGCGTGTTCTCCGTCGAGTGCGACACCAATCGCCAGCGGCGTCGCAATAGCTAAAGCTTACGCGAGTCAGGCCGCAGCTACTGCTGCCAGTATCGCCCACGCCGTCCATGGAGCAATCGGCATTACGGCTGAACACGACCTGAATCTATACACGCGCAGGTTGCACGCGTGGCGTCGCGCATTCGGAGCCGAAACGGCCTGGTATGCCGAGATCGGCGCGGCTTGGCTTGGTGGCAACGATTCTGCTCTCGATTTTGTTCGAAACGCAATTCCGCCCAGTGCGTCGTACGCCGACTCAACCAGTGAGTTATGACCATGACCAACTTTCTTGAAGTCACACGCGACGGTGCAGTGCTTACCTTGGCAATGAATGCGCCAGACACGCGCAACGCGCTCACGGGCAATACGGCCATACCGGAGTTTCTTGCTGAATGCGATCGGATCAACAGCGACGTGTCCATACGGGCAGTCATCATTACCGGATATAACGGTATGTTCTGTTCCGGGGGTAACCTCAAGGACATGCGGCGATATTTCGATGACGAGCTCACTCAAGCGCAGATCGCAATCGAGTATCGCACCGGAATACAGCGCCTCACGCGTGCCATCTACGGTCTGGATGTCCCAACCATTGCCGCAGTGAACGGCCCAGCCATTGGTGCTGGCTGCGACCTTAGTTGTATGTGCGATATCCGCATCGCTTCGGAGAGAGCAACTTTCGCCGAGAGCTTCATCAAGGTCGGAATTGTTCCGGGGGATGGCGGTGCATGGTTGTTGACCCGAACTATCGGTCGTTCTCGCGCGGCCGAAATGGCTTTCACTGGCGACATGCTCAGCGCCGATGAGGCACTACGGATTGGCCTCGTTTCTCAGGTCGTTTCATCGGAGGACCTGCTGGAAGCGGCCCAAAAGCTTGCTGCCCGAATCGTTCGCCACCCCGGGGCAACGCTGCGAATGACCAAACGGCTGATGCGCGAAAGTCAAGATAGTGGACTGGATACGATACTCGAAATGTCGGCGACTATGCAGGCCCTGGCGCACAAGTCACCGGAGCACCGCGAGGCAGTGACGGCGTTCATCGAGAAACGCGCCCCTCGATTCCCGGAGTGACCTCTGCGTACGCCGAGAAATAACCGCCAAGTGCAAATTTACTATCGCTAAGTCCCCGCGACGACACACTGAGCAAGGGGCCATCTCATACGGAGAAGAAGTTATGCAACGTTACCAAATGTACATCAATGGTGAGTCCCGCGCTTCGGTGAACGGCGAATGGTTCGAAACAGAAAACCCCTTTACAGGTGAAGCCTGGGCAGAGGTCGCCAGAGGAAGCCGCACTGATGTCGATCATGCCGTGAATGCGGCTCACGCCGCATTCGTCTCAGGGCCATGGGCGCAAATGTCTGCAAGTCAACGAGGCATGCTGCTACACCGTGTTGGTGACCTGATCGCACGCGACGCCAGGCGGCTCGCCGAACTTGAGGTACGCGATAACGGCAAACTCATGGCCGAGATGTATGCCCAATGCCAGTACATCCCGCAGTGGTACTATTACTTTGGCGGCCTCGCCGACAAGATTCAGGGAAGCGTTATTCCGCTCGATAAAAAGGGCTTTTTCAACTTTACTCGTCATGAACCTCTGGGCGTGGTTGCCGCCATCACGCCATGGAACTCGCCTCTCCTTTTGGCATCCTGGAAAATCGCTCCCGCACTTGCTGCGGGCTGCACTGTTGTCATCAAGCCATCGGAATTCACATCCGTCTCAACGATTGAATTTGCGAAGCTGTTCGAGGAAGCTGGTTTTCCGCCGGGAGTAATCAACGTCGTCACCGGCTTTGGCGCCGATGTCGGAGCCCCCCTGGTCGAACATCCGCTGGTCAAGAAAATCACGTTCACCGGTGCCGAGACGACCGGCAGAGCCGTTAACGAAGCAGCGGCACGTCAGTTCAAGCACGTCAGCCTTGAACTCGGCGGTAAATCTCCGAATATCGTATTCGAGGATGCGGACCTCGAAGATGCTGTGAACGGTGCGGTGTCCGGCATCTTCGCGGCAACGGGTCAGACGTGCATCGCTGGATCACGTCTTCTTGTTCAGGAAAGCATTTACGACGAATTTGTAGATAGGCTGCTGACCCTCGCTCGCACTGCGCGAATGGGGGATCCGTCAAGCCCGGATACACAAGTTGGCCCCGTGACCACTCGACCGCAGTATAAGAAAGTCCTCTCCTATATCGATATAGCAAAGCAGGATGGTGCGACACTGCTGCTGGGCGGCAAGCCGGGCACCGCGCCTGAATGTGGGAATGGATGGTTCGTTGAGCCTACCATTTTCGGAAATGTCAGCAACAGTATGCGCATTGCACAGGAAGAAGTCTTTGGCCCGATTCTCTCTGTTATCAAGTTCAAGAACGAGGACGAGGCCGTTTCGATCGCAAACGACGTCCGTTTCGGCTTGGGTTCGGGGGTATGGACAAAAGACATCGGTCGCTCAATTCGCATGTCAGAGAAGATTCAAGCTGGCATCGTGTGGGTGAACACTTATCGCGCTGTCAGCTACATGTCGCCATTTGGGGGATACAAAGAGTCCGGTCTGGGCCGTGAGAACGGTATCGACGCGATCAGGGAATACCTACAAACCAAGAGTGTCTGGATCAACAGCGGCGTCAAGACGACAAACCCGTTCATATTGCGCTGAATCTAGTGAGACCAGGTTGCACGCGAGACCCAGTTCATCAGTTCGAGATGGCGAGTGATCCTAGCCAACCGCGAAACGACATGGGCTCGAACAGCTTCCCGGGATTCGGATGCTGAAGTACCCCTTCCTACGATGAGCTCATTTTGATGGATACGACTTCTGGCTGCGTGTACGGCCTGCGCGAGTCAATGAAATATAACGGCTGCGCCCCTTGAATCAGACCTGGCCGGAAGAGGTAACCTCGATGACAAGGGCCAGACCTTTCACGTGGCGATAGACCGCGAGCAACGGGAAGTGTGTGGCACTGACGTCAAGGGCCGCCGCGCGCTACCTAAACACAGTCAAAGACGACTGTGACCTGGTCACGCGATAAACGCATCATGCCGTCAGTGGATGTGTCGACTTCCCTCACCTGCTTGCCCTGGCTACTACAGTACGCTTTGGCACGGCCCGTGGCCGAATTCTTTACACTTGCCCATGAAATAAATTCCGAGTTAAGGTTGCCGCGCGCCGACACGGCCCAGTGCCCGTGCTCTGTCGAAGTTACGTCCGAGCTGGTCGCGCATCCCGCAAGCGCGATAGCATAAAGTATGGGTAATGTTAGTCGCATTTTTTAAATCTAAACTTTTATGGATTCCTGATCACCATTTTTTATCAGCGGATCGATTGTCGCCTTGATCGCCCACAACTCGATGGCCCTGTTTATCTCCGGTTGTCAAAGTGACCGTATCTCCTCCGCAGTGTATTTTTATTACTCATGAAAAGGAATTCCTAAACCGGTAACTAACTGTTAGCACCCGTGCAAAACTGCCCCAGTCGCTGATGTGGGAGCGGATCGACAGCGAGGCCCTTGTGATCCACTTTCTTCCGCCGAAGGCGGAAGACTCGAGTGGTGAAGCGGTCGTGGCGCAAGAGGTTGCCATTCCGATTGGCGCTACCTGCTGCGGCGCCGTGGGTGACAGAGGGGCTACATCCGGAACTCGTAGCCTCGGCCACAAGGGAAGAAGATGCATACGTGGAGATGAATACGGCCGACGCGTGTGTCTCCTCAAACCGCACGTGCGAAATGGGTTTGAGACACGTCACCGGATGACCCTACGAGTCGTTTGTTTTCAGTCTCGAAGAGTGCACCCGGGAGACGTGAAGCATCGCGGAATTTTGTGGCATGACATGCGCGCTTCGATGCGACCTTATTGCGCGCTCCATCCGCCATCGATTTGCAGCGCGGATCCTCGCATCTCATTGGCGGATGGGGAGCACAAGAATACGGCGAGATCGCCGATTTGATCAGGAGTTACAAATTGCTGAGAGGGTTGTTTTTCTCCAAGAAATCTCGCACTTGCTTCGTCTGGCGACAGCGATTCACGCACAGCGAAATCGTCGATTTGCTTCTGCAATAGAGGTGTCAACACCATACCGGGGCAAATAGCATTCACCGTGACACCTGAGCGTGCGCTTTCCAGCGCGGCGACCTTTGTCAATCCAACGACGCCGTGCTTTGCTGCTACATATGCAGATTTCCCAACAGAGCCGACAAGGCCGTGAACCGACGCGATATTGATGACCCGTCCCCAACCCCGTTCGCGCATCGCTGGTAGTGCGAGCCGCATTGTGTGAAATGCCGAACTCAGGTTGATGGCGATGATTGAATCCCAGCTTGCCACAGGAAACAAATCGATCCGCTCGACAAACTGGATTCCGGCATTGTTGACCAGTATGTCGACACCGCCAAACGTTTGGACTGCAAAATTTATCATTGCTTCGATTTCGGCCGGCCTCGTCATATCAGCGGCGTGATGCACGACGTTCACGCCCGACGTTTCGACCGTGGCAACGGCTTCTTTAACGTCGCCGAATCCGTTCAACACCAGGTTCGCACCCGCACGGGCCAAGGCGGTTGCAATTCCCAGCCCGATGCCACTCGTCGATCCGGTAACGACGGCCGCTTTGCCTGCGAGGAATCTGGAATCAGAAATTTTCATATGCAGTGTTAGACAGTAGTGGGAAAACATGGGGATATCGCCCCGGCATTGCAGTGCGTACAGACCACTGCGGTCACTTTGCATCGGAATTGCGGTGCGTGAGACGTAAAGACTAAATCGATCCGCCCGATCGTAATGCACCTCTTGCCGCTACACGGGCGTTCGGGCGCCTTCGTACATCTGGACTACCGGCGGTATCGTCATCAGCCCCGTGCCCAGCATCGGCCGCTGACTGGAAAAGCCCGAAAGCACGTTCGGCGAGTACCGCGCTGAAATTCGCGCTTCTCACTATCTGCTGGACCAGGCCGAGGTCCTTGACGAAAACGTCAAACCCCGCCCGCAAAAGGGAGGTGGCCACTCCCCTTCCCATCGCGCCCAAGCCAACCACCCCCACTTTTCGTTGCATGGCAATTTCCTTTCGCACGCCCCATATTGGTTGTACCAGAACTTACATGGTCGGACCTGAGAGGTCAATTTTCGATTTCCCGGGTCAGGCTGATACATTGCATGGATTGCAACGATTCGTCCGTGGGTCGAGGCCTGAGGGGATTGGGGCGATAAATTGACTTCGCCGTTTTTTGAAACTACCATCTGGTTGTACCAGATATGGCAAAAAATGGGACAACGTATATTTGCGTGCGAGGACATTTTTCTGCGGCTTCACCGAGGGATAAACATGCATCGCAAGTTTCGCGTTCTTTCTACGAGCAAAATCGATCCGCTCGGGTCTGAAATGCTGGCTCCTTTGTGCGAGCTGATAGTTCCACCAGATGACCGGGCGGACACGCTGCGACGATACATGGCGGATATCGACGCGCTGATCGTGCGCGTTCGCCTGCCCGATGACATATTTACGAAGGCCGCGCGACTAAAGGCTATTGTGCGCCACGGCGTCGGGCTTGATTTCATCCCGGTTAGTCAGGCGACTGAAGCCGGCATTCCTGTTGCCAATCTTCCAGACTCGAATACGCAGGCGGTGGTGGAGCATGTAGTCGGCGCGCTCTTCGCGCTTGCGCGCGACTTTCACCGCATACCCGGCCTGCTCAAACGCGAGGGTTGGTCCGTCAGGCAGGCGTATCACGGCTTGGAACTTCGGGGCCGAGCCGTGGGGATCGTTGGACTTGGACGCATCGGTCTCGGTGTCGCAACAGCACTGCACCATGGTTTCGGCATGCGAGTGCTCGGGTACGACGTCGCGACCCAAGCCACGTTACCTGATTTCATCGTACAGACGTCTCTTGAGAGCGTGTTCAGCGAGTCCGATTTCATTACGCTACACGCACCGCTCCTGCCGTCCACGCAACATCTGGTCAATGCACAACTTCTTGGTCTGGTCAAACCACAGGCTTATCTCATCAACGCCGCACGGGGCGGTCTCGTCGACGACTCCGCATTGCTAGAGGCACTGAGTGAAAATCGGCTCGCTGGAGCAGCGCTAGATGTGTTCGAACCTGAGCCACTCGCCGCAGACCATCCCTACCTGCAACGCGACAATGTGCTCGTTACGCCCCATACAGCAGCGCTTACCCAGGAGAGTGTCGCGCGCATGAGTGTGGGCTCGGCGCAGGCCGTGCTCGATGTCTTGCATGGCCGGTGTCCCACGAATCTGGTCAATCCGGAAATCTGGGACCACTACCTGGAGCGCTGGAATCTGCGCTCCCCACGCTGAGCAGTCAGCCCTGTTCTGTCAGCTACTTAAAAAATATGAAAATCACAGACATCATTGCATATCCGGTCACTTCGCCCGTGCCGGAGGCACATCAAGTTCGCCTCGGTATTGGCAAAATGGTCAAGCGCGACACGGTCGTCGTGAAAGTCACAACTGATGAGGGGATCGTCGGCTGGGGAGAATCCCATCATGCGCGCGCGCATCTGGCGGTCGCCACGCTGGTTAACACGACGTTAAAGCAACTTGTACTCGGGTTTGACGCGACTGACGTAAACGGCGTCTGGTCGCAAATCTACCGCTATCAGCTTGCGTCGCATGGCATGGGAGCGGCTTGTGCCGCGGCGATGAGCGGCATAGATATCGCCTTGTGGGACATCCGCGGCAAAGCCGTCGGGTGGCCTCTATACCGTCTTCTTGGCGGTGCCGCGCGGGACGTGCGTGCGTATGCGGGCGGTATCTGCCTCGGATTTCAGGATCCAGGAGCGCTGGTTGAAGAGGTCGCCCTCATGATTGAACGGGGATTTTCCGCCGTCAAACTCCGCATTGGGGATTCACCGAGATCCGATATTGACCGCGTGAGAGCCGTGCGCTCGCATTTCGCAGATGTAGAGATACTTACCGATGCGAACGTTGCGTATTCACTGTCGGACTTTTATGCGGTCGCACCGTACTTTGAAGAGGCGCGCATTCGTTGGTTAGAAGAAGCCTTTCCTGCACACGACTATCGCAGCTACCGGGATGCGAAACGAATGTCGCGCTTCGAGCTTGCCGCCGGCGAGAATCACTTCACCCGATATGAGTTTGCACAACTGATTGACGCAGAATGCGTGACGGTCCTCCAGCCGGATCTCTCCAAGGTGGGCGGCGTTTCGGAGATGCTAAAGGTGGCTGCGATGGCGTCTGCGCAAAAACTCCCCATCCACTGCCACTCGAGCATGGGCATCAACATGGCGGCCACGCTACACGTACTGTGTTCCATCGACAATGCAGGATATTTCGAGGCCGACTGTTCCGTTCACAATCCGCTTCGCGATCAGCTCGTCGACTTCCGTTTCGACATTGATCACCAAGGTACGCTACGGCCTGGCGAGCGCCCTGGAATCGGCATTGAAGTTGACGAAGATTTTATCCGCCACCATAGCGGCTCGACTGGGCCTAGCTTCGTTTAATGTTCACGGCAATATGTGTCAACGTGATCGATTCATTTTATTTCCAACAATCGAAGGAGCAAGCATGTCAGAGCAAATTCAAGCCGTCGTTGGCAGGACCTCGGTGCGGCACGTCGCTGCAGATGGTTCGGATATCGAACATGAATTAAGAGAATATTTTACATATCGCGACACAGGCTTAAAGGAGGCTACGTCCGGCGCTTACACTGCGCACGTAATTCGGGCGGTGCCGGGCAAACAGGGGGAGGCAGAATGGCACACCCATGAAACAACCTTCCAACTGGTGTTTGTACTTCGCGGATGGATCGACTTCGAGTTCGAAGATATTGGTGTTGTGCGCCTTGTACCGGGATCGTCGTGCTATTTCCCGTCCGGGGTGCGACATCAGGTATTAGGCAACAGTGACGATTTCGAACAGCTGGAAATCGTTTCACCTGGCGATTTCGCGACGAACCCTGCGTCAAAACCCTGAGCGACCCCGCAGAGCCAGATAAGATTTGACCTCCGGCACTCTCTACTTCAGGTAGATTGCGGGCGGAGTCTGGCTGAAACGCGCTGCCTGCCCCGTTGACAGGCGGTCTGTTGCCTCAGGCGAACTCTTTCGTAGCGGCACGTTTGCGCTTTCGACCCGGCGCCGCAAGTTTGTCCGCACCTTGTTCTTCGTCATTCTCCGTTGCAAACAACGTGCGGAAGTACACATCAACACCTTTAATGTGCTGCCGCAGTATCGTCTCGGCTTCTTCAATGTTTCTCGCGGCGATCGCGCCAAGCAACTTGCGGTGATCGGCAACCGACTTGCGGCAATGCTCGTCTGACGAAAAGTAGACCTCGCGACGCTTCTTCGACATCAGATAGAAGACGTTTACGAAGCGCACGAAGACGTCGTTTTGAGTGGCCGATACGATTGCCAGATGGAACTCCGCGTCGAGTGCTGCGAGTGCGTGACCGTCGCCACGTGCCTCGATGCAACGTTTGAGAATCGCGGAGAGCTTGTTCAGGTCCGCATCGGTTCGGCGCTCGCACGCGAGTCTCACCGCCTGAACCTCAAGCAATCGCCGCAACTCCACGGACTGGATCACCTCGTCAGGGCTCAGGGGCGTATCGGCCTCGGCAAATAAAACCATCGCTTCAATGCTTGTTTCGGCTGAGTCGGCGCGAAGAAAAATGCCGGATTTCGGCCGCGCGTCGACGATTCGCAAAGTGTCCAGCCGGATGAGTGCTTCCCGCAGCGCTCCACGACTCATGCGAAACATTTCCGACATCTCGCGTTCAGACGGCAGCTTGTCGCCCGGTCCAAAACCACGCTCCTGAATCAGACGGACGAGTTGACGAACGTTTTCCATCATGCAGTCACCGCTCAATATGCAGAACTGGCACTATTGCCTTTAGGTGCATCGGACTGGCGCAACAGCCACCATTCACGGGCCTTGCACCGCTTCGCAGGGCAAGCACCCAGCGCGCCATGTAGCTTACGCGTAAGGCCCAATCTGGTCAAACCAGATCAGGCCTTACGCTGCGTCTAACTGCCCATGCTGGTCAGTCCGCGGGCCGTCGCAGGAATCCGGCCGCCGGCCACATAGTTTTCAACTACTGTGCGATCGGGTTCACGCGATGCGGCACGAGAAACAGAAGCGCGCAGGCCGGTCCCTCCACAAAGCGTCTCCTAGAGCAGAATGCGTCACGGGAAAAGTTGTTCGCGGACGTAATCGCGAAGACGTTCATGCCATGGGCACTGTCTGCTGCTCCCAACCTCTGAGGGACGTGGTTAAAAGACCGGTTACGGTGTATCCATCCCAACCGTCTCGAAATCGTGTATCCATGCAACAGCGATAAATATCGGCTGGAGTACCTCGTTCATCTCCCGCTCCCCGTGCGCCTGCCTGGGTTTGTTTCGACACAGTCATTGTCGACGATTCGTACGGTAGAGCCGACGGACCGTTCTTGGCCGCTTGCCGCACGCGTTAGCGACTATCATGTATTGAACAGTCTCCTTCGCGAGCGTTGCGGCGGGCATGCTGGGCAAGCCGTCGCCGTTTAGCCTGCAACAACGGAGCCCAGTGGGCTCTGCCGGACCGCGGCGAGAGTGCGAATGCGACGGCCTTCGAGCATTACGTCGACGGGCCGTCGAAGGTCTTCCATCAGGTTGACGGCAGGTTCGAGTATGCGGGGCCGGGCGGCAATCGCGCGCAGCACGCTGCTGATGGTGGTGCACGCGGTGGTCGCGCAGTTGACCCGGGATGGATAAGGGTCGTGTGTACGCTACGGCATGGGCCTGATGCCGCAACGTCCGGCACCGTCTTCAGGCCTCATTGGAAGGAGACAAGACGATGAACTCGAGAAGCAGGCTGTGGCGCACGCGTGGGCGCGCGCCGTCGTGGCTGGGTGCATTCTGTGTGCTTGTACTGTGCGCCATGTCGAGCGGCGGTACGTATTCGGAGACGACGGATGGTCCATGCCGGGACGCGGAATGCGGACCACACGGGCCACCTCCGCCGTCAAAAACAAGCTGTCCGCAACTAAACGGGTTGACCATCCCGGCCCGCGAGATCGGCCTGCCGACAACCGGTGCCATCGTCACATCAACGACACAGGTGGCGGCGAGCGGCACCGGAGCGACAGCTACCGGGTCATACTGCCTCGTGGCCGGCGCGATTCGTCCGGTCGATCCGTCCGCCCCGGATATCCTGTTCAACGTCGCGTTGCCGGACCAGTGGAACGGCAAGATCCTGATGCTCGGCGGCGGCGGGTTCGACGGCTCGATTCCAGCCGTGACCGGGAACGTGCCGAGCGCGCCGGCCAATCTGCCGGGACCGTTGTCGCGCGGCTACGCGGTGTTCGCGAGCGATTCCGGGCACGAGGCGACGAACGGCTCGGTGAACGGCGCGTTCTCCGTCAACGCCGAGGCGTACGACAACTTCATGGGCGAAGCCCTGAAGAAGACGCACGACGCCGCGCTCGTGATCATCGACAAGCATTACGGCACGCATCCGTACAAGGCGTACTTCGCGGGCGGCTCGACTGGCGGCCGCGAGGCGCTGACCGTCGCGCAGCGCTGGCCACAGGACTGGAACGGTGTGATCGCTTTCTACCCCGCGTATGACTTCACGACGCTGAGCCTGCAGCAGTTGCGCGCGACGGAAGGTTTCACCGCGCCGGGCGCGTACCTCGACACAGCACAGCGCGCGCTGCTCCTGAAAGCGGTGATGCAGGTGTGCGATGGGCTCGACGGCGTCGAGGACGGGTTGATCAGCAACGTGCAGGCGTGCAACTCGACGTTCAATCCGGCGACGGCCCATGTCGACGGCAAGCCATTGCGCTGCGCCGGCGGTGCGGCACGGGGAGACACGTGCCTGTCGGACCGGCAGATCGCGGCGCTCAACACGATGAACACCCCGCTCGTCTTTGGGTATCCGCTCGAAAACGGCGAAACGCAGTATCCGGGCTATAACGTGTATGGCGCCGATCTGGGGGTGGGCAGCAGTTCGCCGCTCGAGGCGACGATCACGGAGCTCGCGCTCGGTACGACGCAGCCGTCGTATCCGCTGCAGAGCACTGCGATGTTCGACGGACAGATCAGCGACCAGTTCGTCAGCTACACGGTGATGGGCAACCCGAACTTCGATTCACTGACGTTCAATCCGGCGCTCGCCGGTCAATGGTCCGGGCGGATCAGCATGCTGTCGGGACTCGACGCGACCGATGCGAACCTGACCCCCTTCATGCGACGCGGTGGCAAGTTGCTGATGGCGCACGGCACCGTGGACCAGACCGTCAGCACGCGGGCCACCGAGATCTACTATCAGCGCTTGCTGTTCACGATGGGCTTTAGCGCCGTCGAGTCGTTCGTGCGCTTCTACGAGATTCCGGGGATGCAGCACGGGATCGGCACCGAGTTCAACGCGTCATGGGACTCGCTCGCGGCGCTGGAGAACTGGGTCGAGCACGGGACGCCGCCGGTACATCAGGTGGACACCGATACCGCGGGCGTGCCGGGACGCACGCGGCCGCTGTGCCAGTATCCGGCGTGGCCTAGCTATAACGGCGCGGGTGACGTGAACAGCGCGACGTCGTTTACCTGCGTGCAGGGATAGCGAACGCAAGCCGCGACGCGCGAATGGCTACCGCGCCCGTTATCGCCGCGCGTCGCGCATCAACCGCAATCTATAGCGCTGGTGTGCCTGCATCGACCGCGTGCATCTCCTTCTGGATATGCGCGATCTGTTGCCCGTGATCGGCGAGGCATCGATACTCATCGTTCCTTGCAACGTAGACGAAGTCGCGCTTGGTAAAGAGTCCTTTCTTCCTTGATGCCGAGGTAAGTGGTTTCGGGACATACGCCTTGATCCCGGCCAGTTTGCACGCACGGATATCCGGACCGCTGAAGTACCCCCGGTCAGCCAGCACCTTTAGCTTCGGCTTGCCCATGGCGCTCTTCGCCGACAAAGCCCTCCTGCTGAGTTACCCGTGATCGCTTCCGATATTCTTCACCTCGTGTTCGACGATCTGATGATGCTTCGTATCAGGAACGTCTGGACGTTGTAGCCAACGGTACCGGTTCTCTTGCACCGCTGGTGCTGGCGCAGGAGCGCGATCGTCTCGTACAGGCGCACGGTCTTCACATCGAAACCTGTCGGACTGGTTCGGTCTGCAGTTTCAATCATGTCGAGGTATCGCTGGAGTCACCCGGTCTCAATGCGTTGATTCAGTTTAGGTGATGAATGCGTTTTCGCACGCCCTCGGCCGGAATGAGTCGCTAACGGCGGGCGGGTCGCAACGGCCTCCGTGCTCCCCATGTCCATATCGGGGAACCGGCAGCTTCTACAAACCGCCCATCAACTTATCGGGTGTGATCGGTAATTCGCGCACCCGCACGCCGATGGCGTCGTAGACCGCGTTGGCGACGGCGGCGGCAACCCCTGTGGCGCAGAGTTCTCCGATACCTTTGGCGCCGAGCGGTCCGGAGTTGGCGTCGTATTCGTCGACGAACCCGACATCGATGGCCGGCGGAATGTCTGCGTTCACGGGCAGCGCAACGCCGGCCAGGTCTTTCGAAATCCAGCGGCCCAGAGCCGGCTCGAAGTGGCTACCCTCCATCGCCGCCATACCCCAGCCCCAGACGATGCCGCCTATCATCTGTGACCGCGCAGTCCGAGGGTTAATGATACGGCCGGCGCTATAGATTCCTGTTGCCCGCCGCAAACGCAGCAGGCCCAGATCCGGATCGACGGCGACTTCAACGAAGATCACGCCAAACGTACGAGCAGGAAACTCCGGAGCACCCATATCAACGGGCGCCCCGCCAGGCAGGTCGAAGGCGCCGTCGCAAACAAGTTCAAAGACGCCTGCCTCGTCCAACACGGACTGGATGCTGCGCGACCTTTCGCCATAGAGAATGTGCCCGTTGCGCATGGTCACCTCTTCCGTCGGCCAACCGGCCAGCCGCGCGAGCTTCGCGCGCACCCCTTGCGCCGCCTGCTGCAACGCCGCGCCTGTGCTGATCGTCGTCCCCGAGCCATAAGTCGGCCCCGAATAAGGCAGTGAGGTGTCACCTGCCAGAACGCTGACTTCCTCTGGCTTCAGGCCCAGGATTTCTGCGACTATCTGCGGAAAGACCGTGGCGGGACCAGTGCCGATGTCGCAGAAGCTGGATTCCAGTCGCGCCATTCCGTGTGCGTTGAGCCGTACTCGCGCGGTGGTATGGAATCGCGCCTGCCCCTGGCTGCAATCGGCGAGGCCGCAGCCAATGCGCCAATGTCCGTCGCGCGTACCGCCCTTTGGCCTGTCTTGCCAACGGAAGCGGCGCGCGCCTTCGTTATAGGCCTCTCGTAATTTTTTCGACGACCACGACTTCCCGCTTTCAGGATCGGTTTCAGCGTAGTTGGCGAGCCGCAACTCCAGCGGATCGACCTTCAACGTGCGTGCCAGTTCGTCCATGGCCGAGCCGAGCGACCATGAACCTGGGCCGTCCCATGGAGAGCGCATGAAGGTCGGCAGCACGACATTCCCACGGCGAACCTTCTGGCTGGTCGAAATGTTATCGCATGCATAAAAGGACCGTCCCGGGATCGATCCGAACTCGACATAATCTTCCGTGACGCTCGTGATGTTGGTGACCGCGTGGACAATGCCAAGCAGTTTGCCGTCCTCGCTGGCACCCAACGCGACGTTTTGCGTCATCTGCGGCTGAAATCCGACCATGTCGTACATGTTCTGCCGACTGAGCACCAGTTTGACTGGCCGACGCGTCACCCGGGCCGCCATGCTGGCGAGGATTTCGTGCGGCCAGACGAACGCTTTCACACCGAATCCGCCGCCCGTGTACGGGGAAACTACCCGGACCCACGCCGGGTCGATGCCGAACGCGGCAGCGAGCGTGTTTTGAACCGCCGGCAGGTGTTGCACCGAGTCGTAAACGGTAAGCTGCTTGTCCTTCCAGACTGCCAGGATGGCGCACGGCTCCATCGGGTTTGCGTGGCGAGACGGCTGTATGTACTCGGCACCCGTCCTGCGCGGTGCGGCGGCGATAGCCGACGCCGCATCACCCTTGCAAAATTCCAAAGCACTCGAATGGGAATAGCCACCCCGCTCCGGCGCAGGCGGTTCGGCTGGTGCGGTGTCGGGCACGATGAAGGAAGTGGCTCGGTAGTCCACGCATACGGAATCCGCACCTGACTCGGCCGCTTCGATGCTCTCCGCCAGCACGATTGCCACCGGCTGCCCCTCATAAACGACTTCGTCAGTCTGCATCGGAACGAAGCGGGTGGCGAGCGGCGGAACACTGATGTCGGCCAGCCTTGCATGCACTTTCGGCATGTCGGCGGCGGTTAGCACGTGCGTAACACCGGGCATCGCCAGCGCCTCGTGCGCGTCGATCTTCTCGACCCAACCGGCCGGAACGGTGGCAGATACCATCACCGCATAGAGCTGTGCTGGCAGATTCTGGTCGCCGGCATAACGGGCCTCGCCCGTCACCTTTACCGGACCGTCGAAGCGTGCAATCGATTCACCCGAATGGTTCATGGCGCACTCGCCGCGAGTTCGATGGCGCGAAGCGTAGCGTTGCGAGCGAGCGCGATCTTGTATCCGTTGGACGATAGCGGTCGGGCATCGGCAAAGCTCGCCCCTACCGCAGCCGCGACGCCGGCCGAGCCCAGCCGCTCGCCGACTAGCAGTCGCTCTGTCTCGTCGAGACGCCAGGGGCGCATTGCTACGGACCCCAAAGCAACGCGCGCCTTGTTGATCACGTCGCCGTCCAGTTCGAGCGCTACCGCCGCGGACACGATGGCGTACTCATAACTCTCCCGCTCCCGAATCTTCAAATATGCAGATTTCGGCGCTGGCCCACCTAATTCGATACTGGTGATCAGTTCGCCATGACGCAACACGGTGTGTGCGGATGGATTTTCGTCGGGCAGCACGTGGAAGCTGCGTGCGGGAATGCGCCGGCCGCCGCCTTGCGCATCCTCGGTTACGATCACCGCATCCAGTGCAGCGAGCGCCACTGCCGGGTCGGAGGGCTGCACCGCCACACACTCGTCGGTCCAGCCGAAGATCGCGTGCCTTTCGTTCAGGCCGTGCAATGCTGCGCAGCCCGAGCCCGCCACTCGTTTGTTGCACGGTGTGGGCGCATCGGCACGGAAGTAGGCGCAGCGTACACGTTGCAGGGGATTGCCGCCGATAGTCGCAAGATTGCGCAACTGGGCAGAGGCCGATTTCAGAATCGCCTGCGACAGGACGGGATAAGCGTTGCGGACCCGTTCGTGTTGCGCCACGTCGTTAAGCCTGGCAAGTGCGCCGATCCGCAGCCCCCCGCATGGTAACGCTTCGATGCGATCCATTTCAGGCACACGGCTGATATCGACGACCCGTTCAGGTTTGGTAATCCCGATGCGGAACCAGTTGAGGAGTTCAGTCCCACCAGCCAACACCGCCGCGTCGGGCAGTTGGGCGAGCGTCAGGGCGTCGGCCCGCGTCGTCGCGCAGGCATAACTAAAGTCGCGCATCAGCCCATCTCCTTCGCGGCAGCCTCGACAGCCGCCGCGATCTGCGGATACGCAGAACAGCGACAGATATTACCGCTCATCCATTCGCGAATTTCAGCGTTGGAACCGGTGTGTCCCTCGGCAATGCAGCCCACAGCGGACATGATCTGGCCACAGGTACAAAAACCACACTGGAAGGCATCGTGCTCAATGAAGGCCTGCTGGACGGGATGCAGCACCCCATCACTCGCTAATCCCTCTATCGTGGTGATTTTCTTGCCATCGGCACTGACTGCGAGCACGAGGCAGGCATTGACGCGCCGGTTATCCATCAACACCGTGCAAGCGCCGCATTCTCCGCGGTTGCAGCCCTTTTTTGCGCCTGTCAACTGCACCTGTTCGCGCAACAGATCCAAAAGGGTCGTCCTTGCTTCCACGTTGACGGAATGCTCAACGCCATTGATCTGGACGTGCGTCCACCTGCGTGGGGCAAACCGCGTTTCCATTTCTGGATCAGGCTGCCCATTCGCCGTGATTGTCTCGCCGTCTGTCGCGGGACCGGCAACGGCGGTCAACGAATCGTTGTTCATGACAGGCCTCGGCAAACGCTCGTCTTTACGAGGATGCCTCACTCCGTCCTAAGTCTGGCGGTATGAGGCTTCAGTCAACACAGACAGGACCGGCAGAATCTGCTCGGTCCAAAAATTATAGATGCCCATCGTCGGTTTGCAAGAATCCGCGCAGAACGTATGGCAGCGAATCTTTGATGTTTGGATGCCGATAGCGCTGTCTTCAGTGAGTAACAAGCGGTTGATCGATTGCTTCACCGGTTACAGGTATGACATGTTCAGACGAACAGCTGACGTGCCGCCCATGCGGGATTTTCGAGCCGTCAGACGAACTACCGGTAGGTCTGGTGCATTGATGAACTTATCGTTTGCGGTGACCTACCAGGACAGCTCTCTTCAGCACAGCACCCAGTAAAAGATGGCATAAGCCATTTTGTGAGGACTCCGTGTGGCTTGTATTCCGATCCCCTTAAGTCAGATCTATGAACGACGATGGTGGCAGCGCAAACCGATTGCGGTAACAAGAGGGACCGCCGCCAGAAGAGGATTTCGCATTGGACTGCCAGCTAACAATATGATGATATCGACAAAAACACGTACCGATTCCGATGGATGATGGCGCGACGGGTATAGCTGGTATAACTGAACACTTCCCTCTCCCCATGTGCGCCCACCACCATAGGGGTGGCCGGACAAACAACTCCGTTGATTTCCGCGTAGACGAAAGGGGGGCGCTCACGCTCATGCCGCTCAGATACGAAACATCGCTCAGCGTCGCAATCGTGCTGCCGAAATCCTGCTGCAGTTGCGCCAGAGATGACGAGCCCGCGCTCGAACCTCGGTTCACCACAAGCATTGGCGTCGTGGTCGTCACCTCCATTGCGTAGCGGATCGAGCCGGCGGACATCGCGGAGGTGTCCCCCGTAAGCGTATGCCCAACGCCGCCAATGACATCATTGGCAACGCTACCGACTGGCTGTCCGGAAATGTCGGTCGAAGTCAATGTAGCCTGCAGCACTCCCGGTGATCCACCAAGGCCGAACATGAAACCGTTCACGCTTTGTGCCGCTAACTGCATGTCGTTGCCTGGATACAGCGTTCTGAAGGCCGCGGAACTCGTCACCAACGACATCTGTGTCAAGGTTGCGACGTACTGACCAATAGCCGCGCTGGTCTGTTCGTTGAATACCGTTCTGCTAACACTGGCGAGGGACAGTTAACTTCGCTAAAGCGCCCGAGAATAGCCGTTGCAGCTACACAGTGTTGCTCGAGGACAGCCTCTGGTTCGCACTCCTTGTGAGTCTGGAGACGGACCGGTCACCAGCCAATGACGACGCTTTCGTCGCCTTCACGCAAGCCCTCCAGACAAGCACTACTTAATATCTCATCAACCGGGGTAAGCGACGACGCGAACTCTCGCGATACAGTTTCCCCGAAAGCCGCCGTCGGCATTTCAAACGCTTGACCGCTTTCCCACGCGGGCTGTTCCCCCCGGCGACTCGGTGTGTAGGTTGTACCGGGTCTTACCCACGGCATGACGGTCGCGGCCAAGGAGGCGGCTGTGTTGCGCGAGGTGCTCAAGGCGCACGCTTCGAATTACGACCCACTCGACGGCGTCATCGTGGATACAAGGTGTCCATCATGCTTGAAGAATTGGGCGTACCTTACGATCTCGCCGCAAGCGTCGAACCTTATAATGCGCTAAACCTTTGACCTGCGAGATGTCGATCAAAACCTGCTTGCGCGCAGACGGAAAATGAGGTCATCAAACGAATGCTCTCCCGATAATGCGGCCTGCGAAGGTCTCTTTGGTCTGCTCAAGACGCAACTGTTCTATCCTCGTGACTGACGGCTACGACCGTTGATCAATTCATCGAAGGTAGTTGGCTCTTATCCAGTAGTACGACGCAAAGTGTATCGAGATCTAACTCGGTTCTCTCAGCCCACTTGAATACCGCGAGAGTCTTGAAATCACGGCGTAAGCCACTCCAGGATTTTAGCCGTCCTGCGTCACGATTCCTTGCAAATCAACAAGTTACGCTCTGCTTGGGCAGGAGCAACCGAGACACCGGCCAGCCGATGGATTAGCTATTTTCGCGAACGATTTGAGCCGTCAGCAAAACGTGTTGCTGGATAAGGCGAACAGCCTCTTCAACGTTTCTCGCGAGCGCCGCGTCCACCATGAGCTTGTGTTCATTTTCGCGCGGCAATACCACGGCATGCCGTGACAAATTACGGTATCGTTCGGCGTGGTCGAAAAGATGCATGCACGCGTCGATCATCCATTCTGACCCACATCCGGAAAACAGCGCCTTGTGAAATTCGCGGTGGGGACGGTCATATAGCGGGTTTACGACTCGAGGGTTCTCTGAACTATACCGATGGACTTTGGAAAGTCGATGATAGCTGAGAAGGACGCGCTCTTCCCATTCGTCGTCACCCCGCAGCACGGCTTCGCGCATGGCAACTTCCGATGTCCAGGCTCGCGCCTGCGCCAGATCCATAAGGCTTTTGGTACTGACGGGTGCTACCGCGAACCCCTTCTGATTTGAATAAACCACCAGCGCTTCGGCTGCCAGTCGACTAAGCGCCTCGCGGATAGGAATGGGGCCGCAGCCATATCGCTTGCTGATATCGTTCAGGCGCAGCTTGAATCCGGGAGGCAGTCCACAGGAAATAATGTCCACGCGAAGCCGCTCATATATGGCTCCAGCGGCGGTCTGCAGACCGAGACTTCCCGGTGTCCTAGCTTCGGCGTCGGCATTTTTGGAGCGATGGTTTTCGACAACTTCCTTCATATGTAACGTAGAACCCAGCGAGCGTCAGCTGACTATTTTTACACAGCAGCTCTTTATATACAAATTGATTTGTGAAGTCAGATATATATACTTTGTGGCGCAAGCTGTTTCCAAGAACCATGTAGAAACCGGACGGCCTGTTGGTCCCCATCGTCCCGAGTCGCTCGGACCAGAAAACTGCGACCTGGGGGCTAGTTCGGCGTAGCTGACGGCGAAAGCGTGAAGACTAAAGATCATCGCCTCCGTCGAGTCGCCCATGGGCTACCTGGTCAGCAAGTGCGTTGTAAGGAAACGGCAGATGTGCTGGATACGGTGTAGTACGTGCCAGCTACTTCAAACTCTCGTGCAGGTTCTGAACGGTGACTTGCTCGACATGTTCGAACGATGGTTTGCGAGGAACACGGCACCGGCGCAGGCGAACCCGAGGGAGGTCGCATAAAACTCCCCCTACGTCCTCCTGCTCTCCCAACAAGGGCGCCTGTAGTGGCCGTTCCTGACGAGGAGATTGAAGGAAAGAGTTAGAGGCGAATCGGGACTGCTGATCGACCACGTAAGGAGCACCGGGTCGAACAAGTCCAACATTCCATTTGCGAAAAAAGCGGATAAAGCGAAGCCTGTAGGCCCATGTTGAGAGTTCACTATCGCCTGTTGAAAAACTGATCATGACTACAATCTCTAAACATAACCAGCTTATTACGTTGATCAACGTATTCACCGTCGAGCCGTCCCGGCAACAGGAACTCCTCGATTTGCTTGACCGTGCAACCCAGATCGTGCGCCTGGAGCCCGGATTCATCTCATCAAGCCTTCACCGGGGCATAGATGGCAACAAGGTCACCATGTACGCGCAGTGGCGAAGTGTTGAGGCCTATCGGGCGATGCGTGAGAATCCCACCCCTTTAAGCTACTTTGAGCAGGCAGCAGCATTCACGGAATTCGAGACCGCAGTGTACGAGGTCGTCGAAACATATTCCCCCCAGCCGGAGAGGCGTAGGGCGATCGGCGCACGAACGTGGGTAGAGAGAAGCTTCGTCGCCATAGCGTGTAGAAGTGACTTACAGAAATAGGCCCAATGCCCCTTCGGGGACGCGCGAAGCGGACCGGGGCGAAACTCGTTGTCGTCCGCGGGGGCCAGCTGACGAGCTTTGTTCTCATTTATTTGTCGCTGTGGTAAGTCTGCGATAAGTGCACCCCGTCACCGCACCGCGTTCGCACTACTGCTCCTGCGCCACGCGCAACACCGAGTGCGGATCGTTCACCATCTCCTCGAAACAGTCGGCAGTCAACCAGCGTTGCGTCTTCTGATAGACCCGTTCCCACGGCGCAAAGCTGATAGACAGCATTTGCGCGCCGGCTCGCACCCTCCAGCGCAGCGCGTCGAACACCACGCACAATTCGTATCGGCGTGGCGGCGCGTCTTCGTTCATCTGTGTCGGGCACGGAGCAACAAAACTCCATTTCTCATTCGAAACATGCGTTGGGTATCGCTTGCGACCTGGCATCCCGCCAGGTTACCAGGTCTGGCCAAGAATGTTCAACCCGCTTCAGGTATCCCGGTGTAAGGGCCGAGATGGCCTGCGCCTCTGCATTAACGCCGAAAGCAGGCGTATACGACCATACGTAACTCGTATCGCTGAACCGTGTGAGGTTCGCATAGCCGATATTGTTCAGCAGTGGCGCCCATCCGCCGCCGAGCCACTAAAAAAAGTGACGCATCCCGATATTTACACCGTACGTAGTCCCCGGTATTTCGGTAAGAATATCTTTGTACGTCAACGACAGGCCGGTGTCCATTGCTCCGTGGTTGTCGACACGTCCGAATTGCAAATAGACGGACGTGCGTCTCGAGAGGAAGTAGGTTGTACCCACCGCTGCCAATAGTGAGTGATTGGCGGTATCGTTGCGGTCACTAGTTACCCAAACGCCGCCGTTCAATTCAAGATCCGATCGGGCAAAGTAATCGACTCCCCCACCATAAACGTTCGAGTTAAATGCACCGGCCACCTTGTAATTGGTGAACGACACCTTGGTGGTCAGTGCCCCAAACCTGTACGCTACGCCTAGCATGCGACCCGTGAATTCTATATCGGTGGGAATAGGCGTGACCGCACCACCTGCATTGCTATCGTAGATCGCGGCGTCAACCATGAACGAGCCGTTGTCATATTTGAGGCCGCCCGACCACTGCCGTCCCGCTGAAAAATCACCGGCGACGCCGCCCGGAGCAAACATCACAGTGCCTGTGAGGCCAGCCAGGTTTGGGGTGGTGTACAACACAGCATTAGAGCTGATCATGCTTGTAAAGCGGACGTTGTTGTCATACGGCAAAATGGAGCTGCCAAACGTCGAGTGCCGTGGATCCAGATCGACCGCGGCTTGAAAGAATGGCGAGTGTTGTACGCCGAGCCTGATTTTGCCGAAATTGCCCTCGAGTCCGATCCATGCCTGGCGCCCCAGGAAATAGCCGTTCGAACTGACAATGCCTCCAGTGACCGTGCTGATCCCGCTTTCAAGATCAAATTCGGCCTTCATGCCGCCACCAAGATCCTCGCTCCCTCTCAGTCCGAAAACCGAAGGACCGAGGCCTCCATTATCAATCGCGAACGTAGGGCCGGCATTTTTCCCTGTCGAACCTGGGGTCCTGTTTGCATACAGGAACCCTGCGTCGAGCATGCCATAGAGCGTGACGCTACTTTGCGCGTGCGCGACACCAATTGGCACAAGAATCGCATTGACCACAACACACTTCCACATCGAGCGAAAAGATGATCTCACCCTGTCTCCTGCATAGTTAGTACTATTAATTTATTAAATTTATATTTTTTTCATTGCACTCAACACTTCATTCGGGCAAGTCGCTGCGCCGGTTAAGTTCATGCCGATCTGGTATGGCGGTCGCTTGATACGGGTAAGAACATCGTCATTTTCGTAACGCTTTACGCCGCTATGCTGCCTGGCCGGCGAACGTACGCCTGTAGCTCAGGTGCAGGCTGCCGGCGCCAGCAGGAGCACCTCCCCAACCTGTTCGGAAGAATCAGGCTTTCCGGATTCGAAGCATGACAAGGGCGCCCATGAAGGACGCGATTGCGAGCAGAAATAACCCATACTCTGGCCGCCCGCTTATCTCGCGCAGCCAGCCAATGCCAAAAGGGAAAACGTATCCACCCGCATTTCCTATCATCGAAATCATGCCGATACCGGCGGCGGCAGCCGTGCCCGACAGGATGCTCCCAGGCACGACGAACAGCACCGCATTCGCGCTGATCAAGCCAGCCGCAGCAAGCGTCAGACCGATCAGCGACAGCACCGGAATATGTGCAAACGCGCCGCTGAGCAGGAGGCCACTCGATCCGATTATGGCCGTGCAGGCTACGTGCCATCGTCGCTCGTTTACGCGGTCTGAATGCCGGCCGACAAAGATCATCGTCAACGCCGCGAAACCGAATGGGATGGCAGTTATCAGACCTGTGTGGAGCAAGCTGGCAACTCCGAGTTCGCGAATAATTTGCGGCAACCAGAAAGCAAGTCCGTAGATGCCGCCGATCTGAGTAAAATTCACGCAAGCCAGAGCCCAAACATCTAGATCCCTAAAGGCGTGCCCAAGTTTGTGGCCCATGCCAAGAGCATCCCGCGCAGCGCGCTCCTGAACTAGCGTGTCGATGACACGTTCTCGTTCGTTAGCCGTCAGCCATCGCGCTTTCGCCGGACCGTCATCAAGAAAGAAAATCGTTGCGATGCCAGCCATGACAGCTGGGATTCCCTCGATCAGAAACAACCATTGCCAGCCATGCAGGCCACCCTGTCTGTCTAATGTCTGCATCAACCATCCGGAGAAAGGACCTCCGATTACGCCAGCGAGTGCGATGCCCAGGAGAAAATAACTGATCGCCTGAGAGCGCTGACGAGTGGGAAACCAATATGTCAGGTACAGAATGATCCCTGGGAAAAAGCCTGCCTCCGCAACGCCAAGCAACACTCGCATCACATAAAATTCCACTGGCGATGTAACGAACATCATGCCTGCGGACACCAGCCCCCAGAGGAGCATGATTCGTGCAATCCATATTCGCGCGCCCACACGCGCGAGAATAAGATTGCTCGGGATTTCACAGATACAGTAAGCGACAAAGAAAACGCCAGCGCCAAAACCGTAGGCAGCATCGCTTAGTCCAATGTCGGAGGCCATACGCAGTTTTGCAAAACCGATGTTGACCCGATCCAGAAACGAGATCACGTATAGCAGGATCATGAATGGCAGTAACCGGCTGGCTATCTTGTTATATAGTCGCCACTCTGATTCATCGCCGAACCCTGCACGCGCTAAAAGATTCACTGTCTCCTCCACTGCTTCTTATAATCGCGTGCGCAAGCACGCGCTGACTTTGCACGCCGCGAGCGGCGCCAAGAGTCACAGGATCATGCTGTCATCCAATGGCATTGAGCGATTTCGCGCCGACGCTGTACGGCTCGGCATCAATCAGTACAAAAGCGATCACGCACGGCTCGGTACCCCGGTTTATCCAATCGTGAATCGTGCCGCGTTGAACCAGCACATCGCCGGCCTTCAGGTGAACCTCGACGCCATCCACATCCATATCGATCTCTCCAGATATCACCACGGCGTAGTCGATCGAGTCCGTACGATGGTTTCGCGGTTTGACACCCGGTGCATATTCGATGACGCGGAACACCGTACCGTTGGAATGACTGGTTGCTACCTTGCGTTTGGCACCGTCGAAGTCGTCGTTGTTATCGATCGGGAAGCCTTCGGTAGTCCAGATGACGGTAGCCTGTGCCCCTTCGCGCAACGAAGCGACATTTTTCACAAGCTCGTCGATGGCGACAACTGCTTTTCCGTTGGCATCGTGACCGGTCACAACGCGGCGCACAGAGAGTGTCATAGCTGCTCTTCTCGTATATTAGGTAAGGTGATTTTCACATTCGCGACTGCAACGACGATGGGGCACACGTGTTGTGGGCGACCAGATCGTGGACCGTCAAGCGGCGGTGGCGATGAGATTACGCAACAGCCCCAGCCCCGCAACCTCTGTTTCCAGAACATCTCCAGGCTTCATAAATTCCGGAGGCGTACGGGCATGTCCCACGCCCGGTGGCGTACCGGTAGCAATCACATCGCCCGGTTCAAGCGTAAGTCCATGAGATAGCTCCGCAATGATCCTCGGAATCTTGAAGTACATGTGACGTGTGTTCGACGTCTGCTTGCTCTCACCGTTCACTCGACTGGAGAGATCGAGACTCTCAGGATCGATCTCATCTGCGCTGGTAATCCAGGGGCCCATGGGGCAGGTTCCATCGATGCTCTTTCCCTTGAACCATTGCTGCCCATGCCGACGTTGAACGTCGCGCCACGTCACGTCATTGAGTACCGTATAGCCGAAGACATACTCCATCGCGTTAGCTTCCGGGATGTCGCGGCCCGCGCGACCAACGACTACAGCGAGCTCGACTTCCCAGTCCAACTGGGCCGACAAACCGCCGAAGAAGGGTATCGGGTCAAACGGCCCAATCACCGTTGTCGGAGCCTTGGTAAAAAATGTCGGAAACGCAGGCATTTCTTTCACGTGCGGACGGATCTTTGCGCCTTCCTCGAAATGATCCTGGTAGTTCCAGCCGACACAAAAGATGTTCTTACGAGGCCGTGGAATAGGCGCGTTCACCTGCACGTCGGCAAGCAAAAAATCCGTCGAGGCATGGTTGACAATAGTCCGGATCACATCCAATCCTGGTTGACCCGCTGAGATGACCGAAATCATGTCCCTCGAGTCGAAAGGCGTCTCGAGACCCAATTCAGCGGCCGACCTTCCGATGTCGACCACGCGCCTGTCGGCGTCTCGTAGTGCTCCGACGCGGCTCGCCTGGTCTCCGGTGGTCGCAAAAGTAAGGAGTCGCATTGATATCTCTGTAAAAGTAAAATTTGAACCTATTTAGCTATGATACATATTTTTTCAACAAATCATATATTTTTTGGTCGGCACATTGCCTGCATGTCGGAAAACGGTCACCTTGATGCCAGACCATGCGGCGACAATCGCCGACATGAGGCACATCCGGTTTCCGCCTGATACGATCAGCCGCGCGGTGCGGCCGTACTACCGCTTGCTGCCGAGCCTGCACATGGTCGAAGAACTGCTGGCCGCGCGGCATCCCACCCATGTACGAGACCAAGCGAAGTCGGTCGGTAAAGTTTGACCTGGACATTGCTCGACGTATCCGGCCCGCCGCACCGACACGAGGAGACGAAGTGGCACCTGGATGGAAGTCGTCACGATCAATGTCAGGAGGCACCGGTTGTGGCGCACGGTGGACCTGCATGGCGCCATGTTCGACGTGCTGATGCCGAGGTGGAGCGACCAACTCGGCCAGGCGCCTTATGCGCGAGCTGCTCAGGAAGCACGGGCGCACATCGCGGGTGTTGATCCCGCTTCAGATCAACGCGTCGCCAGCAACGTTTTCGCTTCGGTGCATGATCAGGTCACCAACCTCTTTCGGCATTGCATTGCCATTACCACACCGACGCAAAGCAAAAGCAGACGCTCCGAGGCGAGGTCTTCGAGGCGAAGGAAAGCTTGACGGGAGCGCCGATGCTGGGGCAATTGGCTCATTAAATAGGCATCCTCAAGCGCGGCGTGCCAAGGGCGTGCCGTTCGACAACTTGACACCACCTCTCTGCCTCATCGACAAAAATCGCGGTCAATCCGATGGAGCGCCCCTGAGAGGCTAGCTAGGATTTGCGCAGTGCGGCCGCGGCTGCGTGAATAGCCTCTCGAATCTGAATGTAGGTTCCACAACGACAAATGTTGCCGTTCATCGCATGGTCGATATCCTGATCAGAAGGTCGGGTGTTTTTCATTAGCAATGCCATCGCGCTCATCATTTGTCCCGACTGGCAGTATCCGCATTGCGGTACTTCATGCTCGAGCCATGCCTTCTGAATTTCCCTGCCGATAACGCTCGCGCCCATCGCCTCCACCGTTGTGATCTCGTTGTCCTCAACTGCCGAAACGGGAATGCAGCAGGAACGAACTGCCTCTCCGTTCAGATGTATGGTGCAAGCTCCGCATAACCCAAGTCCGCAGCCAAAACGCGTTCCCGTCATGTCGAGCTCGTCACGAAGCACCCAAAGAACCGGGGTTTCAGGCGAGGCCGTTACCGGTTGTGTTCGTCCGTTGATCCTAAGCTTGTGCATAAAATTTTTGCCACGCTATCTGGTGAAAACGACGGGATGGTTGAATGCTCAGCTTCAAACCCGTGGAACCGACGATGCGCAAACACGGTTTGCGAACAGTCGATCAGTCAAGCACTCATTCAGGCTAAGACGTAGCCTGCTCCTTCTCCTTAGCCCATCCATCCGACTCGTCGCAAGGAACCTGCGACTGCGACTTCGTTTCATGCGCCTACAAACCGCAACTGAACGGTGTTGCGAGCCAATCGGACCAGAACGGCAGGGCGCAAAGCTCCTTGTGGGCGGAGTCCTTCTCTCGTGACCAGCGGAACATCAGAGCTACCGCGCGCGTCGCGTTTACAGCAATCTTAGGCCAATAATATATATTTTTCAATAAAACAAAATTTGATATATGATTCGTACATTGCGCGGGGGAACTTGATGGAGTTCGAATGGCGGCCGGGCAGAGTGGCGAAGTTGTGCAGCGACATGAGGGAAGCCGGCAAAGGGACCGATATGAACAACAAGGGCGAAGGTATTTCGCGGCGGGGCTTTATCTTTGGAATCAGTGCTGCGGTTGGCGGTCTTGTCCTTACAGGCTTGCCTTCGCTCGCGGAGAGTACAGGGGTGGTGCAATCGCCATTGCTCACAAATGCCCCTGGCTCAGAGGTAGGGATCTGGGTTGTGATAGACGGCGAGACCACGACGATTCGTGTTGCGCGATCGGAGATGGGTCAAGGGAATTTCACGGCGTTACCGATGCTGGTAGCTGAAGAACTCGACTGTGACTGGAGTCATGTGACGGCCGAATATGTGTTGCCCGAAGCAAACCTTGCGCATGGTCACGCATGGGGCGACATGATGACTGCATCAAGCGCGTCCATCCGTATGTCTCACCTCTATCTGCGTAAGGCGGGTGCTCAGGCGCGTCATATGTTAGTGGACGAAGCCGCGGCGCGTTGGAAAGTCAGCGCGTTGGAGTGCACGGCACGCGACAGTGTCGTAACTCACGCTGCTAGTGGGCGTTCATTGACCTACGGGGAACTCGCGGAAAACGCAGCGCGGCGTCCTGTTCCACAAGAAGTGACGCTAAAAGACCCGAACCTATGGCGACTGATCGGGACACCGGTGAAACGGCTGGACCTCGAAGACAAAGTATTGGCGAAACCGATCTTCGCGACCGACGTGCGTCTTCCCGACATGCTTTACGCAACGGTTACGGCATGCCCAACTCTCGGCGGACGACTCAAAGATTTCGACGCGTCAAAGACGTTGGTCATGCCTGGCGTACGTCATGTGGTGCCGGTTGGGGATACAGCCGTCGCCATAGTCGCCGACTCGTGGTGGCAGGCCCACCATGCGCTTGATACGTTGTTGGTCCGATGGGACGCTGGCCCTGCTGCGGCGCTATCCAACGAATCCATCCGTGAGATTTTCCTGAAGGGTCTTGACGATCCGCATCCTGCAGTTGCCCAAAGGATCGGCAACGTGGACGAGGTCCTCGCAAATGCTACCAATGTAATACACGCCGATTATGAGGTTCCATATCTCGCACACACCACGATGGAGCCCCAAACCTGCACTGCTCACGTAACTCCCGAATTCGCCGAAGTTTGGGCGCCTACCCAGAATGGCGATGGGACGCTGCAAGTCGTAGCACACACACTCAAGATTGATCCGTCCCGCGTCAAGATTCACAAATGCCATCTTGGCGGCGGATTCGGGCGCCGCGGAGTATCTCAAGATTGGGCTCAACAGGCAGTCTTGATTGCCAGGGCTGTAGGTAAACCGGTGAAAATGCTATGGACCCGGGAAGAAGATGTCAGGCATGACTACTACCGCCCCATGTCCATTGCCCGACATGTAGCAGGATTCGACAGGAATGGAAAACTTCTCGCATGGAAAGTGCGGCTGTCGTGTACGTCTATTCTGGCCAACCTTATGCCCTCTCGGCTGAGGCATGGACAGGACTTCGACATGATGGGGGCATTTCTACCGGGTGACATGAGCTACCACATCCCCAATTTTGAAGTCGGCTACGCAATGCGGCAGTTGCCGATCCCAGTGGGCTTTTGGCGAGGTGTCAATCATAGTCAGAACGGATTTTTTAGAGAGTCCTTCGTTGATGAGATGGCGCATGCAAGTGGCCAGGATCCCTACGCTTTCCGGCGTGAGTTACTCGCGCATAGCCCGCGCTCGCTTGCCGTTGTGGATGAGGTAGCGACTCGCGCTCAGTGGGGGCACACTAAAGCCGGCACATACCAGGGAATGGCACTCGTCGAATGCTACGACTCAGTCTGCGCTCACGTCGTCGACCTATCGATCGATGACGAAGGACGGGTGAAAGTACATCGCGTCGTATGTGCGCTTGATTGCGGATATGTCGTGAACCCAAGCATCGTCAAAAAGCAACTACAGGGCGCCGTCGCATATGCGCTTAGTGCTGTGCTTTGGGGTCAGGTAACGATCAAAAATGGCGAGGTACAGCAGTCTAACTTCCACGACTATCCGGCGCTTCGGATCAGCGAGATGCCCGTGGTCGAAACCTATCTCATCCCAAGTGGCAACAAGTACATTGATCGCTGGGGAGGTGTTGGCGAGCCGGGTACGCCACCCGTCGCACCTGCCGTCGTTAATGCGATTTTCGCCGCAACCGGTAAGCGTATTCGACTGTTGCCGCTTGCCGGCCAAAAGCTGGTGTAGACGCTGCTCTCCTGGCTTCCTTTCGAAGCGAAATTCATCGATGAAGACTGCAATCTCAAGCAACCCGACGCGCATACGTAGATGGTTCGCGCTTGCGTCAATCCTGGCGATGGTGCTAACGGCAAGTCTACCAAGCCGGGCGGCTACGCCTGCGGATCGTTTGGTCGCTCGGGGCGGCTATCTGGCAAAAATCGGCGATTGCGCAGCATGCCACACGGTTCGAGGCGGTGCGGATTTTGTCGGCGGGCTGCCCATGCAAATGCCCGTCGGCACGATCTACACGACCAATATCACGCCCGACCCCGACACGGGAATCGGCCGATACACGCGGGACGATTTCGAGCGTGCGTTACGACACGGAGTCGCTAGAGATCATAACTTGTATCCGGCAATGCCGTATCCATCCTTTTCCAAGATCAGCGATGAGGATGTGGACGCGCTGTATGCCTATTTTATGAAGGGTGTGAAACCCATAAAACAGCGCAATCGACAATCGGATATTCCTTGGCCGCTTGATATGCGCTGGCCACTCAAGCTGTGGAACCTCCTTTTTCTTGACGATACGGTCTATCGGGCAAAGCCGAACAAAGACCCCATCTGGAACCGGGGTGCTTATCTTGTTCAGGGCCTCGCGCATTGCGGCGCTTGTCATACGCCGCGAGGCATGGCGATGCAAGAACTAGCGCTCGACGAGAAGAGTCAGACTTTCCTTTCCGGCGCATCTCTCGACGGATGGTTTGCATCGAATCTGACCGGTGATAACAATGCGGGACTCGGTAGATGGACGGAAAATGATCTGCACATGTTTCTGAAAACTGGAGCGAACGTTCATGCTTCCGCGTATGGTCCAATGACGGATGTCGTCAACAATAGTACTCAGTATTTGTCCGACGAAGACCAAGTCGCGATAGCACGGTATCTCCGTTCGTTGGTTCCGTCACACGCGGGTGACGTCAACGAGAGAGAGCCGTATCGATACGACGGTCAGATAACCTCCACCTTGGTCGCAGGAACGCCGTTACCGAACGGCGCACACGTCTACTTGACCTATTGTGCCAACTGCCACGGGGTTGATGGCCGAGGACGTGCACCCTTCATCGCTCCCCTGGCAGGAAACCCGGATGTGTTGGGCACTAATCCATTGTCGCTTATTAACGTGACGATCAATGGCGCCGCGAATCTTGTAGTCGGCGGCGTGCCCGCGGCCTATCCCATGCCCAGGTTCAGGCTAGGCCTCACGAACCAGGATATCGCCGACGTGTTGAGTTTTGTACGAAGCGGCTGGAATAACCGCGCTCCAGAAATCAAAGCACAGGATGTTGCGAAGGTGAGAGCCAGTACGAGCGGCAAGTGATAGGTGGATACACATTTTTTGAGCAAGCATCAAATACAACTAGATCTACTTTCTTGACGACCAAAGAGGGAATCATGCGCCACCCTGTCGATCACACTTTTTCTTCGAAGACGCGGCAGACTTTGCGGAACGATAGCAACAGAAAACATCGTCGCGTACATGGAGGCGGCACATTAATCGTGGTGTTGACCGCTCTAGCACTGTCGCATAACGCCGTGGCTCAAGAGTCACAGGACAAATGGCAAACGCGTTCCTGGCCTGAGCTTGCCGCCGAAACGCAGGCGCGTGCGGATCGAGGTGCCTATCCTTTGACTGGACTCAAGCCAGATGATGTTCGCGAAGCGCTCTCGCATATCCACTCCCTCGATCGCGACGAATGGGCTTCGGCCTGGATGGCGATTGGCGATCAATACGAACTGCGTGCAAAATCGGAGGAACCGACAGACTCTGGCGCCGCACGTGATGACTATCGGGCAGCATGGCTCAACTATTCGTTCGGTCGTTGGCCCTCCCCTAATTCGCCAGGCAAAGCGCAGTCGTATGCAAAAGCACAGGAAGCTTTCGCCAACTATGGGCGGCTTCTCAATCCACCGATCGAAACGATCAGCATTCCATTCGAAGGCAAGCAGATCGTTGCCTATCTGCAAAAACCGCCCGGTGTCACAAAGCCACCGATTGTCCTTGACCTCGGCGGCATGGATGAATGGAAGGACTCCGTCGCTGACCAGGGGCGCGGATTCCTGCAGGACGGCATTGCCGACGTCGCAGTCGACATGCCCGGCACTGGCGATGCACCTATGGCCCGCCCGGGAGCCGAGAGGGTCTATTCACGTCTGATCGACTATCTACTCACGCGAACCGACGTCGACGGTAGCCGCATCGTCGTACGCGGCACGAGTTGGGGCAGTTATTGGTCCGCGCGGCTCGCATTTGTTGAGGCGAATCGTCTAAAAGGTGCGGTGTATCAGAGTGGTCCGGTGGACAGTTATTTTCAGCGTGCATGGCAAGATAACTCTCTGCACACGAAGGAATACCTGTTTGATTTCGTTGCATCACGCTTATATGTTCTTGGGCAACCCTCGGTAGAAGCGCTCTTGAACTATATGCCGTCGATGTCGCTGAAGGCAGCCGGACTCCTGGGACAGCCGACGTCACCTATGCTTCTGATCGGTGGTGTACAGGACAGCCAAACGCCGTTCACCGATCTAATCGAGCTACTGCAGACCGGGACGCCAAAGGACGCATGGGTCAACCCAGAAGGCCGACACATGGGAGACTCTGGCAGTTGGACGCATAAAGCTATCTTCGACAAGGTTATCCGACCGTGGATACGGGCGCGTTTGATCGTTGGGCAATGATCCATTTCGCGCGTCTCGTGATTCAAAACTGATCAAACTATGGAGCCACCACTTGCCACTAGCGGAGATGCGTTTCGGCAGTGGCATGACGTGTTGGCGTCGACCGCGTGAATGGCAGGACAACGGCGTGTGGGCAGACTCGCATCGGGCGTTCCTTGTACGCCTGCGTGGATATGACGCGATTGACTGGAGTCGTGTGAGCATTTATAGGGCGAGCCGACCGGGCCAAACACGACCGACCGGAGCAAGCTAGGCAGCAAGCGGCATATTGCAGTAGACGCCCAGGGTATCCCGCTGGCCCCGGTGGTCACAGGCGCCAACCGGCACGACTCGACGGTGTTCGAAGCTGTACTCGATGCAATACCGCCCGTGTCGGGCGTGCCTGAGCGACCACGGCGGCGGCCGGACAAGGTCCATGCTGACAAGGGATACGACTATGCGCTCTGCCGGGAATCACTGCAACAACGAGGCATCACGGCACGCATTGCGCGTCGTGGTATCGAGAGCAGCGAAAGGCTCGGCCGTCATCGCTGGGTGGTCGAACGCACACATGCCTGGTTTGCCGGTTTCGGCAAACTGTGCATCCGTTTCGAACGGGCTCTCGATACTCATGTCGCGTTGCTCAATCTGGCTTGTGCTGTCGTCTGCTCAAGGTTGGTTGATCAGTTTTGTTGGCAACTCTTAACCAGATTACCAGAACACCTCATTGCGCCCCCCTCGATCACATGCTCAATCTCTTCGGAGAATCATAATGTCTCAAGAAAAAGAACCGCGCAGACGATTCTTGCGACAGATGTTCGCAATCGTACCGGCATCCGGCCTGGCCACAGGCGTCGCACTAACACAAACGGCCTGTTCCAAACCCCCACAGACGGGGAGTGCCAATGAACTGGGCGCTACCAGTCTCGGACTCTACGAACCAACCTATTTCACGAAAGAGGAATACACGTTCATTGAAGCGGCTGTCGATCACCTCATTCCATCGGATAAATTTGGTGCCGGCGCGCTTGAGTGTGACGTACCGGTCTTCATTGACCGCCAGATGGAAACGCCTTACGGGCACGGCAAGCTCTGGTATATGCAGGGACCGTTTCATCCGGATGAAAGCCCTGACATGGGCTACCAGATGAACCTGAACCCGCGCCAGATTTATCGCCACGGTGTTGCCGAGACCAACACGTACTGCGTGAAGCATCATGACAAGGTGTTTGTCGATTTGTCGAAGGGTCTTCAAGTCGAAGTCCTGAAAGCACTCGACGCCGGCACGCCGCAATTCGAATCTCTTCCCTCCAGGACCTTCTTTTCATATCTGTTGGCAAACACCAAGGAAGCTTATCTGGCCGATCCGATTTACGGTGGCAACAAGAACATGGGCGGTTGGAAAATGATCGGATTCCCGGGTGCCCGTGCGGATTTCATAGACTGGATCGACAAGCCAAACGTGAACTATCCGTACGGCCCGGTCTCGATCTCGGGAATGCGGGGATAACATGGCAATCCAAAAAGACAAGGTAGACGTCGTCCTGATCGGCTTTGGATGGACCGGGGCAATCATGGGAATCGAGTTGACGGCGGCCGGCCTTAACGTGCTGGCGCTCGAGCGCGGGGAGTTCCGCGATACACCGACGGACGCGGAATATCCGAAGGTCGCGGACGAACTGAAGTACTCCACACGCGGCGAGCTATTGCAGCACCTTGCCGACGAAACGGTGACCATTCGTCACGATATGACGAGGACAGCGGTGCCGTATCGTCAGCATGGCGCATTTCTGCTGGGAAATGGTGTCGGCGGTGCCGGCTTTCACTGGAACGGCATGATGTACCGCAACCTGCCGGAAGAACTCGAGATGCGCACGCGCTATACCGAGCGCTATGGCAAGAAATTCATTCCCGACAATATGTTGCTGCAAGATCATGGCGTGACTTACAAGGATCTCGAGCCGTTCTATGACTTTTCGGAAAAAGTCATGGCTGTTTCGGGTAGGGCCGGCAATATCAATGGCAAGCTAACTGGCGCCGAAGAAGGTAATCCGCTGGAGGGTCCACGAACCAACGAATTCCCGACAGCGCCGCTGCAAAAGCAATATAGCGGCATGTTGTTTGAAAAAGCCGCACGGGAAGTGGGTCTGCATCCGTACTCGGCACCGGCAGCGAATGCGTCCGCGCCATACACGAACCCCTATGGTGTGCGCATCGGACCGTGTAACTTTTGTGGTTTCTGCGATGGCTATGGCTGCTACATGTATTCGAAGGCATCGCCACAGACGACGATCATGCCGGTTCTGCTCAAGCGTGAGAACTTCGAGCTTCGGACCGAATCGCAGGTGATCAAGGTCAATATGGACTCCACGGGCACGAAGGCAACCGGGGTGACATATGTCGACCGGCAGGGGCGTGAGGTCGAGCAACCGGCGGACATGGTCATCCTGACAGCCTTTCAGATGCACAACGTGCGTCTGCTGCTGTTGTCCGGCATTGGTAAGCCGTATAACCCGTTGACGGGTGAAGGTGTGGTCGGCAAAAACTTCGCCTACCAGATGAACGGAAGCATTGGCATCCTGATGCCCAAGGGCACACATTTTAACCGCTTCGCGGCCGCGGGCGCAGGCGCTGTCGGCTTGGACGACTTCAATGGCGACCAGTTCGACCACGGGCCGCTCGGCTTCATAGGGGGGGCGAGCATTCGAAGTTTGAGCTCGGGCGGCCGACCGATCGGCCAGGCCCCGACGGTACCGGGGACGCCGTCATGGGGCTCGGGTTGGAAAGAGGGTGTCCAGGATGCATATCAGCGGTATATGAATATCGCGATCGCTGGCTCGGTCATGTCTTACAAGGACGCTTATCTCGATCTGGATCCGACCTATCGCGACAAGTTCGGTAAGCCATTGCTGCGCATGACGTTCGATTGGCATGACAACGAGTATGACATGCTGGGTTTCATGGGCGACCAGATGGAAAAGCTGGCCAATGTGATGGGCGGTGACAGGGTAGTTCGTGGCATCCGCAAGAAGGGAAAGCATTTCGATGTGCGCGAGTATCAAAGCACACACCTGACTGGCGGCGCCATCATGGGTACCAATCCGAAGGACAGCGTGGTCAACACGTATGGCCAAACCTGGGGTGTGTCGAACGTTTTCGTGATGGGCGCCTGTCTGTTTCCGCAGAACATGGGGTACAACCCGACAGGGCTGGTAACGGCAATCGCTTACCGTTCCGTGAAAGCGATCCGCGAACAGTACCTGAAGAACCCCGGCCCGCTGGTGCAGGCTTAGGCACGCACGATGACTAAATATACGAAGCGCGTGCTGCCGGCGCTGGCGTCGGTTGTCATGTCATCGCTCGCGCTTGGACTAGCGGCATTATCCACGACTGTGCGCGCGCAGGATGCAACTAGCGCGGATATGACCCAATTGATAAGGCAGGGGGCCTACCTCGCGCAAATCGGTGACTGTGTCGCCTGCCATACCGCGAAGGATGGAAAGCCGTTCGCTGGTGGCCTGCCGATGAGCATATCGATCGGCACGATCTGGTCGTCGAACATCACGCCCGACAAAGACACCGGGATTGGCAGTTACACCCTTGACGACTTTGATCGAGCGGTTCGCCACGGGATAGCGAAGAATGGCGAGACACTGTATCCGGCGATGCCTTATCCGTCGTATGCGAAGGTCAAGCCATCAAACATCAAGGCGCTCTATGCGTACTTTATGCACGGCGTGCAACCGGTCTCGCAGGCGAACAAGACCACGGACATCATGTGGCCGATGTCAATGCGATGGCCGCTGTCGGTCTGGCGTAAGCTGTATGCACCAGACGTGGTAACTGACGACACACCTGTAAGCGCTACTGATCCGGTGCTCCGTGGCCGGTATCTGGTGGAAGGTCTGGCGCATTGCTCCGCGTGTCACACGCCCCGTAAGGTGACGATGCAGGAAGCATCGCTGAGCGACGATGGATCGACGTTCCTGTCAGGTACGGTGATCGACGGTTATCTCGCAGAGAATCTGCGCGGAGACGTGAAGGACGGCCTCGGCAATTGGAGCGAGGGGGATATTGTCGCGTTCCTGAAGAGTGGCCGTAACGAGCACTCCGCTGCCTTTGGCGGCATGGCCGAGGTCGTACAGGACAGTACCCAATTCATGATGGACAGCGATCTCATGTCGATCGCCACGTATCTGAAAACGTTGGGACCGGCGCATCCGGACCAGACGTCGCTCACGTACGATAGCGCCACGGAGAAGATGTTCCACGACGGGAGCGCCAGCAGTAACGGCGCGATCCAGTTCCTGAATAATTGCGCAGCCTGCCACCGGACTACTGGCAACGGTTGGAATGGGACTTTCCCGCGACTGGCGTTGAGCACCACGGTCAACACGAAAGATCCGTCGTCGCTGATTCGTATCGTGTTGTCCGGGGCCCAGATGCCTTGGACGGCATCCGCGCCGACGCACTATGCGATGCCTGGCTTCGCTGATCGGCTAAGCGATCAGGATCTGGCGGATGTGTTGACGTTTGTGCGTAGTAGCTGGGGGAACACGGCACCTGCCGTTACATCGGAAATGGTGGCCGCCGTGCGCAAGAGCCTTCCCGAGAAGGCGCCGGCCACGGATCTTCAGACACGTCTCATCAACGGGATTTGTCGCAGTAAGACTCGATGAGTAGAGTCGAATCGATATGCAAAGTATTGCTTACGTTGCGAGTTCGTAGAATCGATCGGCGACGGGCGGATGATAAGCTCGAGCATGTTTCATCTGTCCTTTGCCGAACATATGCATCAGTTCGATGCCACTGTGATCGTCGATTAGCGCAACCCGTCAAGACGGGTTCCCGAGCCGCTTATGGTTCGTCTGCCATCATGCACAAGGATCGCTTCTACCAACGCGCCTTCCTGTCCTAGCACCGAGCTTACGGCTCATGGTTATGGACGCGATCGTTAAAGGTCGGAATCACGCAACTGATATCTGGTGACGACACGGCGCGCCTCCTCATCGCCACCATCGACGGACGTAAGCGGAGCCGGAACGACACCAACACAAGCATCTAGATCGAACGGAACATCCGTCGCCAAAGTGCTCAACAAGGTCCGTATCTTATGGCGTTGTGTCGAATAGTGCTCCTCGGCAATTTCTGCGAAGCTGGCGTCGAGCGTCGAACAGATGTCCAACCGACAGGGCATAACGGCAAGAAAACTAGCTTTCAGGCGCGGGGATTTCTACTTGACCGAGAAACTGATTCGCCTGCGCAAAATCTCTGCACGAAGACGAGGCCTAACTCGGAGGGAATTCGGGCGCCGCGGGAAGACGGCGCACGGGTACTGGGGCCGCCGCAAACTAGTTCGAGTCAGCGCAGGAGTCGGACGCCCTTTCTTATGACGAATCTGCTATCGGTGACACGCCGACTTGAGGGACTGCTAAGCGGGGCGGTGGTGCTGTCGGTAAATTTGTCTCGCCCCCCCAATTTAAGGTATGCGCAAGAGGCACTACAGCGATCGAAATACGCCCCAACTGACTGCTCGCGAACCGATTACTCCTGCTAATGCTGCATGGCAACACAGTTTTGAGACGTGCAGTAGGCTCTGCTGTATCTGAAATATCCAGAAGCGTTTGCTGCAGACTTTGTTGTGCTCCAATATCTGCATCAAAGAAAAAGCGATTCGAGAGCTTTCCCTTAGAAGTTTCTATCCAATCTCGGACCGCGCTTGAGACTCGCTCCGCTCCCTACCTTCAGCCTCTTACGGAAATATCCAACCCGCTCTGTGGACCCTCTTGGGTACACCACATTTTGATTAATAATCTGTTGGGCGGTTACCGTAGGCACGTGACGACCACGAAACGCTCAACATATGCTTCACCCCGCAATTCATTGACAAGAAATAACATTTAAAATCAATGCATTACATAAAAAATCAAACAATTTCAGCTTTTGCTTTATTTCTGCAAATAGTTGCGGGCTTTTGATTTATTCAGCGTCTGCTGCACCGATCCGCGTGCCCGATCTGACGTTCAACTTTTGGTTTATTTTTGATCAACTTTTGCTTAATTTGTCAGCGTGACCATTCAAACAATCAAGAGGCGTGACTCGGCGAGCGCGGCGAGCGCGGCGAGCAACTGATTCTTGACGATCGCGGTGGCCAGCGGCTGCCGCCCGAACTCATACCAGCCGATATGCCGGCGCCACACCGTGCCTGGAATCGGCCTGACCGACAGCAGCGGGTCCTCGTCCCACGCAGCATGCCGCAAACGCGGCACGATCGACACGCCGATGTTCTGCCGCACCAGATCGGCAATCGCGGCGATGGAATTCATTTCCAGAATCGGGTTGACCTCGACGCGCAGTCGCCGCAGGAGACTCGTGACATGCGTGCCGGTCAGCGACGAGGTCTCGAAACCGATAAACGGAAAACGCTTTAACAGCAAGCTCACCGACGCGTCGGCAGGCGCCGTCGCAGGATTGACCAGCAGCACCAGTGGCTCGTCGTAAAGACGTTCCCACGACTCGGGCAGTGTGGTCGCCCGGGGCTCGCTGACGATCACCGCCGCATCGATCTCCCCGGCACGAACCTGGCGCGCCAACTGGGCGCTGTCTCCGTGCGCGAGGCGTACCTTCAAGCGGGGATACGATACCTTCAGCCGGATCACGTTGGCCGCCAGAAAGCCCATCGACGACACCGTCGAGCCGATCGTGATCGAGCCTTCCACGCTCAGTTCGTCGGCCACGCCGCGCAGCAGCGAATCGTACGCGGCCACCACAGCGCGCGCCTGTTCGATGATCGAGCGGCCGGCGTCGTTCAACTGGATGCTGCGCCCGCTGCGGTCGAACAACTGGCGCTCGCACACGCGCTCCAGCGTGCGCATCTGCGCGCCGACCGCCGCGTGCGTGAGCGCCATGCGATCGGCGGCGGCCGCCATCGTGCCGTGTTTCTCGATGGCGAGAAACGTGCGCAGCATTCGAATTTCACTCATGCCGAACTCTCCTCAAAGGCTTCTGGGACGTGCGTCAATCGCATGAATTTGCCCCGCTTTCATGCGATTCATGATCGCACGAAACGAAAATTTTTCTTTCCTTTCGATAAAGAAAATAACGCTTTTTATTTTATTTGTGGCTCGTGAAAATCGATTTGTCACAAATCGAGCCGATCACATCAGAGCGAGGCCGCGGGGCCGGCCTGGTGTCCGCGGCGGCAGCCAAGGGTCAGGAGTCCCACCATGTCGCAAATCCAGCAGTTTCCTTTCATCAGCGTGTCCGGCAAGCCGTACGAACGCGGCCTGCAATACGGCCGCGCGGCCGCCGAGCGTGTGCGCCTGAGCGCATCCCGCTACGGCCAGACACTGCGCAATCTCGGCTATAGCCAGGCATCGCAGACGTCGCTGATTCGCTCCCTCGAACAGGTGATCGGTGAATTCCAGCCAGCGTATCTGGACGAGATGCGCGGCATCGCCGAAGGCGCGGACGTGCCGTTCGAAGACATCGTGATGATCAACGCCCGCACCGAAGTGCTGGCCAAGGCGCGTGCCGAAATGGCGCTGCAAGCCGACGACGAAGACGGTTGCACCGGCGTGCTGGTACTGCCGTCGCGCACGTCGAACGGGCAGTTGATCCACGCGCAGAACTGGGACTGGAAGGCCGATTGTGTCGACACCGGCATTGTCTTGCGCGTGCGCAACGACGACGGCCCCGACTTCCTGACCTTCGTCGAAGCGGGCGGCCTCGCGCGCAGCGGCCTGAATTCGGCGGGTGTGTCGATCACCGCAAACTATCTGGAGTCCGAGCGCGACTTCATGCAGATGGGCGTGCCGCTGTCGCTGCTGCGCCGGCGCGTGCTGGAAGAACCGGTGTTCTCGAACGCGTTGCGGGTGATCGCCACAACGCCGAAATCCTGCTCGAACAACATCATGCTCGGTATGGCCGAGGGCTTCGGCATCGACTTCGAATGCGCGCCGAACGAAGCGTTTCCGATCTATCCGGGCGACGACCAACTGATCGTGCACGCGAACCACTGGATCAGCCCGGTGGCTCGCACCAAGCTGATCGACACGGGTTGCGAGAGCTCGCCGGACAGCTATTACCGCGACTGGCGCGTGCGCCAGTTGTTGAATGCCGCGCCGAAGGTGGATCGCGACGCCGTCAAGGCCGCGTTGTTCGATGCCTTCGGCACGCCGTATTCGGTTTGCCGTCCGCCGCGTCCGGGCACGCGCCACACCATGACCGCGACCGTCGCGATGATCGTCATGCAGCCGGCCGCGGGTGAAATGGATGTCGCGCCGATGCCCGCGCTCAACCGCGTTTTCACGCGCTACAGCCTGCACCACGAACCGCTCGCCGAAGCTGCGTAAGCGGCACTTGCACACGTTGCCCTCGCGCATCGCAGGGCATCGACGACACGTTTGAGACTCGCCAGAAAGGAATGACAGATGTCCGAAGCCGACAAGCCTTCCAATCCCGCTCAGGAGAAAGCGCAAGCGCTATACGACCTGGGCTCGACCACGGTGTACGCCAGTACCCACGATCCGCGCTTTCCGTATGCGCTGTACGTGCCGCCCGAGGTGCTCACACCCGGCAACGACGTGGAACTGGTCGTCGTGATGCACGGCACCGGTCGTCAGTTCACGCAGTACCGCGATGCGTTCGCCCCGTTCGGCCGCTGGAACCGCTGCATCGTGCTGTGTCCGCTGTTTCCGGTGGGCGTGCGCGGCGATGGCGATCGTAACGGCTTCAAGCGCCTGATCGAAGGCGATATCCGGTACGACAAGGTATTGCTCGACATGGTCGACGAAGTGGCCGGGCGTTATGGCAAACGCTTCGACAAGTTTGCACTGTTCGGTTATTCGGGCGGGGGGCAGTACGTGAACCGCTTTGCGTACGCGCATCCTGAGCGGCTATGGGCCGCGTCGATTGGTGCGCCTGGCAACGTCACCGTGCTCGATCACAAGAAGGGCTGGTGGCTGGGTCTGGGCGGTTTCGAGCGCCATTTCGGCAAGCCTTTCGATCTGGCCGCGTTGCAGCGTGTACCGGTGCAAATGATCGTGGGCCGCGCGGATCTCGAGACCTGGGAGATCACCGTGCCCGAGGACAGCCCGATGTACCTGCCGGGCATCAACGATGCCGGTGCGACGCGCCCGGAACGGCTGCGCACGCTGAAGGCCTCGTTCGAAGCCGCGGGTATCCGCGTGCGTTTCGATGAGCTCGCCAATATTGCCCACAACGGCATGCAGGTCGTCGAGGTGGTTCAGGATTTCCTTGTGCAGGCGTTGCGCACGTTGCGAGCCGGAGGATAAGCCCATGCCCACCCAACGCGATCCGGGGAATATCTGGAAAACCATCGTCTCGACCGTGATAGGCGGCACGTTCGAGTGGTTCGACTTCATGGTGTACTCGTATTTCTCGAGCACGATTGCGCGGGTGTTTTTTCCTACCGTCGATCGCGGCGGGGCGTTGCTGCTGACGTTCGCGACCTTCGCGGTCGGCTTCCTGGTCCGTCCGATCGGCGGCGTGGTGATGGGCCTGGCCGCGGACCGGGCCGGACGGGTGAAGGTGCTGTCGTGGATCATGGTCCTGATGTCGGTGGGCTCGCTGGTCCTCGGGCTGACCCCCGGCTTCGCGACACTTGGGCTCGTCGCGCCGCTGCTGGTGGTGATCGGCCGCCTGGTGCAAGGCTTCGCGGTGGGCGCGCAATTCGCGCTGTCGTCGGTGACGATCTACGAGGTCGCGCCGCCCAACCGGAAGATGTTTTACGGCAGCTTCAATATGCTGTCGATCGGGGTCGCGGCGATGTTGTCGTCGGGGTGCAGCTATCTGCTGTCGCGTCATCTGTCGCACGCGGACCTGTCGGCCTGGGGATGGCGCGTGCCGTTCCTGATCGGCGCGCTGGTCGGGCCGCTCGGCTTCTACATCCGCCATCATGTCGACGAATCGGAAGAATTCAACCGGATGCAGGCACGCCCCGCGGCACGGGCGCCCATGCGCGAGCGGCTACGCGATTTCGTCCGCGAGAACGGCGACGCCGTAGTGTGCGCGATGGGCGTGATGATCGCCGGTACGTCGCTGAATTATGTGTGGAATGCGTATCTGCCAACTTATGCGCAGGTTCAGTTGCATCTGTCGCTTAGCTCGTCGCTTCAAGGAATATTCGTTACGAGCATCGTGATGTGCGTTCTGTCACCGGTGTTCGGCATGCTGGCAGACCGTGTCGGCGCGTACCGGCTGTTCTTCTTCTTTATTGCGGGCTGGCTGATCTGCGTCTTTCCGTTGTTCTCGTATTTGCTGGCCGCCCCCACCGAGAACCGTCTGATGATCGTACGGGTTGTCGGCATACTCTTCCTCACGCTGCAAGGTGCCGCGCATCCAGGGATGCTGGTCAAGATCTTCACCGTGCAGGGACGCTCCACGGGCGTGGCGATTTCGTATAACACCTCGGTCATGCTGTTCGGCGGGCTGGCGCCGTTCTATCTCTCGCTGGTGGCGCACTTCACGGACGCGCGCTTCATTCCGCCGAGCTACCTGTTCGGTACCGGGCTGCTGGCGATCCTGCTGGTGCTCGTGACGCGCACGGGTCGGCGGGTGTTGCAGGCCGACCGGATGGAGCGCGGGCAACGGCGCGCGGCACGCGGAACCGGCATGGAGCAGGCGGGCGCGAATCGGGAGCACAGCTAATCAAACGCCCGTACTGTCCCACAGCGGAGCAAGCCCAGGCGGGTCAACGATACGGCTGCCTGCCGTCGCCAACGCGTGTATGGCCACCATGTCCACGTCATCCAGTTCGAAGTCGAAGACCGCCAGGTTCTGCGCCAACCGATCGACCCGCGTGGTCCTTGAAAGCGCAACCATCCCACGCTGTTGAACAAGCCATCGCAAGACAATCTGGGCAATCGTCTTGTCGTAGCGCGCAGCAATCTCTTTGAGCGTGGGATCCGAGAAGACCCGGCCAATCGCCATGCCGCAGTACCCCGTCACGGCAAGCCCCGCCTGCAGCGTACTTTCGATCAGCAAGGACTGGTTCAGATACGGGTGATACTCGAACTGATTCGTCACGAGCGGAACCGCAGACAGCCCGATCGCCTCCGTCATCAGTGCGCGGTTGAAATTGCTCACGCCGATGTGCCGAACCTTGCCGGCGCGCGCCACGGCGTTCAGTCCTGCGATCTGTTCGGCCAGCGGCACATCCGAGCCAGGCCAGTGCAGCAAGAGCAGATCGATATAGTCTGTCTTGAGCTTGCGGAGGCTCTCGTTGACGGACGCTTCGAAGTTTCGCTCCGAATAGTTGCTGACCCAAACCTTGGTAGTCAGAAAGATCTCGCTTCTCGGAACACCGGACGCGGCGACGCACTCGCCGATTTCGCCCTCGTTACGATAGACCTGCGCGGTGTCGATATGACGGAAGCCGGCACTCAGGGCAGCAGGAACCACTCGGTAGACATCGGCGGCGCTCATTCCATAAGTGCCAAAACCGATGGCCGGAATCGCCGCGTTACCCACATTGACGTTTCGCATGACGTGTTCCCAATAGAGTCATTCGCATCCTGCCGAAACCGCTTTCGGGCGATTACCCAATGCGGCCCCGGCGACGCAGTTGTGTGCCGATCTCCCTGATGCTGGCTTCCCCCGCGCGCAACGCCTCTACCGACGTATGCACCGAGTAGTAGCCAAGCACGAGATCGTGCGGATGCGCGACGGCGGAGCCGAGGACGAACTCCGTCGCTTCGTCGGCCGTGAATGTCAACGCGTTTTCGGATTCGTCAAACACGACAAGCTCGTCGGCGATGACTTCGCCGGCTGTGCGCAGTGCGCCACGTTGAACCGCTAGCCACGCGACGTTGTGACCGGCCGGTGGCGTGTACTGCCACTGCTCGCCAGCCGAAAGCTGAACCAGCAGATAGTTGATGCCTGACGGTGCGGGTACCAGGCTTTCGACGTTTCCGTAACGACCCAGGATAACGCGGGCCGGACCGCTGCGAGGCACGTCGCTCGCAGATAAGTACTGACTGTGCGGTGCACCGAGTTCGAGCTCAGGCGGCAACGCAACCCACAACTGATAGCCGCGCACCGGCCCATCGCCTCTCGCGCGACCGTCATGCCACACGCCCCTGCCCGCATTCATCCACTCGACGCCGCCGGCCGGCATGATCCCCGCTGCGCCGGTCGTGTCTTCGTATTCGACTTCACCTTCCAGCAGCACCGTCGTCGTGGCGAGACCGGAATGGGGATGCATGGAAAAGCGCATGTCGCTGTCCATCGAGCTATCGAAATAGTCGAGAAAGACGAACGGCTTTAACACCGCTCCAAGGTCGGACGGGCTGACCATCCGCTTGACCGGACCATGCTGCCGGCCTGCGGTGCGAGTCACGATCGTGCGGCCATCCAGCAGCGCATCTGATTCACGTAAATTGGTTTGCATATCGAACAATGCTCCATGTTCCGCAGCACTTGGCGAGGAGACAGGCGACGGATTCGTTTCGAAAGACATGGTGTTGACTCCCACTCGTGCCCCGACAACCGAGAAACGTCACGAAGAGACGATCGCACATCCGCTTAAGCAAGCAATCGCCTCGACGAGACCGCTCTCCTAGCTTGCGCTCAGCGCTGAAACACCCGAAGCGGTGCGCCGGGCGCGCGCGTCCAGGCTGAATGCGCCTGCGCCGAAATAGGTGATCTGCAGCAGGCCACCCGCCATCATCACGTTCTTGAGGAAGTGAATCATCTGGTTCTGGTCGGCGAAGTTGTGGTGAAAGAACAGCGCCGTGACCACACAGAACACCGCCATCGCCAGGGAGACGGTGCGAGCCCGGTAGCCCGACAGCAGCAGCAGACCACCGCCCAGTTCGGTCAGCACGGCCATCACGAATGCAAGTGGCGGCACGGGCAAACCCATGGCAGCAATGTAGCCAACCGTCGCACCGTACGCGGCGAGCTTGCCCAGGCCACTCATGACAAACGGCGCACCGATCAGGATGCGGCCCAACAACGGAAGAAATTTAAAACGTTCCATCACGATCTCCAGAAATGAAATTACGTAGGTGGATGAAAAAAGGGAATTAGCCGGCGTCCACCATCACCAGTTCGGAATCTTCAAGAGCAACAATCTGCGCCGCGGCGAGTTGTGTGATCGCCACACCGTCCAGCGGCCCAACGGGCTCGCCATTCAATTCAATGCGGCCCGAGGCCACGACGAGATAGGCACGATGTGCCGGGGGCAACTCGTATCGAACGCTTTCACCGCCCTTTAGCATCGCGCCAAGCACACGTGCTTCGGCCCGCACCGGCAGCGCACCTTCATCGCCGGCGAAACCGCTGGCAAGGACTACGAATCGCCCCGAACGGTCGCCCTTGGGAAACGGCTTGGTATCCCACGCGGGTTCGCCGCCGGTTTTGCGAGGCTGCAGCCAGATCTGATAAACCTTGAGCGGCACCTCGCCGCGGTTGAACTCGGCGTGGCGTATGCCCGTGCCGGCGCTCATGACCTGGACATCGCCGGCATGGAGCGTTCCTTCGGATCCCAAAGTGTCCCGATGGCCGAGCAAACCCTGACGCACATAGGTGATGATCTCCATGTCGCGGTGCCCGTGCATGGGAAAGCCGCTACCTACGGCGATCTCGTCGTCGTTCCAGACAATCAGAGGGCCCAGAGCAGCATGTGCGGGGTTGCCATCGGCGCTGACCACGAAATGGTATTTCGCGCGCAGCCAGCCGAGGTCCGCCGTGTCCAACGATTCCCAACGCCTATGTGTGAGCATGACCTTCTCCGTTTCCTGCCGCCGCCTATGCGGCGCTTGTCACCTGTGCGACCGGCCGGATTCGGCGCGGCTACAGGCCATGAGAAGAATGCTATATTTGCAATGATCCCGTGCATAGATGCTGCATTGGAACGCATCGTTGCCATGAATAGAACGATAAACAGGAGTTCAAGTCTGCTCATGAAGGCAATCACCGACCTCAATGATCTTCGGCTCTTCGCGGAAGTCGTCGAGCATGGAAGCTACACGGCGGCCGCACGCAGCCTCGGCCTGCAGACGTCGAAACTCAGCCGGCGCATTCGAGCTCTGGAGGAAGAACTTGGCGTCCGCCTGCTCAATCGCACCAGCCGGAGCCTGTCCTTGACGGAAACCGGGCGGCAGTTCCATCAGCACTGCCTGGCACTGGTGGCGGAAGCGAAAGCCGCCAAAGATATCGTGGACCGCACCCGCTCGACGCCACAGGGCACTGTGCGCATCAGTTGCCCGGTGGCCTTGCTGGAGTCCGGCATCTCCACGATCATCGCCCGCTATGTGGCGGACAACCCGCATGTCCAGGTCATGCTCGATGCAACCAACCGCCGCGTGGATGTCGTCGAGGAAGGCCTCGACTTTGCCATCCGCGTCAGGCTTCCGCCGTTGGAGAACACCGATCTCGCCGTCCGCCAGTTGTGCGTATCCATTCACATTCTGGTTGCCAGTCCCGAGCTGGTGGCACGCTATCCGGCGCCTCGCTCGATCGACTCCCTTAAGGAGTGGCCCACCCTCTCCATGGCCAGCAGCGGCGAGCGATTTGTCTGGAACCTCGTCGACGGCGAGGGGCGCGCGACATCATGGGCGCATCAGCCGCGCCTCGCGACCGACGACCTGGCCAGCCTGCGGGTGGCGGCGATGGCCGGCGTCGGCGTGGCCATGTTGCCGAGAGAACAGGTGGAGACCGATATTGCGGCCGGCCGTCTGCAGCAACTGCTGCCAGGTCTGACCAGCACACCGGGCCTGGTGCATGCGATCTTCCCCACACGCCGAGGCATGGTGCCGGCCGTGCGTCACTTGCTCGACGCACTCGTTGCAGGCTTCGAAGGTCCGGACCGGCGGCCCTAGCGCGGCCGCCGGCGGGATGCACGTCGTTTGTATGTCGACGCTGCGAATCTGGCTGATGCTCAGCCAAACAGCTTGTTTGCCGTCCGGGCGATCAGTTCGCCCTGATGGCGCGCGCCGGCGAGCTCGATAGCGCTCGGCTGGCGCTGACCTTGTCCGCCGGCGATCGTTGTGGCGCCGTACGGAGAACCGCCGACAATTTCGTCCAGGGTCATTTGCCCCTGATGGCTATAAGGCAGGCCGACGATGGTCATGCCAAAGTGCAGCAGGTTGGTAATAATCGAAAACAACGTCGCCTCCTGACCGCCGTGCTGGCTCGCGGTCGACGTGAAGGCGCCGCCTACCTTGCCGTTCAGCGCACCGCTCATCCACAGGCCGCCGGCCTGATCCAGGAATGCCGCCATCTGCGAAGAGATGCGCCCGAAGCGGGTCGGCGTGCCGACAACGATCGCGTCGTAGTCGGCAAGCTCCGCCACCTTCGCAATCGGCGCCTTCTGGTCCAGCTTGAAGTAAGCGGCTTTGGCCACCTCCTCCGGCGCCGTTTCCGGCACTCGCTTGACGTCGACCGTGGCGCCCGTCAGGCGCGCACCTTCGGCAACGGCATCCGCCAGCGTTTCGACGTGGCCATACGAGGAATAGTAGAGAACCAGAACTTTCGACATTTCGACCTCCTTCCTATATCTGCGGTGGTGACGGGGTGGGACATGACGGCCCGGCGTCAATCCTACGTCTGCATCGCTGATCGCGCCTATCTCCACGGCAGCAACGAAGCGTTGCTGCCAGTAGAACGATAAGCGCCAACGCCCCACACGGCTGGCTGTCGGGCCTGTCGAGCCGCGCCAGCAGGTGTAATCCCCAGGTACGTCGTCACCGGCGAACCGGTTGACACGCCTCAGCCCACATCCTAATATACAACAATGCTGCATGCATTCACTATTGTTGAATGTTCGCAGCACCTGGCAGGAGACACCAAGGTTTCAGGATCGCCATCATTTATTAAGGATTCCTTTCAATGAAAAGTATCTATTTTGAACGTCGTCAGAACGTAGGCCATATCGTCCTGGCCAATCCTCCCGCGAATCTCATCGCGGCAGACTTCGCCGATTCCCTCGAAAGCGCCGTCCGCGAAGCCAGCAAGGCCGATATCCGGTCGCTGCTGATCCGCGCAGAAGGTGCCGACTTCAGCAAGGGCGGTGACGTCCTCGATTTCATCGACAAAGGTTTCGATGACTGGAGGACCTTCATAGCGCAGATTCACCACACGTATCGGTCAATCGAAGGCCTGCAGATTCCGACGGTTGCCGCGGTGCGCGGCGCGGCATACGGCGGCGCATTCGAGCTGGCTCTGGCGTGCGACTTCATCGTTGCCGCGGAAAACGCTACTTTCCGCTGCATTGAAGCGTCGGTCGGCTCGGCGCCGGTCGCGGGCGGTGTGCAGCGCCTCGCGGAAAGAGCCGGTCGCGCCTATGCAGCGCGCTACGCGATGCTCAGCGAACCCATGTCCGGCGCGACCGCCGGTCAACTCGGCGTTGCCGCCTTCGTCGTCGGCGAGGACCAGGTCGAGCGCGTCGCCGAGGATCTCGCCGTCCGGCTGGCCAACGGCCCGACGCGTTCGTATGGCGCCATTCGCGCGCTTCTCAAGGCATGGTCCGGGGCAGGCGTGCCCGGTGCCGACGTCTTGACGCTCGACCTCACCATGGGACTGCACCTGACGGACGACGCCAGGAAAGGGCGCACCGCACGTGCAAACGCCGTCGCTCGTGGGGAAGAACCGGCTCCGGTCGTTTTTCTCGGCAAGTGAGCCGGCAGGCAACTCCAAGTCACGGACGATAGCGATGAAGACATTTTCCCACGAGCGCGGAACACGTTTCGCAGACCTGATCGATCAGACCATTGGCGATTGTTTCGACGAGATGGCCGGCAAAATGGGCGACCACGTTGCGGTCGTCAGCCGCCACGAAGGGATCCGGCTCAGTTACGGTGAACTTCGCCAACAGTCGGACCGGCTTGCAGGTGCGCTTCTCGCGTCGGGACTCGAGCCGGGGGACCGGATCGGCATCTGGTCCCATACGAACATCGCCTGGCTGCTGATGCAGTTAGCCACGGCGAAGGCCGGGTTGATACTCGTCAACATCAACCCCGCTTATCGGACCTCGGAGCTGGAGCATGCCCTCAATCTGGTGGGCTGCAAGGCCATCGTGACGATGGTCCGTTACCGCTCGAGCGAGTACCTGAACATGTTGCGGGAGCTGGGAAAAGCCCGGCTGCCGAGCCTTGAGACGATCTGGTGGATCGACGACGCCGACTGCCCGGACGAAGCGGGTGCGCAACGTTTCTCCGACCTGCTCCGTTTCGCCCCGGGGGACAACGCATCGCTGCAGGCCATACGCCGTAGCGTGCGTCCGGACGATGCCGTCAACATCCAGTTCACCAGCGGCACGACCGGGCTTCCCAAGGCCGCAACGCTGAGTCATCGCAACATCCTGAACAACGGCTTCTTCGTGGGCGAGTGCATGAAGCTCACCCACGTGGATCGCGTGTGCGTCCCGGTTCCGATGTACCACTGCTTCGGCATGGTGATGGGCAATCTGGCCTGCCTGACCCATGGTTCGACGCTTGTTTACCCCGCGGAGCGCTTCGACGCCGAAGCCGTTCTGGCGACCGTCCAGGCAGAAAAATGCACGGCGCTCTACGGAGTGCCGACCATGTTCATCGCTGCGCTCAATCATTCGCGCTTTGCGGAGTTCGATCTGGGCAGTCTGCGCACCGGCATCATGGCCGGTTCGCCCTGCCCCGTCGAAATCATGAAGCGGGTGGTCGGCGACATGCATCTGCCTGAGATCACGATCGCTTACGGCATGACGGAAACGAGCCCGGTGAGCTGCCAAAGCGTGACGGATACCCCGGTCGATAAGCGGGTGTCCACGGTCGGCCAGGTGCTGCCGCATCTTGAGATCAAGATGATCGACCCGCTGACCGGCCAGACCGTGGAGCGCGGCCAACCGGGCGAACTCTGCACCCGTGGCTACTCGGTCATGCTCGGTTACTGGAACCAGCCCGAGCGAACGCGCGAAGCGATCGACGCCGAAGGCTGGATGCACTCGGGCGATCTCGCCACGCTGGACGCGGAGGGCTTCGTCAACATCGTGGGACGAATCAAGGATATGGTCATTCGCGGCGGCGAAAACCTGTATCCCCGGGAGATCGAAGAGTTTCTCTACACCTGTCCGGGCGTGCTGGACGTGCAGGTGGTCGGTGTGCCGGACAAGCATTTCGGCGAAGAACTCTGCGCATGGATCATCGTCACGCCGGGGACGGCTCTCGACGACGACGCCGTTCGCGACTTTTGCAAAGGCCGGATAGCGCATTACAAGGTGCCCAAATACATCCGCTTTGTCGACGCGTTTCCGACCACCGTGACGGGAAAAATCCAGAAGTACCGGATTCGGCAAATCATGAGCGACGAGCTGGGCGTGAAAGAACAAAACACAGCGTGACGATCGTCGGTTAGGCCATCGCATCAATTCAGCAATCACACTTTTCCGGAGTGCCGCCATGACAGAAGTTGACCTGCAAGCCGTCTATCTGGTCGCGAAGGATATAGGCCGGTTAGAGGATTTCTATGTATCGGCGCTGGGGATGCCTGTCCAGTTCCGCGACGACAACAAGTGGACTCAATTCCGCCTGCAGCGCAGCGCATTTGCGCTGAGTTCCGCCGAAGAAGCGGCACAAGGCGCCGTTGGAGCCGTCCCCGTCTTCCGGGTGGCAGGAGAAGCTCAGGACACGGTCCGGCAGAACATTCTGTCCGCGGGTGGCCGGGTAGTCGCACAGCGCGACATGGGCACTCACGGTGTCGTTACCACCTATCAGGATCCGGAAGAAAACCTCTTCCAGGTATTCAGTCCATCTTCGACGCGCTAAGCCAGAAGAACACTCTCTTCGCACCTTACTGGAAAATCGATGAAATTCGGTATCTTCGACCAAAACGACCGTAATGGCCTACCTATTCATAAGCAGTACGAAGACAGGTTAGGAATCATCGAGCTTTACGACAGGCTCGGCTTCCATTGCTATCACATGTCGGAACACCATGCGACCACGCTGAGCGCCTGTCCGTCGCAAAGCGTATTTCTTGCCGCGGCCGCGCAGCGCACCGAGAAACTGCGCCTGTCGCCACTCGTCTACATTCTGCCGATCCACCATCCCGTCCGTCTGGCAGAAGAAATCTGCATGCTCGACAATCTCAGCGGCGGCCGCCTCGAGTATGGCGTGGGGCGAGGCGCCTCACCCCATGAAATCGAGGCGCTCGGCATCGATCCGGCCACCGCTCAGGCCAGATACATCGAGTCGTATGAAATCATCAAGCGGTATCTGAACTCGGAAACCCTCACGTATAACGGCACGTTCTGGCAATTCAACAACATGCCGATCGAACTCAAGCCGTTGCAGACGCCGCCTCCGACGTGGTACGCGCTGGCATCGCCGGAGTCAACGGTGTGGCCCGCCCAGGAGAAGATGAATATCGTGTGCGGCGGCCCGGTCCAGCGGGTCAGAGCCATCACCGATCGATACCGCGAAGAATTCGCCACACGGCATCCGTCCGCTGCGGAGCCGCTCATCGGCGTGAATCGCTATATCGTTGTAGCGGAGACGGATCAGGAGGCCATGAAAATCGCCTCGCGGGCATGGTCGGTCTTCTATCCGAACTTTTTCAAGCTGTGGAAGAAGCACGGAACGGAGCCCGTCAATGCAAAGCTTCCGCCGACATTCGAGCCGCTCGTGGAATCGGGCCTCGCCGTAGTAGGGCGACCGGAAACCGTGCGTGAAAAACTGCTGGAGCAGGCGCACGCCGGGGCGTTCAACTACCTCATCGGAACCTTCATGTTTGGGGACATGTCCGTCTCCGAGGCCAGGACATCTATCGGCCTGTTTCATGAGTCCGTCATGCCCGCATTCAGCGAGTCGCAACAGGTGCTGTCATGACAGCAAGCACGTCGTTAGACCCCGAACGTCCGGCCACCACCACGTTCGACAAACGTCAGCTAAGAGACGTGCTCGGGTCCTTTGTCACCGGCGTCACCGTGATCACCACGCGCGACGCCGAAGGGAAAATGCACGGGCTCACCGCCAATTCGTTTTCCTCGGTCTCGCTGGATCCGCCGCTGGTCTTATGGAGTCAGGCGACCTCTGCGGGAAGCCATTCGGCGTTCAGGGATGCCGGGAGATTCACCATCAACATCCTGGCTGAGCACCAACACGGCCTCGCCAATCACTTTGCGAACCGGTCGCCGGACAAATTTTCCGGTATCGACTACGACCTTGGCGTCGACGGCTTGCCGCTGCTGCGCGATTGCAGCGCGTGGCTGGAGTGCAAGGTGGTCGCCTGCTACCCGGGCGGCGATCATGCGATTTTTGTCGGCTCGGTGGATTGCATTCGCCAAAGCACGCGGCGACCGCTGGTATTCGGCGGCGGCCAATATCTGGTCGCCGACCCGCACGACCTCGGCCTCGCGCCGCGCGGAACGAAGGGTGCGATGAAATCGCAGCCCCATGCCGTCCGTCTCGCGAGCCGCGCCATGTTGCGGCTCGCCCGTACGCTGGATCAAACGCTTGCACTGGTAGCGTGGGGCAATCACGGTCCTACGGTAATCGCGTGGCAAGCCGCCACCACACCCGTGGCCGCCGATCTGCCGCTGGGGCTGGTGCTGCCGGTGACGTCCTCCGCTTCGGGTTTGGCCCTCGCGGCGTTCCTGCCGCCCGAAGCGGTCGATCGGTTTGTGGCGGCGGAACTGCGCGACAACGCGCGACAACCGTCTGGCGAATTGCCCCTCAGCGTGGAATCACTCGCCGGCGTGCTTGAGTCCGTGCGAGCCTCGCATGTCGCGACAAGGCGCCCCGGGCCGTTCTATGACGACCGGGTGCTTGCCAACGCCATCAGCGTCCCCATTCTTTCGCCGAGCGGACTAGCGGTGCTGGCCCTGACGGCTATCGGCCCGGCAGAGCATTTCGATGCCGCAGTCGACGGTCCTTGTGCCGAAGCCCTTAGGGCTGCTGCACATGAGATCGCCGTTGCATTAAAAGAAGCGTGAAGCGGCATTTCCCAAGGTTAAGGCGATTGATATGCAGACCTACACTCCCATCATGATCGAAACTGAAAGCCAACTTCTTGAAGCCTCGTTGCCCGCCGTCGAACACGTGCAATTGAGTCTCCCCACACTCGGGGACAAACGGATCGTCACCTACCGGGCCGCCGGTGATAAGCGTGCGCCCGCCATCGTGTTGCTGCATGGCATGGGTTCGAGCTCGGCGGGATATCGCGCGCAACTTGCCGCGCTGAGCGAGCACCACCGGGTGATTGCCTGGGACGCCCCTGGCTATGGGAAAAGCAGTCCCTTCGCGATCGGCGCTCCCGCGGCCACGGATTACGCAGATGCGCTCGCGAACCTGATGTCCGCGCTCGGCATAGTGCGTGCAACCGTCGTAGGCAGTTCATGGGGGAGCGTCATTGCCACTGCGTTCGCAGCGCGTTACCCGTCGGCTACGCGCGCCCTCGTATTAAGCGCGCCCAACATCGCACGGGGACATCTGGCGGGTACGGACCGCTATGTGGCGCGCGAGGTTCTGATGCGAAGCGCAGCGGCGCAATCTACCGAGGCACGCGCCGCTGTGGTGAACGCTCTGCTCGCTCCGAACGCCGGCCCCCTGGTTCGTACGCTCGTATCCCGACTGAGAGACGCAGTGACCGCTACGGGTTGGCAACACGCCGTGGACATGCTCTTCTCCACGTACACGCCATCCGTCGTCCCTTCGATCCGGGCGCCTATCACGATCATTGCCGGCAGCCAGGACCGTCTCGCGCCCATTGACGAGCATGCCCGGCCGATTCACGAGGCCGCTCACGATTCGACACTCCACGTGCTCGATGCGATCGGCCACATGCCGAAGCTTGAAGCGCCTGGCGCATTCAACTCCATCGTGCTGGACGCCGCCGCCGCCGCCGGGACAGATGGCGCGCACCGGCATTGAGCGCCCCTTTTCTATCCAATCTTGAGGGGGACCTTTCCGCCGAGGGCCACCGTCGCTCGAACCGCGCTATCGAGGAGCGCCCTGACCGCTTGACCTTCAACTTCCGTGTTCAACGTTGCGGGCGATCCGATGAGACTGATGGCAAACCGGACATCGCCATCCCTGTCCCAGACAGGGGCCGCGACAGACACGTAACCCATGTCGCCGCGATGAACCGTTGTGAAGCCACAGCTGCGCAATTCACCGATCGCCTCTTCCCGCAAGGACGCGGGACTCCATTCCTGTCCTGCAGACAGTTCGCGACTGATGAGCGCCTCGGTTCGAGCAGGTTGCAGACAGGCAATGAACAGCTTTCCCGCCGCCGTCGTGACCAGTGGAATCAGGCCTGTTCTCAGCTCGAGGATACTGCGCGTCTGCCCCTCCTGCTTGAAGAGACTGACCGGCCCATCTTCGGTCCATGCGGTGACGGCTGCGCCACTCAGAGTCGCCTCACGCAAGGCGATCACCTCCCGCCGCACGATATCGAATCCGTCCAGCTGGTTGATCGCGCTCATACCCAAGGCAAGCGATGCAGGCCCGAGCTTGTAGCACCCCGGTTTTTCGTCCGGCGACACCAGCCCGGTCCGCACCAGACTAATCATGTAGTTGCTTGTCGCGCTTGGAGACAGTTCGGAGAGCGCAGCGATTTCCTTGAGAGGAAGCGCTCGCACACTCGTTTGCAACGCCGAAAGAATCCGGAACGCAATCTCGACAGATTGAATGCCACGCCTCGCAGTCACATTGGTCATGTCTGGGCCATATGGAAATCACAGAAAGTCGCCGTCCCGGGTTTTCACGGACGGTCCTCATGTTGACACGTCTAGGAGGGGCCCCCTATAGTGTTCAACATAGATTATGTCATTCATTATTGTTGAACGCAACACCGGCAGACCTGAAGGAGACTGGGGACAAGCGGACAGTCGCAGCAAATGTCTGAGTTTTTACCGCCCCATATTATTAGTACTACCAATCTTTTACTCTTCATTCAATTCATAAGAACTTCTTCGGAAGAGTCACAACCGTATCGGAGTCGAGGCATGGCTATTTTTGGACGTACAGTGGCAGGCACAATCGTCGCACTTGCGGTGACCAGTCACGCCCACGCGCAATCCAGCGTGACCTTATATGGCATTGCGGACACCGCCATACAGTACATTAGCAACGTCGGAGGACACGCGCTGTTTCAGGAGGGCAATACGCATGCACCCGACATCTTCGGCATCAAGGGCGTGGAGGATCTGGGCGGCGGTCTGCGCACCGTCTTCGATCTTCAGAACGAGTACCTGCTCAACAATGGCCAGGCACTGGTTCCCGGGACGTTGTTCAACAGAAAGTCGTATGTCGGCTTGCAATCGGACACCTACGGTACGTTGACGCTCGGTCACCAGCCCAGCTTCATGTATGACGTACTGTCCAGCTATCAAACGCCCTTCGTCCTCGGCAACATCCTCTCGCTCCACGAGGGCAATCTGGATGAGATCGCCAACTTCTTCCAGTTCAACAATGCGGTGAAATATGTCAGCCCGACCTTTGGCGGATTCTCCTCAGGAGCGGAATTTGCATTTGGAAATGTGGCCGGCAATTTCAGCGAGAGCAGGGACTACTCCTTCTTTGTCCAGTACAAGAGCGGTCCTCTGAGTCTGGCCGCCGCGTATGCGAACGAGAACAACCGCTTTCTGGAACTATCCAGCTTTATCGGTCTTCCATCGCTGTTCGGGACGCAGCTTCCTCAGGCCGAAGGCGTGGTGGCGAACAAGCTCGTCAACTGGGGGCTCGGGGCGTCGTACCAGTTGAAAACTCTGCTGCTGCATGCAACGTTTACGCAGTCGCGCATCACTCTTTCAACAGGCCAGGGCAACGCCAACACGGTCGACGCCGGGGCGAACTGGACCATCAGGCCCGACGACGTCATTGCGATCGGCGGATGGGTGGAAAATCTCGACGGTGGCAACTGGAAGACCCTTTCCCTCTCGAACTCGTATCTCTTCTCGAAACGGACAACCGTCTACCAGCAGGTGACCTTCCAACATGCCTCGGGCGCCCATGCGGTCGCCTCGCTGACAGGCGCAGGCGTAGCATCAGGCAAGTCTACGACCGGCATCTCGGTGGGTATCCAGCATTACTTTTAGGAATGCGATTTAACCGGCAATGAAGATGAACTTGATGACAAACGCCGGTCTGACGCGCCTGCGCAACCTCGACGCCAAGGCGCCAAGGCGCCGTTGTCGCACAGGCCCGAGCACCGCCTTACTTCTGCTCGCCGGTCGCTTCGAGGATCAGGTTGGCGACCTCCACCGGATGCGACAGCAGCGACACGTGACTCGACTTGAGCTCGATCGTATGCGCGCCCATCCGGTTCGCCATGAAGCGCTCCAGATCGGGGTTGATGGTGCGATCATCAGTCGACACCGCATACCAGGTCGGCTTGTCGTGCCATGCGGCGACGGTCGTCTTCGCCATCGTGATCGGCTTGCCCATCGGCTGCTGGACCGCATAGTAGGCACGCGCTTCGACAGGCGGCAGATCGCCGGCAAAGTCGTTCACGAAGGCTTGCTCGGACAGCTTGCCATAGCCGTCGGCCGACCACTGCAACCCCGCCGACGCAGGTGCGGCCGGGAATTTCTTCGTCAGCGCCGGATAATCCTCACCGGCGTCCGGCGCACGCGCGGCGATGTACACGAGACCGGCCACCTTCGGATCGTCGCCCGCCTGACTGATCACCATGCCGCCGTACGAGTGCGCGACCAGCAGCGTCGGGCCGTCCTGTTGCGCCAGCGCGCGCTTGACCGCGTCGACGTCCGCGTCGAGCGAGGTGGTCGGATTCTGCACCGCCGTCACGTGCAGGCCCTTCGCCTGCAACAGCGGAATCACTTTCTCCCAGCTCGAACCGTCTGCAAACAGACCGTGAACCAGCACGACATTCCTGATCGGCGCGGATGGGGTAGCGGCGCTGCTCTGCGCGAATGACGTCGTGGCGCCCAGCATCGTGGCGCAGGCCATGCCGGCAAGGACAAACGAACTCAACTTCATGAGACTTCTCCGAAATAGGTGTGGGACGTACTCAGTGGCAAACACCGCCTTCGGGCAAACATTCCGTGCGCCGCAAAAAAATTTCGGCGTCGACAATCCGCGGGCTCTAAATCAGTTAGATTGTTGAAGTCGCAACCTTATCCGCCGAAATGACTTCAGTTCTTTGCAGCAACACGTTCTATCGTTCCGTGTCGCTAGAGACCGACCGCCTGACTCTGACTCCGCCAACCCTCGATGACTTCGAGGCAATGTATTCGATGTGGTCGGACAGGGACGTCGTAGCCCAGGTGATCGACGCTCCACTCACCGAGGAAGAAGTTTGGGCACGCTTGCACCGGATCGTAGGGCACTGGGCGCTGCTGGGATTCGGACATTGGATTGTCCGGGAAAGGCACAGCAGGAAATTCGCAGGCGAGCTTGGACTCTTTCGCTTCAAACGAACGCTGACCCCTGACTTCGATCAGGCGCACGAAATCGGCTGGATGTTTGCTAAAGAGTCGCAAGGCTTAGGTTATGCCACTGAAGCGGCGACCGCGGCGTTGAAGTGGCTGGAAACTGAGTCTCAAGGCAAAGCAACGGTGTGCATCATCGCACCGGACAACCTCGCCTCGCTGGCCCTGGCAAAGAAGCTCTCGTATGAAATCGCGGACGAGGTCATCTATCGAGGCAAGGCGATGCTGGTCCTGCGGCGCGATGCCGGTTCGCCCGGACTCACGGGCTAGCGTTGAACATCGCACGCGGCCGCTGCATACGAAACTGTTCCCTTGCCACCAGCCGCTCGCCGCGACCACCAACGGCCTTTAGCCCAAAGTAAGGCACCGTAATCGCCGGGCGGCCCTTTATCTTTCGGCAACTTTCATCGAGGTTGTCTTTAGCGGAGCGATTCTCCACACTCCACTCAAACGTATCTAATTGTAACTGAGTGTTTCTAACCGTAAATCCCCGCGAGCCGGAACGGTGCGTCCGCTGTACGCGCACGAGCTCTCAGCAAGCCAGGCAATAACGGCAGGAAACACGGCGGATCGTTCACCGAGGGAGTAGAAAATCATGAACGACGGCGAAACGCTGGGTTTCATCAGGGAAGTCAATCTGTCCTACATCATGCTGGCGCAGCGCCTGCTTCGCGAGGACAGGCTGATCGGCATGTTCCGGTTGGGGCTGTCCGCGCAGAGCGCCGAGCTTCTCGCGACGCTCACTCTGGCGCAAGTCGTCAAGCTCGCTGCGTCCGACCAGTTGCTGTGCCAGTCCCGCCTGAACGACCACACCATCCTGAACACCTTGACGCAGTCCGGTGGGCACGTGGATGTCACGCCTGCGCATACGGCCATCCTGCTCGCCAGCCAGAAGGCCGAACATTTCGTCTAAGGAGGATTCCTTAGCGACGCCAGGAAGTCCCATCACCGCTAACCGCATGAACGACATGATTCACGATGCTGCCGCGCTGTCCCTGATCGCGATGACTTCGTATCTCGGACGACAACCCCTCCTCGACCGCCAGGGCCAACTGGTCGCCTACGAACTGCTGTTCCGTCCGTTCGATACGGACCACGCCGAAGCCGACGACAGCGTGCCCATGGACGGTATCCGGGCCACTGCCGACATCGTCGTCGAAACGCTTGGCGAACTGGGGATCGAAAACGTCCTGGGCGGACACACCGGCTATATCAATGCCGGCCGCGACTGGCTCATGAACGAAATGTTCACCTTGCTGCCGCCGGCTCATTTCGTCATCGAAATTCTCGATACCGTGCAGCACGACGCGCAACTGGTTCAGCGCATCCAGACGCTGTCTCGCACCGGCTATTGCTTCGCCATCGACGACATGCGCGAAACGAACCCGGCTCGCACCGACGTGTTCGATTGCGCCGCGCTGGTCAAGGTGGATGTGCCGCACTGGACACCCGATCGCCTGACGCCGTTCGTTGCCGCGATGCATCGGGCCGGCAAGCGCGTCGTCGCTGAAAAGGTCAACACGCCGGACGAATACCGGTGGACCTACGATGCCGGTTGCGACCTGTTTCAGGGCTACTATTTCGCCCATCCGCACCTGCTCGCTGTACGCAGGATTCCACCGCTGCGTCAGGCGCTGGTCCAGCTTCTGGTGCTGCTAAGCGCCGAGCCGCCGCTGCCGAGCGTGGAAGACGAGGTCAAGCGCAATCCCGCGCTGACGATGCAACTGCTGCGCTTCGCCAGTTCGGCGCACCACGCGCTCTCGCGCGGGCGCTTGAGCGTACGCGATGCGCTCGAGATGGTCGGTACCGACTGGCTGCGGCGTTGGGCCCTGCTTGCGCTGTATACGGACGGCAACAACCGCGCCGTCGCGTCCAATGCGCTCGTGCAACTGGTCGGCACGCGGGCGCGCTTCATGGAACTGGCTGCGCGCCGGATCAGGCCGCACGACGAGGAGTTCGCCGACAACGCGTTCATGACGGGCATGGCCTCGCTGTTGCCAGCGGTACTGCAGCGCAACCCCGCTCACCTGTTCGCCGAACTGCGCCTCGCGCAAGCCGTGCGCGAATCCATCGAGACTCGCGCCGGCGTGCTCGGACAATTGCTTGTGTGCGCGGAGGCGATGGAAAACCCCACTTCGGCAGCCGCGGTAACGGACCTGTGCAGGGAGCTCGCGCCGCTTAACGCCGCGGCGGTCTCGTTGCTGTCCGCGGCAGCCGCGAACTGGATGGCGGACCGGACCCGTTTCTGACGCGGCCCGTGCGGCCTAAGCAGCGCACGCGGCCTAAGCGGCCTAAGCGGCCTATTCCGCCTCGTCCAGACCGATGTCGACGCACGCCGCCGCCTGGTTGATCTTGCTGGTGGAGATGTAATCGACACCGGTCTTCGCAACCGCTCCGATGGTGGCGAGGCTGATGCCGCCGGACGCTTCCAGCAACACGCGGCCGCTGACGAGATCGACCGCGCGCGCCATCTCCTCGATCGACATGTTATCGAGCATGATCACGTCCACACCCGCAGCGAGCGCTTCCTTGACCTGCTCCAGCCGGTCGCACTCCACTTCGAGCTTCGTCAGCACCGGCAACTGCCGGCGGGCGCACTGCACGGCCTTGGCGATGCCGCCGCACACGGCGATATGGTTGTCCTTGATCATCACGCCGTTATCCAGACCGAGCCGGTGATTCAAGCCACCGCCGCAGGTGACGGCATGCTTTTCGAGCATGCGCAAACCCGGCGTGGTCTTGCGCGTATCGATCAAGCGCGCTCGCGTGCCGGCCACGGCCGCCACATACTGCTCGGTCAGATTGGCGATACCCGACAGGCGCTGCACGATATTGAGCGCCGTGCGCTCCGCCGTCAGCACGCTGCGCGCCGTGCCGCTGACATCCAGCAGCACCGTGCCCCGCTCGACCTTGTCGCCGTCCTTGACCCGCACCGACACTTCGAGCGTCGGGTCATAGCGCTTGAAGATGCGCGCGGCCACGTCGATGCCCGCCACGATCAGCGTCTCGCGCGCGTTCATAAAGAATGCGCCGGTCTCGTGCGCTTCGATCATCAACTGCGCCGTCAGATCGCAATAGCCGATGTCCTCGGTCAACCACAGGTCGATCAGGCGATCCGTCTGGAATACGTCGTACATGTTTCTCTACCTTTGCGGAAAGAAATGGAATCGATGCTTCATCACATCCGATAAACCGCTCAGCGATGCTTCAGACGCCGGTCGGCCATCATCAACAAGCCATTGCACGCGAGCGCGAACACCGTCAGAAACAGGGCGACCGCCATGATCGTGCGGATATCCCCAAGGTTCATCGCACTCGTCAACAGATAGCCGAGCCCGCGTTGCGACGCGAACATCTCGCCGATCAACACGCCCAGCAAGGTCAGCGAAAAGCCGAGGCGCAAGCCGGAGACGACTTCGGGAAAGATCGCCGGCAACACCACGTGAACGATGGTGCGGGCAAACGACAGGCGCATGGTCTTCGACGCGCGCAGGTAGACCGGCCGCATCTCGCGAATCGCGTTCATGGTGAACATCAGGATCGGGATCAGGCCGTGCATGACGCCAAACGCCACCTTCGCCGACAGGCCCAGACCGAACACCAGCAACACCAGCGGATACAGCGTCACCTTGGGCAGCGAATACAGGTTCAGCAAAATCGGCTCAGCGACCACACCGGACAGGCGGTTCACGCCGAGTAGCACGCCGAGCGTCACGCCACCAGCGAGCGCGATGACGAGTGCGTAAGCCAGCGCTCTTGCGGTCTCGCCCACGTTGTCCCAGAACGCTGCGGTGCCGAGCATCTGCACGAGTGCCTGCACGGTGCTCCACGGCGAGCTCAGCGAACTGTTGCCGACGGCCCAGTGCAAACACTGCCAGCACGCGACGATGACCAGCGCAACCAGCAGCGAATCGACAACTCTCTTCATGGCGAAATCTCCCGGTATCCGCATGCTCAGCGCCGCCGGCGCGCCTGAAAGCGCTGATCGATCCGGTTCAGCACGACGTTCACGAGCGTGACCAGCACGAGTACGAACAGCATCAGCGAATACATGTCGTCGTTCTGAAAGTTGTTGTACGCATAGCCAATGGCGTAGCCGATCCCCGAACCCGACAGGATGAATTCCGAGGCGATCACGCCGATGAACGCATAAGCCACCGATAGCTTCACGCCGGTGAACAGATACGGCAGCGTGGCCGGCAACTTGATGTAGATGGCCGAGCGCCAGCGCGAGAGACGCATCACCTGAGCGCTCTTGTGCAGCGCACGCGGAATGCGGTCCAGGCCGTTGAGCGTCGCCGTGATCATGGTCACGACCGAGAGCATCACGGCAATCGCGATGATCGGCAGCGAGCCGATGCCGAGGATGACGATGAAGACCGGATAAAAGATGAAGGTGGGAATCGCGTAATAGCTCGACAACAGCGGCTCGATGGAGCGGCGCACGGAGGGCAGCGCGTGAATCCCGAGCCCTAGCGCGAAACCCAGCAGCACCGAGACGATCGAGGCAGCGACGATGTTGAGGAGGCTCGTCACGATATCGTGGTCGAATTTGCCGCCGCGCAGCAGGTCGACGCCGTGCGTGAACATCGCGGACGGCGGGATCAGCACGCTGGCTGGAATGATGCCGCTGCGGCATAGCAGCTCGATCAACACGATAAAGCCGGCTACCACAGCAATCCGGATCAGACTTGCGGATTTCACTTCGAACTCCCAGGTTCGCATGACCACACGCCCATGCACCACGCCTTAGTGCACACCCATCACCTTCAACGATTCGACGCGCAGCTTGTCCCACAAGCGGGCATTGATCTCACCGAAGCGCGGCGTCGACACGACGCGGCTGTCGCGCGAACGCTCCCAACCTGTTTCGACGATGTCGATAAACAGACCCGGCCGCGCAGACATCACGCCGACCCGGTCGGACAGCATTGCGGCCTCGTCGAGCGCATGCGTGATCAGCAGCACCGTGGCCGAGGTTTCGCGCCACAGCCGCAGCAACTCGTCGCCCATCAACAGGCGGGTCTGTTGATCGAGCGCACCGAACGGCTCATCGAGCAGGATGAGGCGTGGTTGCAATACAAGGGTTCTGGCGATGCACACGCGCTGCCGCATGCCGCCCGACAGCTGCGATGGGTAAGCGTTGGCGAAGTCCTTGAGTCCCATGAAACCCATCGCGTAGTCGACCCGGCGCTGGATCTCCGCGCCATCGACGCCCGCCATGCGCAGCCCGAACGAAATGTTGTCGCGCAGATTCAGCCAGGGAAACGACGCATCTTCCTGGAACACGACGCCCACGCCGTCGGGCACGCCCTTCACCGGTTGCCCTTCGAACGTGACCGTACCCGAACTCGGCTTGGCGAGTCCGGCGAGCGCATCGAGCAAAGTGGACTTGCCGCAGCCGGATGGCCCGACTACGGAGAAAAACTCGCCCCGTGTCAGCGTGAGATCGATCGGACCGAGCGCATGGAACAGTTCCTTCGAATCGTTCTTCGCGAAGTAACGCGTGACGCCGGCAAGTTCGACATGCACCTCGGGCGACGCCGGCGCGGTCTGCGTGGGCGACTCGACGACCTGCAGCGTGGGAGGCGAATTGCGCGCCTTCATAGCGTGCTCTTCGCTTTGAGGTCGGCCGGCAGGAAGCTCGTGTCCACCAGCTTCGACCAGTCCACGTCGCCGTTCAGTTCGCCGATCAGCTTGAGCCCATCGGTCATGCGGTCCAGTTCGGCGCGATTGAATTCGCCATCGCTCCACATGCGCGACTTGACCATGTTGTCCACGGCTTCGCGCGCGACGTCCGGCGTGAGTTTGAAGCTCGACTGCAGCAAGGTGGCCGCGCCGGCGGGGTCCGCGTACACCGCGTCCACCCCTGCGCGGCGCCCGGCGATGATGGCGCGCAGTTCGTCGGGATGGGACTTGGCGAATTCGCGGGTGGTGATGCCGACCGAGGTGGTCATCGGCTGCAGAACATCGCCGGCACGGTAGACGGTACGGTAACTGGCCTTGCGCACGATCGACAGCGGTTCGATCAGCACCGCGCCGGAGACTGCGCCCTGTTCAAGCATCGTCAGTCCGTTGACGTAGCCGCCGGAGGCGACCCGCGTCACCTTGCTGGCGTCGATGCCTTTTTGCTTGAGCACCATCAGCAGCAGCATTTCGGAAACGCCTTTAGGCGAAGTGATCGCGACTTTCTTGCCGGGCAGATCCGCGACCGTTTGCACGTTGGTGCCAGGCATCGTGACCATCGAGGCTTCCGCCACGCTGCGCGTGCCGACGTTGACGATCACCAGATCGAGCCCCTGGCGTTGCGCGGCCAGCGCCGCCGCGACCGCCACTTCGCCATACGGCGTCTTGCTGGCCAGGATGTTGCGAACGGTCGTGCCGCCGCCGCCCGAGGTGAGAATGCCCGTAATATCGACGCCGGCCTTCTTGAAGAGGCCCTTGTCCATGGCGACCGCATACGGCAGACCGTAGAGGCTGCTGCCCCATTGCGTGACGGAGATTTCATCGGCCTGCGTGGCCGGCCCGTACACCAGGCTGGCAGCCGATAGCACCAGCGACGCACCGAGCGTGACGCAGGCTCGCTTGACGAACCACTTCATAGAGAACACTCCGGATCAGGAAACCCGATAACTATCGAAGCTGTGCACCGCCCGTCCGCTCGGGTCCAGCCACCGAAATGAGCGTACACGCGGCAATTAAAAGAGTAAATGCAATGACCATGCCATCACCAGCGGCGTTTACCCGAGCCGTCATTACGTCTGAAATAAGCCTCTTAAGCCCTTTATATTCAGGGCCCCGGCTCTTCCATCCATATTTTTCAAGCCCGCAACCCGCCCTTCCAGCAAACAGCGCGTCGCACCACAAAAAACATTTACACACTATAAATGCACACTGAGTGGGATCGGCCCACGCTTGGTGCACGGCGCACAGCTTAACTCCAATACGACCTTAACCCCGTGCGCCTGTCACGCGGCTAAGGCATTCGGCGAAATCGGCCGCCGCGGTTTGCGGGTTGCGGCTGCTCCGTTCCACCAGCCCGACTTCGCGAACGAACGCGTCATCGTCAAGCGGCAAGGCGGCAACGGTCTTCGGCATATGAAGCCCCGCAGCCTGCGGCACGAGCGCAACACCGACGCCTTGCGCCACCAGCCCGATGATGCCCTGCAACTCGTCAAGCTCGACGACGTCGTGCACCGTCACGCGAATCCTCCGCAGAAAGCGCTCCACTAACCGGCCGCCAAACGAGTTGCGATCGTAGCGGATGAAGGGCTCCGATTTGAGCAGCGAACGCCACGGACGATCGGCCAGCTCGCGCCGCACCAACAACGCGAACGGCTCCGCCATCAACGTGCGCCACTTCAACTCGGCCGGCAGCGCAAACGGCGGCTTGATGATCACCGCGACATCCACCTCGCCCGAATCCACCTGCGCCAGCAGATTGAGCGACACGCCCGGTATGACCCGAATGCGCCAGCCCGGCGAATCCTCGCGAAACCGCTGAATGGCGTTGACCAGAAACGACCCTTGCGCCGAAGCGATGGCCCCTACCCGCAGCAGGCCCGACTGTTCCGCCGCGCCGCCGCGATCGGCCAGGCGCGCATAGACCGAGAGCAGTTCTTCCGCCACTTCGACGGTCCGCTTGCCTGCCGCGTTGAGCGTCGCGGAGCGGCCGGTTCGATCGAACAGCGCAAAACCCAGATCTTCCTCCAGACGCTGGATCTGCGCGCTCACCGCCGATTGCGTCAAGCCGATGTGCGAGCCCGCGCCCGCAAACGTGCCGTAACGCACCACGGCCAGGAAGGTCTTGAGCTCGCGCATCATGATGGAATTGATCGATTTTGTTGTTGCTGAGGGCAAAAATATATCGTTATTCGACTATTTTTGTCATCCCTAGACTGGTTTGCATGGCGCGGACCTAGCGTGACGCGCCACGACGACGGCGCCGTACGGCGCCTGCTCGAAGGCAGACGAACTGCCATTTGAACCATCTCAGGACCCCAATATGAACGACATCACCAGCGCCGTGCCTCCCTTTCATCTGGCCTTTCCGGTCCATAGCATTGCGGCTGCCCGCGAGTTTTACGGCGACCTGCTCGGTTGCCCCGAAGGCCGTAGCGCGGAAGACTGGGTCGATTTCAACTTCTACGGCCATCAGATCGTGGCCCATCTCTCGCCTGATGAAGTCGGTCACCGCAAGACTAGCGCTGTGGATGGCGACGCGGTTCCCGTCCGCCATTTCGGCGTCGTGTTGCCGATGGATCAATGGCAAGCCGCGGCGAAAAAGCTCACGGCGGCCGGCCTGTCATTCATTATCGAACCGCACATTCGCTTCAAGGGCGAAGTGGGCGAGCAAGCCACGATGTTCTTCCTCGATCCGTCGGGTAACGCGCTCGAGATGAAGGCCTTCGCAAACATCGCGTCGTTGTTCGCCAAGTAGGCCGGCGCACATGAGCACCGCCATGCCCCTGAATCGCGCGGCAGCGAACGCCGCGTCCGATGCGGCCGAATGGACCCTTCATGCGTCGGGCGAGCGTTTGCTGATCGTCGAGTTGCAGGCGAAAGATCGCGTCGCGGCGAATCGGCGTGCGCGCGATTTCGCCGCGCGCATCGGCGCTGAGAACCTGCCGTACATCAGCGACATCGTGCCGGCCATGACGACCGTCGGTATTCACTACTCGCCCAGTCGGGTTCCGCTCGTGAGAGAGGGGCAAGCGCCCTATGAGGCGCTCGTCGAGACGCTGAACCGGCTGCTCGCCAGCGTCGCCGCCTCACAGAGCGCTGCAGCGCGCGTGGTCGAGATTCCGGTTTGTTATGGCGGCGAACATGGGCCCGATCTCGAAGATGTCGCCCGCGCTTGCGGCCTGTCCGTCGCGGAAGTCATCGAGCTTCACAGTGGCGCGCTGGTGGACGTGATGATGCTCGGCTTTGCACCCGGGCATCCTTACATCGGCATGTTCGACGAACAGTTGAGCCCTGCGCGGCGTGCGACGCCCAGGACCGCTGTCGCGGCCGGGTCGATTGGACTGGCCAACCGGCAAACGGTCATCTATCCGTTGACGCTTCCCGGCGGCTGGAATCTGATTGGCCGCACCCCGCTCACCTTGTTCGACCCGGCGCGAGAAGCGCCCTGTCTCGTCGACGCAGGCGACCAGATCCGCTTCGTGCCGATCACACCAGCGCAGTTCGACACCCTGAGCCCGACAACCGGAGTGCAGCGATGAGCATCGAAGTCATCAAACCCGGGGCGCTGAGCACCTTTCAGGACCTTGGCCGCACCGGCTATCAACATCTGGGCATTCCGGTCAACGGGGTGATGGATGAGCGCGCCCATCGGCTGGCCAATGCGCTCGTCGGCAACCTGCCGCAGGGCGCAACGCTCGAGATCACCTTGATGGGACCGGTGCTCAAGTTTCATCATGAGGCCGTGATCGCGATCAGTGGTGCTGATCTCGGCGCACGAATCGAGGGCGAGCCTCTCGCGCTCGATCAGGTCGCCGTCGTCGCGGCGGGCAGCGAACTGTCGTTCGGCAAGCGCAGTGCCGGACTGCGCGCCTACCTGGCAGTGCGAGGCGGATTCGCCGTCGATGCGGCGATGGGCAGCGCCAGTACCTATACCCGTGGCGGCTACGGCGGTCATGCAGGACGTCCGCTGAAGAAAGGCGATCTGCTCGAGACGGGTCCGTATGTTCAGTCCAGCAAACTGGCCAGGCTGGCCCAGGTGGCCAAAAGCCTGAGCAGCGCGTTCGACGACGCGGTCGCGCTCCCACCCGACGCGCCGATACGCGTGATCCCCGGGCGCGAGTGGACTTACTTCTCGTCGCATGCCCGCCAGGCACTCGAAGCCGCACCGTATCGCATCTCGCCCCAGTCCGACCGGATGGGCTACCGCCTCGAAGGCGAGAAGCTCGAACTGACCGAGCCGCGCGAAGTGGTTTCGGAAGCGGTTAGCTTCGGTTCGATTCAGGTGCCGGCCGACGGTCAGCCGATCATCCTCATGGCGGATCGGCAAACGACGGGCGGCTACCCGAAGATCGGCCACGTTTGTGCGGTCGACCTGCCGCGTCTCGCGCAAAAGATGCCCGGCGAGACCATTCGGCTCAAAGTCGTCGATCTGGGTACGGCCCAGCGCCTGATGCTGTCGCAGGAACGCAGCTTCACGGCGCTGGAGCAGCATTGCCGGACATCGACGTGAACGCGCCGGCGTTCGCATTCGGGCCGCGCGGCACAACCCAGCAACAGATTGGGGCTGCGCAGACCTGATTGTCCGGACGGAATTTCGAGTAACACGCTTTGGCATTAATTAAGACAACTTATCTATCTCGCTTGCCTCTCACGCGTCACTTACCCTGGAACCGAACATGTCCAACGCCTCAACCGCAAACCTGAATGTGGACGCGCCGCCTTCGACGGCGTCGGCCAGACATGCCACCCACAAGGCCGCGATGGCCGCAGCCGCCGGCACGGCAATCGAGTACTACGAATTCGGCGTCTACGGGTACATGGCGGCCATTATCGGGCCGCTCTTTTTCCCGGCGGACAACGCCACGGCCGCCTTGCTCTCGGTCCTCGCCATCTTCGGCAGCGCGTTTCTGATGCGCCCGGTTGGGGGCATCGTGCTGGGCCGGCTCGGGGACAAGCTGGGGCGCCGCAGCGTCCTGCTCGTGACGGTGATCGGCATGGGCGTCGCCACCGTGGCGGTTGGGTTGCTGCCCACGGCCTCGGTCGCCGGCGTGCTCGCCCCGGTCGCGCTTCTGCTGGTCCGGCTTGCACAAGGCTTCTTCTCCGGCGCGGAAGTGACCGGCGCCGCCGCGTATGTGGCGGAATGCGCCCCACGCGGCCGGCGCGGTTTCTACGGTGCGGCGACGCCTGTGGGCGTCGCGCTCGGCGGCGCGCTGGCCGCGGCCGTCTGCGGTTTGACGACCGGCTTGATGAGCACCGCGCAACTGCACGCCTGGGGCTGGCGCATTCCATTTCTGATGGCGTTGCCGCTGGTTCTGCTGTCGGCGTTCGTGCGCCAACGGATCGAGGAATCCGCCGCGTTCAGGAAGAGTCTCGAAACCAGCCAGCCCGTCAAGGCGCCGTTGAAAGAGGTCTTCGCGCATCACCGCGCCGCGCTGCTCAAAGTGTTCCTGATCTCGTTCGGCCAGAATGCCGGCTACTGGGTGGGCTTTGTGTTCATGAACATCTACATGATCACCTACCTGAAGTACGACAAGACGAGCGTCTACTGGACGATGTCGGCAGTCAGCCTCACGATGGCGCTTCTGATGCCGGTCTGGGGTGGCCTGTCCGACCGCATTGGCCGCCGCAAGGTGCTCGCCATCGGCTTTACCGCATACATCGTGCTCGTCTTCCCCATGATGATGCTGATGAACCACCAGAACCTCGCGCTGGCGGTTCTCGCGATGTTTATCGTTGCACTGCCGATGCCCATTGTGCAATCGGTGGGCTACCCCACTTACGCTGAACAGTTTCCCACCCGCGTTCGCTACACAGGCATGGCGTTCAGCTTCAACTTCGGCGCAATGCTCGGCGGTGGCGTCACCCCGTATATCGCCACTGCATTGATCGGCCATACCGGCAACCTGCTGAGCCCGGCATTCCTGCTGGTCGGCGCGGCAATCGTCGGGCTTCTGACGCTGACCCGGACCCGCGAAACCGCGGATGAATCGTTGCAGTAAAGCCTCGTCGCATCGTTTGCAATCCGAATCAATCGCAAGGGAAGTTCCGTCGTATGAATGACGTCACGAGCAAGCCGCCTGAAACTTCGCCGCCGCTGGCATGGGCGTTCACCCCGCAGGGCGCCCGCGCCGGAATCCGCGCGGGTTTCAATGGCAACACGAGCGGCATGGCGCCGGGCTACGCGCAAGGCAACCTGGTGATCCTGCCGCGCGACTGGGCGGACGAATTCGCGAGTTACTGCCGGGCCAATCCCACGCCGTGTCCGTTGATCGGCATGACGGAAGTGGGCGAGAGCCTCGTCCCCATGCTCGGCGACAACGTGGACCTGCGCACGGACCTGCCGCGCTATCGGGTATGGCGCGACGGCGTGCTAGTGCAGGAACGCGACGACATCGCGGCGATCTGGCAGGACGATTTCGTCGGCTTTGTGCTGGGTTGCTCGCTGTCGTTCGAACATGCGCTGGAGTTGGCCGGCTTGCGCGTGCGCCATGTCGACGAAGGTAAGGTGGTCCCCATGTATCGCACGGCCCTTCAGACGCAACCGGTTGGGCGATTTCACGGCCCGATGGTCGTATCGATGCGGCCTTATACGCCGCAAGAGGCCGAGATTGCCTACGAGGTCTGCGCGAAGCTGCCGGGCGCACACGGCGCACCCGTCCATATGGGCGACCCGAGCGCGATCGGGATTCGGGATGTCGCCGTTCCGGACGAAGGCGAACCGACGGCGATCCTCGCGGGCGAACAACCTGTCTTCTGGGGCTGCGGCGTGACGCCTCAAGCGGCGGCCATGGAGGCGCGTCCGCCCATTTGCATCACGCACGCGCCGGGCCACATGCTGGTGTGCGATGTGCGAGTGGAAGACCTGAGGCTTCTCTAGTCCCCTCGCACCATGCCGCTCAGCCGAGCGCGATGACCGCGATTTCCACCAGCAGATCGGGGGCGGCCAACTTCGATTCCACCGTCGCGCGAGTCGGTGCGCAGCCCGGCGCAACCCAGGCGTCCCACACTTCGTTCATCGAAGCAAAGTCGCGGGCGATATCGGCCAGCCAGACTTGCGCGGACAGCAGCCGCGTTTTGTCGATGCCGGCCTGCGCGAGAAACGCGTCGATCTTCGCGAGCACCTGCTGCGTTTGGCCTTTCACGTCGAGCGTGCGGTCATTCGAAGTCTGCCCGCCGACGAACACCAGCCCCGCCGCTTTCACGACCCGGCTCATGCGCTGACTGCTTTCGATTCTCACGATCTCATCCATACCTGTTCCCTTTCAAGTTGAATCCGGGCGCCGGGTGGCGCCGTTATCCTTCGTCCGCCGATTCTTGAACCGGCCCAAAGCGATCAATAGCAAACGCATCCAGCGGTAACGACGCGACACCGTCCAGCACCAGTTCCGACACCAGCTTGCCGCAGCCGGGACCAAGCTGAAAACCGCTGCCGCAATAGCCGAACGAGTACGTCAGGTTCGATGCCCGGCGGCTCGGCGAAATCACCGGCAACGAGTCGCTGGTGAACGCTTCCACGCCCGCCCACGCGCGATTGATGCCCAGATGGCGCAGATGCGGAAACAGGTCGACCACGGTGTTGGCGCTTCTGACGAGGCGGGCGAAATCCACTTCGCCATGACGCCCCGGCAAATCGGCAATCCCGATCAGCTTGCCGCCGATCACTACCGTGCCGTTGTCGAACTGTTTGAACGACAGCGGCCGACCCGTTGCGCCAAGCGTCGAGCGGCAGAACGGCGCGACCCGATGCGTGACCATCAGCATCAGCCCTTCCGGGTAGACCGGCACCGGCTCGCCGACCTGCTGCGCGAGTTCACCGGCCCACGCACCGGCCGTGATGACGAGGTGCCCTGCCGAAAACACACCCGCCGGTGTCTGCGCATACCAGCGCTCACCGCGCTGTTCGATGCGGCCAACCGGCGTGCCTTCATGAAACACCGCCCCGCGAGCCTGCGCCGCACGGCGAAACGCAGTGGTCGCCCGATACGGCAGCGCGTAGCCATCCTGTTCGACCCAGATCGCGCCGGCCACATGCGGCGCGAGCGCCGGCTCGAGTTCGCGCACGCTCGCGCGGTCGATAATCTTCTCGTGCGTAAAGCCCTGCGCCTCGAGCGACGCGACGCGCTCGCGGCACTCGTCGAGTTCGGCCTCGCTCTCGGCAATCTTCATCTGGCCCGACGCGACAAAACCCGCGTCGTCGCCGATGGTCTCGACGAGGTTGTGCCAGATCTCGCGCGACATCAGCGCCAGCGGGATTTCCGGCAACGGCCGGCCGAGCGTGCGCACCCCGCCGGCATTCACGCCCGACGAATGGCGGCCCACGTAGTCGGCTTCGAGCACCGTCACGCGCACGCCACGGCTCGCGAGATGAAACGCGCTGCTCGATCCGTGCAGCCCGCCGCCGATCACGAGCACGTCCGCTTCCTGAACGGCGGCGCTATTCACCGGCGAGTTCTCCGAGCGTGAGCGGCTTGATCGGCGGGCGGATGCGGTAATAACCCACGGTTGCCGGCGGCACCTTGCGCGCATCGGCGATCACTTCGGTCACGGTCAGCCCGCACATGCGCCCCTGGCACGGTCCCATCCCGCAGCGGCCGAACGACTTGGCCTGATTGGGCCCCTCGCAACCCAGCGCCACGATGCGGCGCACTTCCCCGGCGGAGACCTCTTCGCAACGGCAGACCAGCACGTCGTCCTGCGGCACGCGATTCTCGTCGCGCGGCCGGTACAGGCTGTCGAGGAACGGACGGATGCGCCGCGCCTCGGCCAGCTTGCGCAGCGGCGCCGTCGCGTCGCGATCGCGCGTAGGTTGATCGATGGCGCCGAGTTGCGCCGCAATCGCCAGCGCGGTCACTTCGCCCTGCGCTCGCGCGGCCTGGGCCCCGGCGATGCCGCTGCCGTCTCCGGCGACGAAGATGCCGCTCACGTCGAGTTCGCCCCATGCATCGGTTTGCGGCGTGAAGCACAATTGCGCGTCGTCCCAGCGATGCGACGCACGCAACGACCAGGTGAACTGCGTATTCGGCACCACCCCCTGATGCAACAGAATGACGTTGGCTTCGACGCGCTGCGGCACGCCGCGCACGGAAAAACTCAACGCATGCGCCCGTTCGGTCCCATCCTCGCCCGGTGCGCCTTCGATACGCAGATCGTCCGCAGCCTCATGGACCGGCACGCCCGCCTCGCGCAACGTACGGATCAATTGCAGGCCCTTACGCAGATCGGGCCACGCACGCAACGCCGACACGAGGTGCCGCTTGGCACGCCAACGGTCCTCGTTGCGCGTGGTATCGATTAGCGCGCGAATCGGCACGCCGGCTCGCACGTATTGCCAGCCGAGCAGGTAGAGCAGCGGGCCGCAGCCGACCAGCACCGGCGGCTCCGTCGGCACTTCACCGGCACTTTTCAGCAGGATCTGCGCAGCGCCGGCCGTCAGCACACCCGGCAACGTCCAGCCGGGAATCGGGAACGGCCGCTCGAGCGCGCCGGTCGCGAGGACGACGCGCTTCGCTTCGAAGCTGCCTACGCTGCCCTCCTTCAGGTAATGCACCGAGCGTTCGCGTGTGACTTGCCAGACCGAAGCGTTAGGTACATAGGCCGCGCCGCTGCGCGCGAACTCGGCGGCAAGCGCGGCGCCGGCGGCATAGTCCGGGCCGAGAATCTCACGACGCTGCGCATCGCTGCGCTCGATTGCCCGATAGATCTGTCCGCCGACCGCCTCCTGCTCGTCGAGCAGGACCACGGACAGACCCGCCTGAGCGAGCCGCGTCGCACAGGCAAGCCCAGCAGGCCCGGCGCCGATCACGGCGACATCCACCTGATCAGCGGCCATGAGCATTCTCCTCGCTGACGTGCGACGGCTCGAACGGCAGATCGCGCGCGCCTTCCTGCGAATGAATCCGCATGCCGTCCTGCACCGTCACCAGACAACTTTGCCGGCTCGGCACGCCGTCGATCTCGACGAGACATTCGAAACAGGCGCCCATCATGCAATACGGCGCACGCGCTGCGCCCGTAACCGGTGTTGCGCGGAAGCGCTGCACGCCCGCAGCCAGCAGCGCGGCGGCCACCGAGCGGCCACCTGGCACGGCGAGCGGCTGGTCGTTGAACCAGATCTGGACAGTGGCGTCGGCAACAGCGGGCGCACGCGGGGCGAGCACTCTGAAAAGCGGTTTGGAAGTCATATCAGAACGGAATGGAACATTTATCAAGCATGGCTAAGGATCTGGCCGGCGGCGCGAAACCGGTCGCCGGGAAACGCGTCCAGCTCGTCGGGCATCGCCCCGCCGGCGATCCACGGCGCCACGCGCAGCGCGTGCGCAGCAGCGAGGGTCACGCCGCTGTGACAGGTGACGACAAACGCCCCCGGATACTGCGACGACTGCTCGTAGATCGGAAAGCCATCGGGGCTGTACACACGCAATGCCGCCCACATGCGCACCAGCCGGACCTCCTTCAGCAGCGGGAAGGCGCGCACGCCGCGGCGGGCGATCGTCGACAGCACGTCCGTGGTCGTGAAGTCGTTAAAGCCGACCTCCTCCATCGAATCGCCGAACTGCACGGACCCCTCATCGGTCTGCCGCACGTTGATGGTGGGGTAATGCAGGAACGGCGCGACGCGCTCGCTGACGAGTATCTGGCCGCGATTCGGCGCCACCGGGGCATGCAGTCCGAGCTGCGGCGCCAGCGCGCGATTGCCGAGGCCCGCGGCCAGCACGATGCGCGGCGCGCGCCACACCCCGAGCTTGCCGTGAGCCGCGAAGCCCCCCGCTTCCGGCGCGATCCGGCTGATCTGACTGCTGCCGATGAGCGTCACGCCGCGCCGCTGCATCGACTGGTGCAGCGCCCGCAGCAGCTTGAGCGGATTCACGTGGCCGTCCATCGGCGTATAGCTCGCGCCGACCACCGCGGGGCCGACCGCGGGCAAACGCTCGCGCAGCGCTTTGGCGTCCAGCAGTTGATACGGATAGTCGCCGCCCAGCTCCGCTTGCAATGTAGAGAGGCGCTTCTCGCGTTCGGCCAGCTCCTCGTCCGAGAAGCACAAATGAAAACCACCCGGCTGCCGCAACGACACGTCGACGCCGGAGTCCTCGAGCAGGGCCGCCGCGAGTGCGGGCCAACGCTGCGCGGAACTGCGCGACCAGCGCGCGTACGGCGACAGGCCGTAGCCCTTGCCCTGCACCCACACCAGACCGAAGTTGCCGCGCGACGCGCGAAAACCGCCGTCGCCTTCGTCGAGCACCGTGACCCTGGCGCCTTCTCTCGCCAGCCCGTACGCCACCGCCGTACCGACCAGGCCGCCGCCTACCACCAGCACATCGGGGCTTTCGGCCGTATGACCTCTCATCGTGTTTCTCCGATCAGGACGCGGTCCAGACCGACCATGCGGTCCAGCACCAGCATCAGGACGACCGTGCCGACGATCAACACGGTCGACACGGAGGCCACCAGCGGATCGATCGTCTGCGCGATCTGGTTGTACATCGCGACGGGCAGCGTGGTCGTGCCAGGCGTCGCGACAAAAATCGTCATGGTCAATTCATCGAAGCTCTGGATGAAGGACAACACCCAGCCTCCGACCACACCGGTGCGTATCATCGGCAGCACGACGCGGCGAAACGCCGTGAAGCGGCTCGCCCCGCACGATAAAGCGGCCCGCTCCGCATCGCGATCGAGCCCGACCGCCGACGATAGCGCGAGCCGTAACGCGTATGGCACCACGATGATCACGTGCGTCGCGCACAGCGCCCAGAACGAGCCGCCGAGTCCGAGCAGGCTCAGAAAGCGCAGGAACGCAATGCCGAGCACGACAGCGGGAATCATCATCGGCGAGAGGAAGAAGCCGGTCAACGCGCCGCGGCCCGGAAAGCGATAGCGCGCGATCGCCAGCGCCGCGGGCACCGCGAGCGCCACGCCGAGCGTGGCCGCTACGAGCGCGAGGCGGATCGACAGCCAGAAGGCGTCGACGATGTCCTCGTTCTGCAGAATCGCCCTGAACCAGCGCAGCGAGGCGCCGTCGAACGGCATCGAGATATAGCCCTTGTCGGTGAACGACACCGCGATCACCACGACGAGCGGCGCGAGGATAAACGCGAGAAACAGCGCGTTGAACACCAGGCCCCAGAATCCGTTCTGCTTCATGGCGGCCTCCGCGTCAGTCGAAGATATGCTTGAAACGGCGTTCGGCCAGCCGGCTGCAGCCCATCACGATCGCCACGTTGGCGATCAGCAGCAGCACGGCAATCGTCGCGCCGAGCGGCCAGTTGAGGGTGCCGAGGAACTCGTCGTAGGCCGCGGTCGCGACCACCTTCAGACGCCGGCCGCCGATCAGCGCCGGTGTGGCGAACGCCGAAGCGGACAGCGCGAACACAATGATCGAACCGGACAACACGCCTGGCAAGATCTGCGGCAGCACAACGCGCCGGAATACCCGCAACGGCGAGCCGCCCAGCGACAGGCCGGCCCATTCGACCTGCGGGTCGAGCTTTTGCAGCGTGGCCCAGACCGACATCACCATGAAGGGCACCAGCACGTGCGTCAGCGCGATCACCACGCCCGTCATCGTGAAGACGAGGCGGATCGGTTCGGAGGTGAGATGCAGCGCCTGCAGCGCGTTGTTCAGGACTCCGTTGTTGCCGAGCAGGATCTGCCAGCCCAGCGTGCGCACCACCACCGAGATCAGCAGCGGCCCCAGCACGATCAGCAGGCACACAGACTGCCACGGCCGCTTCATGCGCGCGAGCACAATCGTCTCAGGCACGCCGAGCACGATGCATAGCCCGGTCACCGCGAAGGCGAGTCCTGCGGTACGCGCGAAGATCGCGCCGTAGTACGGGTCGGTGATAACCCGCAGGTAATTCGACAAGGTGTAGGCGGCGAGGGTACCCTGCGTGTCGCTGAAGACGTGAAACGACAGCACGAGGGTCAGCACCAGCGGCACCAGCAGCAAGGCGCCGAACAGCAGGAGCGCCGGTGCGGACAGCAGCCACGGCGCCGCGCCGGCGCGGTCCTGATCAAGCGTGGCCATTGCCGGGTTCCTTTGCGAGCATGCGCAGGTCGTCGTCGGACCACACGAGGCCAACGTGTTCGCCTTCTTCCGGCGGCGGCGCACCGAAGTTCGGCTGCGCCACGCTCAGGCGGCCGAGACCGGTATCGACCTGCAACAGCCACTGGTTACCAACGAACACCCGCGTCGTGATACAGCCGGTGGCGCGCGCATCGGCGCCGGCCAGACGGACTTTCTCCGGGCGGATGTAGACGTTCACCTCGCCTTGCGCGGGCCGCCCTTCGTGCGGCACCTTGAGCGTCGTACCCGCCACGTCCACTTCGGCGCAGCGGCCGTTACGGCGCACCACCGCGCCCGGCAGCAAGTTGGTCTTGCCGAGGAAGGTCGACGCGAAAGGCGTCTCAGGCCGCTCGTAGGCTTCGAACGGCGTGCTCAGTTGCGCGATCGTGCCGCGATGCATCACCGCAATGCGATCGCTCATGGTCATCGCTTCGACCTGATCGTGCGTGACGAGGATCGTCGTGATGCCGAGACGCTTCTGGATGGCACGTAGCTCGATGTGCATTTCCTCGCGCAGCTTGGCGTCGAGATTGGACATCGGTTCGTCGAGCAACAGCAGTTCGGGCTGCATCGCCAGCGCGCGGGCAATCGCCACGCGCTGCCGCTGGCCGCCCGAGAGCTCCTTCGGATAACGGCTTCCCAAACCGCTCAGACGTACCAGTTCGAGCGCTTCGGCCACCCGTTCGGCGCGCGCCGCCCGCTTCATGTTGCGCATCTCGAGACCGAAACCCACATTGCCGTCGACGGTCATATGCGGGAACAGCGCGTAGCTCTGGAACACCACCCCCATGCCGCGTTTCTCGGGCCGCTCATGGGTGATGTCGCGCCCGTCGAGCGTGATCGTGCCGGTGCTCGGCGTGACGAAGCCGGCCACCATCTGCAGGGTCGTGGTCTTACCGCAACCGGACGGCCCAAGCAGCGACAGGAACTCCCCTCGCTCCACATCAAGGTCGATCTGTTCGATCGCGGTGAAATCGCCGTAGCGCTTCGAAATGCCTTTGAGTGTCAGGAAACTCATGTGCGTCCCTGGTGGGTGGGCGAATTCAGCATTCAGCGCTCGACGCTGCGATTCCAGCGTTCGGTCCACTCGGCGCGGTGCTGGTTGATCGTCGTCCAGTCGACCGCGATCAGCTTCGCGACCTGGTCCGGGCCATACGGCACGCGCGCCGCGACATCGGGCGCCAGCTTGACCGTCTTGTTGACCGGGCCGAGCCCCATCGCCTGCGCCTGGGTGGCCTGCACCTGCGGGCTCAACAGATACTGGATGAACTGCTGCGACAGCGCCGGCTGCGCGTTCTCGACCACGGGGCACGCCGCCACCTGCAAGGCGATGCCGCCTTCTTTCGGATAAAGGAACTTCAGCGGAAAGCCCGTGTTCTGCAGCGCAACCGCACGGCCGCTGCCATACGGCGCGAGGATCACGTCGCCGTTCTGCATCAGGCCGTCCATCTCGCCTGGCGTCGGCGCCCACGACAGCACGTTCGGCGCGACCTGTGTCGTCATCGCGGTGAAACCCGGGTCGATATTCTTCTCGCCGCCGCCGTTCATGCGCGCCAGCATCACGAGTGCGTGCAGGCCGTACGTGTTGGTGATCGGCGGCACACCGAGCTTGCCCTTCAGGCGCTTGTCGGTCAGCACGCTCCATGAATCGGGCGGCGGCAGGCCCATCTTCTTGAACGCTTCTTCGTTATAGCCGATCCCCGTGGCGACCATGCCGACCCCGACTGCATTCGGTCCAAGCCGCGCGAGCGGATACAGGTCGTTCATGACCGGCGCGTCGTCGACTTTCGAGCACAAACCCATCTGCATGGCCTGGTACATCGGACCATCGTCCATCACGGCGACGTTGATCTGCTCATGGCCCTTCTGCGCCTGCAGCTTGGCGAGCGTATCGCTCGAATTGCCCGCTACGTAGACGATCTTGACGTTGTGCGCCTTTTCGAACGCCGGGATGATCGTCTGCCGATACATCTGTTCATTCGAGCCGCCGACGTTGGCCACGTAAAGCGTCGCCTCGGCGTGCGCCAGCAGCGGTCCGCACAACGCGCCGGCCCCGGCGAGCGCGGCCAGCAACGGACGCCATGAGGAACGGAACGACGACGGACGACGGCTTCGCTGCGGGTGTCTCATGTGCATTTCTCCAGTCGATACACTGCCGGCAATTGCGGGGGATAGGTGTGAGCGAAATTAATTCTGTCGATCTAAGTGCATAACGTCCAATACGAATAAAATAACGATCCATACCGATCTGATATGGGTTGCGTTCGATGAATCTGAAGCACATTGAAGCGTTTCGCGCGGTCATGCTGGCCGGCTCCATGACCGCGGCGGCCAAGGAGTTGTTCACTTCGCAACCGAACATCAGCCGGCTCATCACCCAGCTCGAACGCGAAACCGGACTGCTGCTGTTCCAGCGCAGCGGCGTCAGACTGATCCCCACCAGCGAAGGCAACGCCTTCTTTCGCGAGGTCGAACGCGCCTATGTCGGCCTGCAGGGGCTCAGCAACGCCGCGGCGCAGATCAAGAATCTGGGTAGCGGGCGCTTGCGCATTGCAGCAATGCCCTCAGCCGGTTTGACGCTGGTGCCGCACGTGATCAAACGCTTCCAGGCGTTGCGCCCGGAGGTCACCGTTTCGCTGCACGTGAATACCTCGGGCACCATCAATCATTGGACCTCCTCACAGTTTTGCGATCTGGGCGTGGCGGTGTACCGCAGTGAAGCGTCAACCTGCGAAGTGGAAATGCTGTCGGAGGTCGCGGCCGTCTGCGTCATGCCGGCGGGCCATCGGCTGGCGAAGAAGCGCGTGCTCAAGGCTGAAGACTTTCAGGGCGAGCCGTTTATCTCGCTCTGTCATGGAGACGGCACGCGGGCGCAAATGGATGAGGCCTTCGACCGCGTGGGGGTGGAACGGGTGCTCGCCATCGAAGCGCAGTATTCGGCGATCTGTTGCGAGATGGTGCGCTGCGGAATGGGCGTGACGCTCGCGCACCCTATCGTCGCGCGTGACTTTGCGGGGCCCGAAGTCGAAATCCGGCCGTTCAAGCCTTCGGTGATGTTCCCCACGTATCTGCTGTTTCCGCCGCATCAGCCGCGCGATCGCCTGACGCTCGAGTTCGTCGACCTGCTGCGCCAGGAGCACAACGAGTTGCTGGAGAACCTGGAAAAGCCGCGGCGCGCGAGCCGGCGCTGAGCCGCCCGCGCCGCAGACTAGCGTGCAGCAACGGCGCGGTGCCCGGCGAAGCTGCAGCGCCCGAATCTACAACGCTGCAATCCGCGCGCGAAAGTGTTCGGTCCCGGCGACGATCTTGTCGAGCACGGCGTCCAGTGCCCAGAAGCGTTCGCGCACGTCGTAATCGATCGCGCGGCAACGGATCGAAGCAAACGTGCCGATACGCTGATGGTAGATCTTCGCGAGCGCCGGATAACCGAGCGCTTCCGAGACCGCCGCGACCACCAGAAACGTCGACAGCTCTTCGGCCAGCGCGGGATTCTGAGCGCTGTGGTGGCGCAGCCAGTGATACAGATCCGGGTGGAAGTTGGTGAAGACGCCGTTGAAACCGGCCGAACCTGCTTTCATCGCATCCCATGCGATCGCGGCGTTCGCATTGAGGATCTTCAGTGGCGAGCCCTCAGCCAACGCGACGCGTCGCTTCACGGTGGCGAGATCGCAACTCACGTCCTTGAGCATCACAAAGCGGCCGGTGTCGATACAGGCCTGCAGTTCTTCATCGGACAGTAACCGGCGATACGGCGCAGGACATTCGTAAAGACCGAGCGGGACCCCGGCCGGCAGACGCGCCAGCAAACGCTGCAGGTTGGCGAGGAAGGTCGCCGTGCCTTCGCGTTTCGGGTCGAGCCGGTTCGTCACCAGCACCACGCCTTGCGTCCCGGAGGCCGCGGCGGCGTTCAGTTCTTCGGCCTGCGCGTCGGGATCGTCGCTGATGTGACCGGACGCCACCACTGGCACGCGGCCCGCCACCTTGTCCACCACGAAGCGCGCCAGCGCGCTGCGTTCGGCGAGGCTCAGGAACTGCATCTCGCTCGATTGCGCGACCGCGAACAAAGCGTCCGCTCCGTGTTGCAGATACCACTCGATCAGACGTTCGAGTCCGGCGTAGTCGATTGCGCCTTTATCGTCGAACGGCGTCAGCATCACCGGAACGATCCCTTCAATGACACCCGCGGTCTTCGGTGTATGACCCATCAAGCTCTCCTCAGGAAAAATTTGCGTTGCGCGGCGCGCGCCCTGTGCAGCACGCCTTCGCGTTACGCGTGTGCATGCGCGCCTGCCGCGGCCGGTTCGTGCTCGGGAATCGGCTGGCGTACCAGCACCAGGTAGGCCAACGCCCCCACGAAGGCGATGCCTGCCGCCGTCAACAGCGCCGGCACGAACGACGCGCTCTGCGCGATGAAACCCGTCACGATCGGCGCCAGTGCGCCGCCGAGAAAACCGCCGAAGTTCTGGATCGCGCCCAGCGACGCGACCCGGCGAGGCGGCGCCGCAGCCGTCGCCAATGCCCACGACGAAGCCGACGCCGCATTCGCCAGAAAGATCACCACCGAAATGCAGGCGAGCGCAATCGTATTGCTCTCGACGAGCGCAGCCGGAATCGTGAAGGCCACCATGCCGAGCATCGCGATGACCACCGCGTTGCGCCGGCTCGCCACCGGCGAACCGCTGCGTTGCGTAATACGGTCGGAGAACCAGCCCGCCAGCAGCGAACCGATAAAGCCGCACAGGAACGGCACGGATGCCGCGAAGCCGGTGCGCAGCAGGCTCATGTGCCGCTCGATGGTCAGATAGCCGGGCAACCACGTCAGATAGACCCAGTTGAGATACACCGAGCCGAAGAAGCCGATCAGCATGCCCCACGTCGTCCGATACGCAAACAGGCCGCGCCATTCCGCAAAGCTGAGTTTAGGAGACGGAGTGCCGGACAGGTCCGCATCCGCGTCGAGGTAGCGGCGCTCGGCTTCGCTCATGCGTGAGCGGTCCGGATCGCGATAGAGCGCGAACCACACGAGCGCCACCACGAGACCCAGCGCGCCGGTCATGACAAAGGCCCAGCGCCAGTGGAACGACACCACGATCACCGACAGGCAGAGCGGCGCCAGCGCGGTGCCCAACGGCGAAGCCGCATTGAAAATGCCGGTGGGCATGCCGCGCGAGCGCAGCGGAAACCAGTTGCTCACCACCCGCGCCGCCGACGGATACTGCGGCGCTTCGCCGATCCCCAGCAGGATGCGAGCAATGACGAAGTAGCCGAAGCCCGACGCAAGGCCGCCGGCTGCCTGCGCGAGCGACCAGAGGATCAGCCCGAGGCCGAGCAACCGGCGCGGCCCGATGCGGTCGACGAGACCGCTCACCGGCAACTGGCACAGCGCATAACTCCACAGGAACGCCGACAGCAGCAGTCCCATTTGCCCGAGCGACAGGCCGAGGTCGGCGCGAATCAGCGGGTTGGCCACCGCGAGCGTGCCGCGGTCCAGGTAGTTGACGACGCCGCTGACCAGCAGCAGCGTCAGCGAGACCGTCTGCGCGCGGCGGATTCGCGGCGGTGCGGATTGCCCTGGCGGGTGCGATGGATTTGATGGGTTGTCGATCATCGTCGCCGGCGCGGTCGTCAGATCTTCGCGTGCAGCGGCTCGGCCGGCTTGGCCGGCTTACCCGGTTTGCCCGCACGACTATCGGCCTGCGCGGGACGCAGCATGGCAATCAGACATGCCGCGACGAGCCCGCTCGCGGCAAGCACATAGAGCCCCGCGGCGGGCGAATGAAACGACACCTCGGCCGCGTTCCTCACCGTGGGCGCAAAGAAGCCGCCGAGATTGCCGATAGCGTTGATCACCGCGAAGCCCCCCGCCGCCGCCGTGCCGCCCAGGTACGCCGCCGGGAAGGTCCAGAAGATCGGCTGAACGGTCATGATGCCCATGGTCACGAAGCAGAGCGCCACGATTGCCGCCACCGGACCCGTGTTGGCGGAGACCGCGAGGCCGCCCGCAATCGACAGCGCCGACAGCACCGCAAAGCCGCGCCGATATCCGGTGCGCACCGCAAAGCCCGGATAAAACGCGCCCGCGACAATCGCACAAGCCCACGGAATTGCCGATATCAAACCGACGTGCAGGCCCACCTTGACGTGCAGCAGCGCACTCACCTGGCTCGGCAGATAGAACGCCACGCCATAGCCGGCAATCTGGATCGAGAAATAGAGGATAGCGAAATGCAGGAGCTTGGGATCGGCTAGCGCGGCGCGGAAACTGGTCTTGCCCATCTGGAGTTTCTGCCGCTCTTCAGCGGCGAGAGTACGCGCGAGCGCTTGCGCTTCGTCGCGCGGCATCCAGGCCGCATCCTCGGGACGATTACACAGGTAGAAATAGCCCCAGACACCCACCAACGACGCCAGCAGTCCCTCGACGAGGAACATCAGTTGCCAGCCGTGCAGGCCGAACAGGCCATCGAGCTCCAGCAGATACCCCGAAAGCGGGCCACCCAGCATCAATGCCAGCGGCGAGCCGAAATAGAAGATCCCCATGATCTGTCCACGCGCGCGGGCGGGAAACCAGTACGTCATATAGAGGACCGCGCCAGGAAAGAGCCCCGCCTCAGCCGCGCCAAGAAAGAAGCGGATGAAGGAGAACAGCGAATCGCTCCTTGCATACGCCATGGCCGCCGAAATCAGTCCCCACGTGACCATGATGCGCGAGAGCCAGATGCGTGCGCCCACGCGATGCATCATCAGATTGCTTGGCACTTCGAAGAGTGCATAGGCGACAAAGAAAATCCCCGCGCCGAACGCGAACGCCGCGCTACTCACCCCCGTCGACGCCTGATAGGCCTGCTGCGCAAAACCGATGTTCGCGCGGTCCAGATAGGCCATCATGTACATCAGGATCAGAAACGGCACGATCCGCCATTTCGCACGCCGGATGGCGCGTTCCAGCAAAGCCTCTTCCTCCCCGTTGCCGGGGTTCAGGTTCGTCTCCATCTCGTCTCCTGTGTGTTCCCTTGTCGCCATACGACATCCGGTCTGGCGCCGGTGATCGTCGTAAGCGGGGATTCAGACTACCTTGCCCGGATTGAGCAGATTCTGCGGATCCAGCGCGGCCTTCAGGCGCCGCATCAATGCGAGTTCGGGTTCGCTGCGCGTGTACGGCAGCCATGCTTTCTTGGTGAGGCCAATGCCGTGTTCCGCGGAAATCGTGCCGCCGAATTGCTGCACGAGACTGTAGACAATGCCGGCGATCTCCTCTTTCGGTTGGGCAGACGCACCCGGCACGCAGGCGACGATGTGCAGGTTGCCGTCGCCGATGTGTCCATAGAACAGCGCGACCGCATTGGCAAAACGCGAGCGCAGGGCGGCGCCGCATGCGCTCACGTACTGGTCCATCGCCGCGACCGGCAAGCCGATGTCGAACGACTCGTGCGGCCCGAGCACCTGCGGAAATTCGGCGCAGGCATCGCGCACGCCCCAGAAGGCCTGCACGTCCGCGAGCGATTGCGCGAGCGCTGCATCGGCAAGCACGCCGGCTTCCATCTGGCGCGTGAGCCAGGTTTCGAAACGCGGCGCGTCGAACGCCTCATCCATGCCCTGGGCTTCGATCAGCACATAGCAGGCGTGCTCGCCGGCTAGCGGATTGCTCACGCCGGGCACGCGCTGCGTGACCGTGCGCCAGTAGTCCGGCCACATCACTTCGAATGCGGACAGGAGCGGGCCGAGGCCGCGCCGCGCGGCATTCAGCAACGCGATCAGCTTGTCGTAGCTTTCGACGGCGCACACAGCCGCCATCGTGCAACCCGGCTTGGGAAACAGACGCAGCACAATGCGCGTGATGATGCCGAGCGTCCCCTCGCTGCCGATAAACAGATGCTTGAGGTCGTACCCCGCGTTGTTCTTCAGCATCTTGTTGAGGTTGGTGACCACGCTGCCGTCGGGCAGCACGACTTCGAGTCCGAGCACCATCTCGCGCGCCATGCCGTAGCGGATCACGCGATTGCCGCCGGCGTTGGTCGAGAGATTGCCGCCGATCGCACACGACCCGCGCGCGCCGAGATCCAGCGGGATGAAGAAGCCGGCCTCGTCCGCCGCCTGCTGCACGGTCTGCAACGGCGTGCCGGCCCTGACCGTCATGGTCGCGGAGGCGGGATCGATTTCCTCGACCCCCACCATGCGTTCGAGCGATAAAGCCACCGCGCCTTCGACGGGTCGCGCCCCGCCGCACAGGCCGGTCAAGCCGCCTTGCGGCACGACCGCCACGCCATGCTGCGCGCAAATGCGCATGCCGGCGGCGACGCCCTCGGTGTCGGTGGGACGCAGGACGGCGAGCGGCCGAAGCGCGGAGAGTGTGCTCCAGTCTTTCTCGTTGCGCGCCGGAATGTCCTCACCGGTCAGCACCGCGGCGGCGCCGAGTGCCTCGCGCAAAGCCGCGAACAACGTCTGTGCCGCATCGCCGGCCTGCTCGGGCAGGCAGAGTTCGTGATCCATCTCGTCTCCTTCTTGTCCCCGGGTCGTGCGCGGGTTCGCAGTTGTATTTACAGCGCTGTGGCGGGACGCAACGAGCGCGGCAGTGAAGCCGCCGCCTCGGCGCCCGCGGGCACCAGCGGCGCCCTGACCCGGCGCCAGCCGTCATTGCCCTGGGACGCGGCAAGCCACGCCTTCAGAAGCGGAACGAAGGGCTGGCCCTGGACCGCGTGCAGGAGTTCCTTGAGAACGCCCGACTCCGGGTCCTCAGCACGCTGGTAGGACGCGAGGACCTGCTCCGGCGCGAGGTTCGCCAGCCCGCAGATCGATCCCGCGCCACCCGCCGCGCGGGCCCGGCCAATCGTGTCCTCGGCGCCCACATAGACCTTCAGGCCCGCATGCCGACGGATCAGCCCGAGCGAATGCTCGAGGCTCCCGCTGCTGTCCTTGATCCCGTCGATCACGCTGCCGTAGCGCTCGCGCAGCGTCGCGATGGCTTCGTCGTCGAAGCCCACGCCGGACACCTGGGGGATGTGATACAGGATGACGCGCAATTGCGGATCGCGGACCGCGTCGATCACCGACCCGATCGCGTCGGCCACGCCCGCGCTGCTGACACCCTTGAAGAAAAACGGCGGCAGCAGCAACACGCGCCGGCAACCCTGGTCAAGCGCATGCCGCGTCAATTGAACCGCGTCGCCGAGCGCGGCGGCGCCGGTGCCGACCACCAGCTCGCTGCTTTCGATCCCCCGTGCGAGCAGACCTTCAAGCGTGGCGCTCCGCTCGGCGACGGTGAACGACGGACCCTCGCCAGTGGTGCCGAACAACGTGATGCCATGCAGGCCGCGCCGCAGAAGCTCCGCGCAATGCTGCGCGAGCAGCGGCAGATCCACCCGGTTCGCCGCATCGAGCGGCGTCGTCACGGCTGCCAGGACGCCCTGTCCATCGAAAGACATACCCGTTTCCTCCCGTCATGCATAGGGCGGCCCGACGTCCGTCCGCCCCGCTCGCCATCGTCTCCGTTCAGCCTCATGACGCACCAAACTGTGACTGACATGTTAGTTAGAAATCAGTGGTCCGTCAAAGAAGAATTTGTGAGCCAGTGACGAGCCCGCTCCGCTGGGCCCTCTACCATGCGTTCCGGACGGCGCGCGTCCTGTCAGCCGAAGTTGCCCATCGACCGTTGGCGCGCGTTCTCGATATGCGTATTGAGCAGCTCGACGGCCTTTGCGACATCGCGCGCCTTGAACGCCGCGATCAGTTCGAGATGTTCGTACATGGTCGGCAGCACCACTTCCGGCTTCAGCACCACATGCTCCAGGCGAATCAGGCGAATGCGCAAACTGTTGACCCGATAGATGTTCGAGATGATTTCGTTGCCCATGGCGTCGATCATCATGTCGTGCAGCCCCCAGTCGACGGTCTGCGCGTCGTTGAGAAGACGGTCGTCGATTTTTTTAGCCAGCGCGCGGCGCACGATATCCCTGTGGGCCCGCTCGATCTTGTCCAGATCGGCGTCCGAGGCGGTGCGCGTGAAATTCGCCACCGCTTCGCGCTCAAGCACGAGACGCACCTGGAAGGCATTGCGGATCAGCCGCAGATCCACATGACAGACCTGCAGGCCGCGGTTCGGCACGGTCTTGATCAGCCCTTCGGCTTCGAGGCGCGGCACCATCTCGCGAATCGCGCCCAGCGGCATATCGGTCAGCAGCATCAGTTCGCGCTGCGAGACGAATTGCCCTGGGCGGATATTGGCGTTCAGGATTTGCTGCGTGAAATTTTCATAGGCGACGAGACGTAGCGATTTGCCCTGGGTCTCGTCCGGCTCGGTTTTTGCCGGTGCCATTGTGTTCATAGCCGGTCTCATGTACGTGTGAGTTGCACGCTAACATGTTAGCACGCACGCGGCGATCGGACTGGACAAGACGAACTACCTCAGCCGCACCTGATTGCAGTGCGGGCAGAGATTCACAGGGTCTTTTCGCCCGTCTCACAGGCAACACCGGCACCCCGTCCTGTGCCTCGCCAGGTACGCGCCGTCGTCGCTGGCTTCCTGATCGTCAGCATGCCTTATCAGTACCGGTAACCCATTCGGAATCCGCACTGCAGCCATGCCGCACCATGGGCACTCCGCCGGCAAATCGCGCGCGGCGACGCTGCGCATCTGATCGAACGCGCCGCATGCGTCACAACGATAGTCGTAGATCGGCATGATGGCGCTACCAGTGCGCGCCCAGTTCGCCACGCGGCACAAATTGTCCGTGTCCGGTGCCGCCCACCCACTCACCGTCGTCGATCAACAACTCGCCGCGCAGCAACACCTTCTTCACCCGTCCGGTCACCTGATGACCTTCGAATAACGTGAAGTCGCAATCGCTGTGCTGCGTGTCTGCGCGAATCGTATGCGCCTCACCCGGGTCGAACAGCACGATATCGGCGTCACTGCCGATCGCCAGCGTGCCTTTCTTCGGGAACAGCCCGAACAGTTTCGCGGGCGCCGTCGAGGTCAGCTCGACGAAACGGTTCAGCGAGATTCGACCTGTCCGCACGCCGCCGTCGTACACCACCGTCATGCGCGTTTCGACGCCCGGCACACCGTTTGGAATTTTCGAAAAGTCGTCGCGGCCAAGCGGCTTCTGGTTGACGTTGCCCCGATGTCCCTCCTTCATGCAGTAGGGACAATGATCGGTGGAAATGAGTTGCAGGTCGTCGGTTTTCAGCGCGGTCCATAGCGCGTTCTGCGCGTCTTTCGAGCGCAGCGGCGGACTCATGACATAGCGTGCGGTATCGAAACTTTCGTCGGCGTACGCCGAGTCGTCGAAGAACAGATAGTGCGGGCAGGTTTCCGCAAACACCGGAATACCGAGGTCGCGCGCTTCGATCACATGTTTCAGCGCCTCCTTGGCCGAAAGATGCACGAAGTACACCGGCGCTTCCGCGAGTTCCGCAAGCTTGATGCCGCGATGCGTCGCTTCGCCTTCCATGATGGCCGGGCGCGTGAGTGCGTGATAGCGCGGCGACGTATGACCTTGCGCGATCGCCTCGCGAATCAGCAGGTCGATCACCGTGCCGTTTTCGGCGTGCAACGCAATCATGCCGCCGTGCTGGCCGACCATGCGCATGGCCTGAAAGACCGAGGCGTCGTCCGACATGACGGTGCCCGGATACGCCATGAACATCTTGAAGCTCGACACCCCTTCGTGACGAATCGCGTATTGCATGTCGCCGAGTACGCTTTCGTCGACGTGCGTGACGATCACGTGGAACGCGTAGTCGATGCTGGCGACCGCAGCCGCTTTCGACTGCGCGCGGGCGATGGCATCGAGCGGGCTTGTGCCGGCGTTTTGCAGGGCAAAGTCGATGATCGTCGTGGTGCCGCCGAACGCGGCCGAGCGTGTACCGGAAGCGAAATTGTCGCAGGTCACCGAAGGGCCGAACGTATTCTCCATGTGCGTATGCGCATCGACGCCGCCGGGGAACACCAGCAGACCGCTCGCGTCGATCACACGGGTGTCCGGTCCCGCTTCAAGCTGCTGGCCGATACAGACAATGCGCTCACCCTGAATGACGATATCGGCAACGTAGTCGTCGACGGCCGTAATCAGGCGTCCGCCACGGATCAGGATGCGGGTCGGGGTGTGAGTCATGAATCGCTCCGTTCGGTGTCAGCGGCAAGCGCAAAAGAGAGTGCCTCTTCGAGGCGGCGGGTCTCCGCGGCGGACAGGCGCGGGATCGGCGGACGCATCGAAGGTTGCGGAAATTTTCCCAGAAGATGCAGACAGGCCTTCAGTCGCGCATTCGCATGCGAACCGGGGGCGGTGCCGTAAATGGCCTTTGCCAGCGGATACACATGGGCATGTAGCCGTTGCGCCTCGCGGAGTTCGCCGCACAGTACCGCCCGATACAGCGCGACGATCAACTCCGGCACCACGGCAGCGAGACTCACAAGGCTGCCTTCGGTCCCGATCGCGAAGCATGGGAACAGGTGTTCATCGCCTGACGCCATGACGGCCACATGCGGCGCAACATCTTTCGCGAGTCTGCGGTTGGCCTCGTAGGCGCCGGTTTCCCAGCTCCCTTCCTTGATCGCCACCACCTCCGGCAGGCTGACCAGCGCCGTCAGCATCTCCGGCGTGTAGGCCATCGCACCCGTGTTGACGCCCGCCTGGTACAGCATCATCGGCAAGCGTGCGTTCTCGTTGACGATCCGGTGATGCGCGACAACGGTTTCCAGATCGGTGGAAAGCGCCCACGAGTAAGGCGGAAACAGCAGTATCGCGTCGGCGCCCGCACGTTGTGCGTCGTCGGCATGCGTTTGGGCCTCGTAGCTGTCTTCCGAGTTGATACCCGCGACGATGATCGAGCGATCGCCGCAAACACTGCCGGCAATCTCCACCACACGCCGCTTTTCCTCTCGCGACAAGGCGACGTTCTCGCCGGCATGGCCGTTGATCAGCAGGCCGACAATTCCGTCGACCGCTGCCACGTCTTCGAGATGGCGCGCGAGCGCGGCCTCGTCCAGATGGCGGCCGTCTGCATCGAGCGGACACAGCGTGGCGGCATAGATGCCATTGAAGGGAGCGTCATGCGAGGGGATCATGGGGTCTGTTCTCGATGAGGGAGTTCGGGCGCGGCCGCAACGAGCCGCGCAGGATCGAACAACGGCAGCTCGGGCGTCTCGCCGAGCATCGTTTGAGCGAGCAGCTTGCCCATGTAGGGGCCGCTCGTGTAACCGGAGTGCACGCAGCCGATGACCCACGCATCGGCAAGGCCAGGCAGTGGGCCGATCATCGGCATGGCGTCGGCCGTCTCCGCTTCGAGCCCTAGCCAGATACGCGCCACACGCGCTTTGGCGAGTGCCGGGATCACATGTTGTGCGAGCCGCAAGTTGCCAGTGAGGTTTTGCGGAATGGTCTCGACGGGGCCGCGTGCGCGATCACCGACACCTTGCCAGCCGCCACCGATCAGCACCGTGCCGTTGGCAAACTGCTTCATCGACAGCAACCCGTTCGCAATGCTCAGCACCGAACGCATCACAGGCGGCATCCGTTCGGTGATGATCAACTGGTTCACCAGCGTCTTCACGGGAATGCGGACATCGAGCATGGCCAGCAGCGGTTCCAACCAGACGCCGCCCGCCATCACGAGGCGCGTGGCGTCGATCCGAATCGAGCCATCGTGGTTGTCGGGGCCATGCACCCGGTAGTGTCCATTGATCTGATCGATACGGGCAGCGGCCGTCTGCTCGAAGATCTGTACGCCGGCCGCACGCAGTGCGGCATGATAGGCGCGCCCCGTCAGATACGCGCTGGCGAAACCGTCGGTCCGGCAGAACGCGGCTTCGAGCATCGCGGGGTTGAGGCCGGGTTCGATCGCGAGCGCGGCGTCGCGCTCGAGCAGGTCGATCTGCGCGCCGTATTCGCGCCGTGCCGCAGCACGGGCCCGCAGCAGTTCACGTTCGGCTTCCGTAAAGGCGAGCGACAGTCCCGGCGCAGCGGTCGCGAGTACGCTCGAGCCAAGCCATTGATCGGTTTCCATCCACATCTGCCATGCCCGCATCGCGTAGGGGACCAAAGCGGCGCGTGTCATATGGAGCGTGAGCGTGCCCGCGTTCACCCCGGATGCAGCGCGACATAGCGCGTCGCGTTCAATGAGCGCCACACGCATGCCGCCACGCGCGAGGAACAACGCGGTGGTGCAGCCCATCACGCCGCCGCCGACGACGGCGGCATCGAAGGGGCCATGCACCGTTTGACCCGGCGTGCTCATAGCGGGGCCGCCTTCGGAATCGGGATATCGTCGTACGTGAACTCGCCGGTTAGCGCTTCGACCTCCACCGGACGCAACGGCGTGCGGGCGGAAAAGCATCCGACGCTTTCGCGCGACGCAGCGCCCACGCGCAGCATGAGCAGTTCACCCGCGACGTCGCCGCACGTGCGGCCCTGGCACGGGCCCATGCCGCAACGTGTCCACGCCTTGAGCTGGTTGAGCTCCTGTGCGCCGGCTTCGCATGCGGCGTCGATCTCGGCGCGTGTCACGTCCTCGCAACGGCACACGATGGTATCCGGTGCGATGCTGTCGACGTGACCGGTGCGCAGCGCCATCAGCTTTGCCATTGCATGTCCAAAGCGCGCTGCCTGCCGATGCGCCTTGCGCGCCAGCTCGGCGCGGCGCTTCAGGCGCGAGGGGTTCGAGGCGCCGAGATCGAGCGCGCACGCCAGCCCGGCCAGCACGCCATGTGTCGCCGCAGCGGCCGCACCCGCGATACCGGCACCGTCGCCGGCGACATACAGCAGAGGACGCGACGTGCGCCCGTCCTGATCGGCGACAGCGACCCACCCTCCCGCTGTACGCGAATAAACATGTCTCGCACGCAACAACCGGGTGATTTCGGTGGAAGGCGTGAGCCCGTGTCCCACGGCAACGCAATCGACGAGGACGGTTGTCTGTTTTCCGTCTATTGGGTGTCCGGCCGCCTCACAGGGCGCAAGCGTGGCGCGTAAGCGCTCGCCGGCCGGCTCGACACGAACGATCATGTGCCGCGCGAGGCGAGGCGTGCCGGCGCGGCGGATCGTGCGCCACCACTTTGCGCCTTGCCACAGCAGATCAGGACGTGCGAGCAGCGCGGGCACCGTACGTGCCCAGTCCACGGTACCGGCGAGGTCCGCAATCGCCTCGACCTTGCCGCCACCTTCAATGGTTTTCGCCGCCACGGCCGCGAGCAGCGGACCACATCCGGCGACGAGGGTCGAGCGGCCGGGCAGCATGCCTTGCGATTTCAGCAGGATCGTCGCAGCGGCGAGACCGATCACGCCTGGCGTCGTCCATCCTTCGAACGGCACGACCCGTTCGGTCGTCCCGGACGCCACGATCAACGCCCGTGCCGAGCAATGCACGGGGCCATGCGGACCGGTAGCGTCGACACGGTACTCGCCGGTCACCGCCCACACCGGATGGGCAAAGAAAGTCGTCACCGTGCTCGCAGCAAGTTCACGCCGCAGTGCGTCGCCAGCCTGCTGATCGGCGCCGCTGCCGGCGTCGATGCCGGCGCCGGGGCCATCTATGGGTGCGCGATAAACCTGGCCGCCGGCGCTGGGGTTTTCGTCGAACAACGCGACGCTTAGCCCGGTCGACGCTGCCGCCAGCGCCGCATTCGCGCCTGCCGGGCCCCCTCCGAGCACCACCACGTCGAATTCAGACATCGGCGCCGGTCTCCTGAACGGTTTCGATACGCAAGCCCTCGCTGACAGGCGTCTGGCAAGCGAGCACGCGGCGGCCGTCTACCATCACCAGACACTCCTGGCACGATCCCATCAGACAAAACATACCGCGCGCCTCTCGCAGACGCGGACTCACGCGCAACGCCTTCACGCCGGACGCGAACAGCGCGGCCGCGACGCTTTCGCCGGCGCGCGCTGTGAAGCGCCGGCCGTTGAAAAACAGCTCAATCGCACCCGCATGCTTCGAGTCGTGAATACGCATGGCGTCCTCTGCAGACATCGGCATCAACCTCGCTTGACAAGTAATTTAGGCGATGCTTTGATACTAACGTATACGATACGTATACGCAAAGTCGCCAAAAACAAACGGCGCCGCGAACGCCTCGATCCAGCACTTTCCACACCTTGACGTCCTCTCACGGAGTTACAGCATGAAACCCTCGATCATCCTGAGCCGCATGCTCGCCGTCGGCCTCGCAGCATGCGCGCTGCTCGGCTCACTCGATGCAAGCGCACGCACGCTGGACGAGATTCTCGCGTCGAAGAAGATCGTGTTCGGTATTAACCCGAACCTGCCGCCCCTCGGCACCTACGATGCGAAAAACAATATCGACGGCTTCGATGTGAGCATCGCGAAGAAGATTGCGGATTCGCTGGGCGTCAAGCTGGAAATCGTGCCAGTAGGATCGAACGACCGTGTGCCGTTTCTGATGGCCGACAAGATCGATGCGGTGATGGGTGGCATGACGCGCAACGCAGACCGGCTGAAAGTGATCGACTTCACGGACCCCGTGAACACCGAAGTGCTCGGCGTGCTGACCACCCAGGACAAGCCTTATAAAGACTGGACGCAACTGAACGACCCATCGGTGCGGCTCGTGCAGGTGCGCGGTACGACGCCGGTGAAACTGATCCAGGACAAGCTGCCCAAGGCGCAATTGCTGCTGCTGGATAACTATCCCGACGCGGTCCGCTCGATTGCGCAGGGCCGCTCCGACGCGCTGATCGACGTGCTCGATTTCATGCTGAGCTACACGAAAAACTATCCGACGAAATGGCGCGTGGTCGACGCACCGATCGAAGTGGATTACGACTGTATCGGTATCAAGAAAGGCAATACCGAGCTGACTGAGCGTTTGAACAAGGAAATCGGCATACTGCAAAAGAACGGTTTTGTGGCAGCGAGCTGGAAGAAATGGTTTGGCAGCCCGATGCTGTATGACCCGACTGCTGCGCCGCCGGTGGTTGCCGCGCAGTAACTTTGCTTCGTCACCGGCAGCGCGCGCCGCCGCATAGGGCGACGCGCGCTGCCTATCTTCGTTGCAAGGAGTGCTGATTCGATGACGCTACAGTTCGGGCCCATCCTCGAGCAATGGCCGTATCTGCTCGGTGGCGCGTGGCTCAGTCTTCAGATCGCGGTGCTGGCGTTCGCGTTCGGCATGCTGATCGGACTCGTCTGCGCGTCGCTCCTGCGCTACGGGCCGGTTTTTGTACGCCGCCTCGTTGGCGCGTATGTGAGCTTCGCGACCAATACGCCGCAGCTGGTGCAGATTTTCTTCCTGTTCTTCGCACTACCCGGAATCGGCATCACGTTATCGCCCTACACCGCGGTCCTGATTGGCGCCACGTTTAACGCGGGCGCTTACCTGTGCGAAATCCAGCGCGCCGGTTTCGCGTCGGTACGATGGGTGGAAATCGAAGCGGCCGAGGTGCTCGGCTTTTCGACGCCGCAGATCGTCCGGCATGTAATCTTTCCACACGTGATAAAGGTCATGTTTCCACCGCTGTCGAACCAGTTCATCGTGATGACGCTCGGCACTTCGATGGCATCGATCTTCGGTGTCGAGGAGCTCACGGGACGCACCTATAACATCAGTTCGCAGACCTACCTGTCTGTCGAAGCGTTTAGTGTGGCCGCGGTCATGTATATCGCCATCACGCTGCTGGCTACCTTCGCGCTGGCGATGTTCGGCCGTCACGTCTGCCGCGCGAAGATAAAGGTGTTCTGATGTTCGGCTCAACCCTGTCACAACTCACCCAGCTGTTCTCGTACTACAACGTACTATTGCTGCTCGAAGGGCTCGTCGCGACCTTCGTTCTGTCGGTGATCGGCTGCTTCGCGGGTTTCGTTTCGGGCTTCGTGGTGGCAATCTTGCGTGCGACGCGCTCACGCGCGATGGCGCCGGTGCGCGCGCTGATGTTCGCGTACTGCCTGCTGTTCCGGCGCGTGCCGTTTCTTGTCACCTTGATGCTGGTGTTTTTCGCGAGTCAGTCGATCAACGCCAACCTGTCGACCTTCACCGTTGCATTGATCAGCATATGCCTGATCGCCACGGCGTATCTCGGCGAGATCGTGCGCAGTGGTCTCGAATCGGTTCACGTCAACCAGTGGGAAGCCGCCAGCACGCTGAACTTCAGCCACCTGGAGACGCTGCGCTATGTGATCGTGCCGCAGGCGTGGCGCGTGATCTTGCCGCCCACTTTCGGCTTCTTCGTCATGTTCATCAAGGACACCGCGCTGGCTTCGCAAATCGGCGTGATGGAACTCACCTCGGCGGGAAAAGTGCTCAGTAACAAGGGCTTTTCCGCCACATTCGTGTACGGAACGGTGTTGGCGCTGTATTTCCTGATGTCGTATCCCCTGTCGCGCCTCGGTAAACGCCTGGAGAAAAATCTTGCCGCAACTCGAAATCGTTGACCTGAAGGCCTCCTACGGTCCGCACACAGTATTGGAGCGCATCAATCTGTCCGTCGAGAAGGGCGAGATAGTCAGCCTGATCGGGCCTTCCGGCTCGGGCAAGAGTACCTTACTACGCGTCTTGATGGGGCTGCTGTTGCCCGAGGATGGCAGTGTGCGCCTGAACGGCAGCGAGGTGAACTACGCGGACCGGGCAGCCGTCCGTGCACTGCGCTCGGATATCGCGATTGTGTTCCAGCAGTACAACCTGTTCCAGAACATGACCGTGATCGACAACGTGATGATCACGCCGACCAGGATCAAACGATGGCCGCGTGCCGAGGTCGAGCAGAATGCGATCAATCTGCTGACCCGCGTCGGTCTTGCGCATCGCTTGCATGCCTACCCTGACCAATTGTCGGGCGGTCAGCAACAGCGTGTCGCAATCGCACGGGCGCTCGCGTTGAAACCAAAGGTGTTGTTGCTCGATGAAGTCACCGCCGCGCTCGACCCTGAACTCGTCAATGAAGTGCTCGACACGATCCGCGAACTCGCGTCGGACGGCATCACGATGTTTATCGTCTCGCACGAAATGGGCTTCGTGCGCGAGGTGTCGTCAAAGGTGGTGTTCATGGCGGGCGGCCACGTGATCGAAACCGGGACACCGCAGCAGGTACTCGATGCGCCGCAGGAAGCGCGCACGCGTGAGTTTGTTGGAAAGATTCTGCGCCACTGATAGCCCCGCTCAGGCACCGGCGCGCGGCGGAATGTTTCCGCGCCCACGCCGTCAGCTATAGGTGCCTTCGGCTAGCCGGTCGAGCACAAAGCGGCGCAAATTCTGCAGATGCTTGCGGACGGCGGCGCGCGCCGCCTCTGCGTCGTCCGCCAGATACGCTTCGAGAATCGCCAGATGTTCTGCGCGATCTTCTTCGATGCGATTGAACGGCGTGATCAATTCAAACAGGCGGCTGTTGGTGCGCACCAGATCGATGGTATGGGCGAGCACGTCGTTGCCGCTGGCGCGCGCCATCATGGTGTGGACCTGATCGTCGATCTGCCAGTGAGCCTGTTCCTGCTGGCCGCTGCTCAATGCCTTGATCTTCTTGACCAACTGCTGAACCAGCTTCTTGTCGATCTTGCCGATAGCGAGGCCGATCGCCTCCGCTTCGAGCAGTTCGCGCACTTTCATGGCCTGAAAGTACTCCTGGGCACTGACAAAACGCACCGAATACGAGCGCGCCCCTGCTCGCACCAGCAACCCCTCGCCTTCGAGACGCAGCAGGGCCTCGCGCATCGGCGTGCGAGAGATGTTGAGTTCCTCGGCAAGCCGCCCCTCGACGACCGGACCACCGCTGCGTAAAGCCTTGTCCAGGATCATGCGGCGTAGCGTCTGATAGGCCAGCTCGCCGAGTTTCTCGGGACTGGAGGTGGAATTAGTGTTCACGCGATCTCGCTGAAGTTATATGTTGAGTATACGAACTGTATGCGCATACGCAAGTCTACCCGTCGATCGCGGCGCCCGTAAGGGCAGTCGTTCAGAAGGCGTCAGAACACCCCGCCATAGGCCGTCTCCGCACACCCCGTCACGCCGGGGCGCACCGCAAACACATGTCCATCGCTTTCGTTCGCGCCTGCATCCGGGCGGATCGTCGTGATGAACAGCGTGTCGAGCGCACGGCCGCCGAATGCGCACATCGAAGGCTTCATGGCCGGCAATTCGATTTGCCGGTCCAGCTTGCCCTGCGGCGTGAAACGCAGCACCCGGCCCGCGTCGTTGGCGCAGATCCAGTAGCAGCCGTCGGCGTCCATCGCCGCGCCGTCGGGGCGGCCCACGTAGTGATGCAGGTCGGCGAACAGACGCCGGTTGTGCGGCTCGCCCGTTTGACCGTCGTAGTCGAATGCCCAGATAAGGCGTTGCGACGTATGCGAATCCGAGAGATACATGGTGGCGCCATCCGGCGACCAGGCGAGGCCATTCTGCACGATCAAGCCGTCGATGACCGGCGCCGACAATGTGCCCTGCGTATCGAAGCGGAACAATTCGCCAGCCGGTCGCGCAGTGGGATTGTCCTGCACCATCGTGCCCGCCCAGAAACGCCCCTGACGGTCGCAACGGCCGTCGTTAAAGCGCATGTCCGGCAGCGGGAACGCCGGCGCGGCCAGCTTGCGCACGTGGGCCTGAAGCGGCGCCGTGCCGGCGGTTTCACCCGCCGCGCCAGGTTCGGGCAGCGTCACGGAGAACAGGCCCGTTTCGAGGCCGGCCAGCAGGCCGCCTGCGCTTCCGAAGGCGAGGCAGGCCACGCGCTCCGGCAGCACCCATTCGGCTCGCACACCGGACTTGACATGCAGGCGGATAATCTTCCGCGCCACAATATCGACCCAATAGAAAGCGCCTTCTACCGCGTGCCAGATTGGGCTTTCGCCAACCGTCGCCGGCACGGCGCCCGCCGCTTCCACCCGTTCCGCACGAAGGCTCGCTGCTGCGCTCATGGGTTCGCCTCCGTCGGACCTGCAAACGTCACGCACAGGGTGCACCAACCCGCTTCGATGCCGCTACGCATCGCTTCATCCCGACTCATCTGCTGCTCCTTCATAGAGTCGGGGACGAGACCGGCAATACCGCGCATCCACACTGCGCCGCATGCCCTTCCCGTCCCCGTGACGTCAACCTGTTATGCGTGTCATCTCGTGACTAGCGCTGGTCGACGATCGTCGTGTTGTACGTCTTGCCGCCAATGATGACATTGTTCAACTGAATGCCGTTGACGTTGTACGCGTAAATCGGCCCCGGCGTGGTCGCGCTTGCTGTGCCGTTGTTCACCGGCGTGCCGAGGTTGCAGTTCGAGATCGTGACACCGGTGATCGCCGGAATCGCAGGCGTGGGTGCGGGGCCGTTGTAGTCGAAGCCGACCGGCCCTTGCGCCACAATGGCCTGAAAGCACGAGGCCGAAGTGCCGTTCAGCGTCACGTCGGTCACCTGCACGTTCGAGATGTTCACGTTCTGCACGACCGGCGGACTTTCGCGCACGGCATCGCCAGCCGGATCATAGTCGCAATCGAAGGTAATCAGGCCGCCCTGCGACGCGGACGGATTGCCCGCCGTCGACGTGACCACGCCGAGCGGCACCGTACTGTTGATGGGACTGCCCGCGAGCAGCGAACTGCCATAGCCCGAGCCGGTGAGATTGACGCCATTGGGCAGCGTGACCGTATCGACGTAGAAGTTCTTCACGAAGCCGCCGCGATTCATGTTCGTCTTGATGCGAATCGCGATGTTCAGCGGATTGGTGGCCCAGTTCTGGTTGAGCATCTGCAGATTGCGCGCGTAGACGTTCTGCACGCCGCCACTCATTTCGCTGCCGAGCGTGATGCCGCCGTGTCCGCTGTTCATCGTGCAGTTCTGCACGACGATGTTCTGCGAGGGACCGTATTCGGTATCGAGCGCCTTGCCCGATTTGATCGCAATGCAGTCGTCCCCTGTGTTGAACTTGACCGTATCGCACAGCACGTTGCTGCAGGCATCGGGGTCGAAGCCGTCGTTGTTCGGTCCGATGCTGTCGGCGAACACGCCGCGAATCACGACGTTGGTGCAATCGGTTGGGTGATGCTGCCAGAACGGCGTGTTGTTGGTGTGGTAGTTCTCCATCAGCACGTTCGTGCAGCCGATGAACTCCACCATGCATGGCCGCAGATAGTGCCCAAGGCCGAAGACACGCTGCGCAACCGGCACGCCTGCCTCGGACAACGCCGGCAGGTAGTTCTGATCCTGCTGCCAGGGTGTGGTCGGGCTGGTCAACAGCGCGTACAGCGCGTCGGAGATGTTGGGTGCAACCGTCTTCAGGTCCACGTTGTTCGGATTCGCATAGGCCTGCGAGGGGGTCGTCGAACCCGCGCAGCCGTACTCCCCTTTCGAACCCTTGTAGGTCCACCAGCAGGTGCTCGTGTTGCCGCTGCCGGCAAACGGCGTCATGGCCTGGCCGTTCAGGACCGAGGTGGTGTCTTCGCCGGTAATCGCGATCTTGGTCTGATTGCGGGCATAGATGGGTGCGCCGAAATTCAGGCAATCGTTTGCCTGCCAGCGGCTATAAAACAGTTTGCCGTTCGCGCCGCAGTTGACCGGACCGTCCTTGGCGTAGTCCGCGGGATTCGGGCTGAAGTAGATCGTGCAGTTGCTGCTCAGGTGAAAATTGACGTTGCTCAGGAGGACGATAGGCCCCGCGCAATACCAGTTGCCCGACGGCACCACCACCCGGCCGCCGCCCGCCGCATTGCAGGCCTGAATGGCGGCGAGGAATGCAGGCCGCGAATCGAATGCGCCGGCGGCGTTGGTCTGGGTCGCGCCCGGACTCGTGGGCGAAGTCGTGCCCGTGTACGGATTGGTTGCGGCCACAACCGAACAGGTCTGCGCGCCGTAACTGGTCACAGTGAAGTCCACACTCGGGAACATCGACTGCGTGATGCCCTGCAATGAATTGACGATCAGGGTGGCGGCGCCGACCGTCCCCCAGATGGGATCGAGGGCGCCCGGCGCGGCGTCCACGCCACCGCCGCAGCCCGGCAGCGTGCCCAACAGGGTTGCCCCTGCGGATGCGCCCGCAAAGACCATGAAAGCACGGCGCCCGGGTGAACCCGGCTCGCCGTCATGACCGCTGCCCTTCCTCGCACGTTCACCGACGTTTCTGTTGCGCGTTGCCACAATTGCCTCCTGATGTTTTTCTGGTTCTATGACCGGTTTCTGATCGATGTCCTGACCCGGCGAGCGTCGGTCGCGAGACCGCTACAGAGGCGCCGCTCGAACTTCAGACGGCTCGCCCCATGTCGCACAGGGTCTCAAGCATTGTTGTTATACAACGCAATAGATGTCAAGCCATGACGTAAGGCCGCACGGGACGCCACTCAGGCGGGATACCGTGGAGGCGAAAGATCGCGATGCGCCCATCACGCTATATAGATTGGGATCTCTGAGGTGAGGCTCAGTATTTGAAGCACCTAAAAAGGAGGCAACCCGATCTGTCGATGCCAGGGAAACTCCTGACCCAAACGTCATTTGCTTGACAACTTTTGAACGAATCGACATGATTGCCGGACACAATCGATGAAGCTGCGCCCACGCCCACGGCGAGTCCTGGCGAGTGGCTCAGCAAGCCGCCTCTTTGCGCGCGCCAGGCCGCCGAAGTTCAAACGGATGGCGAGCGCCTCCCCGCGAAGCACCGGACGCCTCACCGGCAGTCCCCGCTTTACTAACACCTCTCGTTAAGGATGAGACCCGTGAAAAAAATTGCATTGAGCGGCGCAGGCGGCCAGCTTGGCCGCGTGTTGCGCAAAGCCCTGCTCGAGCGCGGCGCGAACCTGCGTTCGGCAGCGGGCTCGCGCCCGCTGGAGCCGATCGTCGACGGCGAAGATGTCATGCATGGCGACCTGCGCGACCCGGCCGTGGTCGACCGTCTGCTGGAAGGCGTGGACGTGCTGATCCACATGGCGGGCACCAGCGTCGAGCGTCCGCTGCCGGAAATCATCGAGAACAACCTGCGCGGGCTTGTCGAAGTGTATGAAGGCGCGCGCCGCCACGGCGTCGGCCGCGTCATCTTTGCGAGTTCCAACCACGCCATCGGCATGCATCCGGTCGAAGACAAGCTCACGCTCGACTGCGATTTCCGTCCCGACGGTTTTTACGGTCTGAGCAAGGTGTGGGGCGAGGCGCTTGGCCGTCTCTACTGGGACAAGCACGGCATCGAGAGCGTGTGCATCCGCATCGGCAGTTGCATCGAAAAGCCCACGGAGTTCCGCCATCTCAGCACATGGCTCGGTTTCGAAGATCTGCTGCAGTTGATCGAGCAGTCGGTGAACGTGCCCGATCTCGGCTATCAGGTGGTGTGGGGCGTGTCGAACAACACGCGCAGCTACTGGGACAATGCCGGCGCTGCACGCCTCGGTTATCAGCCGCGCCAGAACGCCGAAGACTACGCTGCGGAGATTCTCGCCCAAACCAATCCGCTCGATGCCACCGCCCAGCAGTATCAAGGCGGCAGCTTCGCCAGCTTCGATTTCACACCGCCGGAGCGTAGGAATCCGAAGCGCTAATGCGCCTGTGGAGGTGATGAGGCTCCGGGCGGGAGATTGACGGAGCCTCTTCCTCCAGACGGAACACAGCAACCGCATCGCGCAACACCGACGCCTGCTCCTCCAGCGACTTCGCGGCAGCCGCTGCCTCCTCGACAAGCGCCACATTATTCTGCGTGACGTCGTCGATCCGGCTGATGGCCTGATTGACCTGCTCGATGCCCGAGCGTTGCTCCTGCGCCGCCGCCTCGAGTTCGACCATGATGCCGGTCACGCGCTCCACCGCGCGCATCGCCTCGTTCATCGTGCCGCCCGCCTGCGCCACCAGCGAGGCGCCTTGCTCGACCTGCGCGGCCGACGCGCTGAGCAGGTCCTTGATCTCCTTGGCCGCCGTTGCCGAGCGCTGGGCGAGGCTGCGCACTTCCGAGGCCACCACTGCGAAGCCGCGTCCCTGCTCGCCGGCACGGGCCGCTTCGACGGCCGCATTCAGCGAGAGGATGTTGGTCTGGAAAGCGATGCCTTCGATCATGCCGATAATCTCGCTCACCTTGCGCGACGACATCGTGATGTCGTCCATCGTCTCGATCACGCGCTTGACGACCGCACCGCCGCGCGTGACGGTCTCCAGTGCGCCATGCGCGAGCCGGTTCGCTTCCTGGGCGTGATCGGCGTTCTGCTTCACGGTTGACGACAGCTCTTCGATGGTCGCGGCCGTTCGCTCCAGTGAAGCGGCCTGCTGTTCGGTGCGGCCGGAGAGATCGAGATTGCCCTCGGCGATTTCCTTCACACCGTGCGCGATTACGCCGGCGCTGCCTCGCACCTTCGACACGGTATCGGCCAGTTCAGCACGCATCTGCTTTAGCGCGCCGAGCAATTGGCCCATTTCGTTGCGGGAGTCGTCTTCGATCGAGCCAGTCAAATCCCCGGCAGCAATGCGGCCGAAATGCACGATGGCCCGGTCAACCGGTTTGACTAAAGCCGCCGTCAACATCGCCCGCGCGAACAGCGAAATCAGGATCGCGGCGGCGCCGATGCCCGCAAACAGCAGAACGGAGACTCTGAACCGATGCGTCATCGCCTCCGCGCCGCGGCGCTGCGTGTCCGATTGCAAACGCTCGAGCGCGTCGATGGCTTTCGCGTAGACCTGGTAGCTGCGATCCGCGGTATCGCCCTGAATCGTGCGGAAGGTGTTGAAGTCGTCGTCGACGAGCGCCTTGTATTCCGGCTCGATGGCCTGATTGACGAGTGCCGCACGGGCCTCGCCTACTGTCTGCGCGAGCTGACGTTCTTCGTCACTCGCAAACGGGCCATTGGCATAGACCTGGAAGTCCGCATTCGATTCGCGCAGCATCTGCTCCGCGCCTGCCAGCAGACCGTCCGTCGGCTTGCCGACATGAAACAGGATCTCGAAGCTGCCCAGCGCGAGCCGCGCCTTCAGCAATTTCTCGGAGCTTGCGTTAAGCGATGCGAGCGCAGCCGAGCTGCGCTGCGCGTCCTGGAAGCCGTCAATCGACTGTTTGAGCGCGCCGTAGCCCACGCCGATCACGGTCATGAGAAACGCCACGAAGATGCAAACGACCAGCGTCAAGCCCGTGCGTATTCTGATGTTATTGAGCATGCTGTCCCCGATGTCTTTGGCGCTATCGTTGTTGATGTCTCTGGCAACATCGCCGGCGGTCTGGTGCCGCCCTGCAACAGAACCCGGCCAGGCGGGTTCTGTGTGTTCAAGCCACTGCCACTGCTACTGCTCTAGTGCTATTTTCCGAACCGGATCAATAGACCGGGTGGCCGTTGATCAGGCTGGGCAACCAGGTGGAAAACATCGGCACGTAGGTGACGATATTGATCGCGCTGAAAATGGCCAGGTAGTACGGCCAGGCAATCTTGGTGGTCTCCCCGATCGACACTTCACCGATCGCGCAACCGATGAACTGCACCGAGCCAATGGGCGGATGCACCAGCCCCAGCGAACAGTTCAGCAGGATCATGATGCCGAACTGCACCGGGCCCACGCCGTAGTGCATCGCCATGGGCAGGAATAGCGGCGTCGTGATCAGGATGTGCGCCGCCATGTCGACGAACGTGCCCAGAAACACCTGGAGGATGTTGATGTACAGCAGCATCAGCCAGGGGATGGTCGTCGCGTGTTCGAGCAGGTGTTGAATCGCGTCCGGAATTTCCAGGTAGGCCATCTGGAAGCGCAGCATGTTCGACACGCCGATCAGCAGCAGCACCACGCCGGTGGTCCGGGTCGCACGGGCCAGCGCCGTCGCAAGCTTCCCGAGCGTCATCGTGCGATACACGACGAAGGTCAGCACCAGCGAGTAAGCTACCGCAATCGCCGCGGCCTCGGTCGCCGTTGCGATCCCCTTGGCCACGCAGGTCAGGATGATCAGGATCACCAACAACCCCGGCAACGCACCCACGAAGGTCCGCGCCACGGTCAACCAGCCGGGAAATTTCGGCAGTTCGGTCGAGCCGTCGGCACGGCGCGGGAACTTGTAGCGAACCGCTTGCCAGTAGGCGGCGAGCAACACGAAGCCCATTACCCACAGCACCGGCACCAGTCCGGAGAACAGCAGGTCGCCGATCGACACGCCGCTCACCGACTGCCCCGCCACGATCCCCGTGATGCCCTGTGCTGCAAGCGCGTAGATGATCATGTTGGTGGAGGTGGGCATCAGCGCACCGGCAAGCGAGGCATGGGTCGTCACGTTGACCGCATAGGCCGCGCTATAGCCTTCGCGCTTCATCAGCGGAATCACCACGCCGCCCATCGCCGAGGTATCGGCGGTCGGCGAACCGGATACGCCGCCGAACAAGGTACAGGCGACGACGTTAGCCATGCCGAGCCCACCGCGGAAATGCCCTACCGTGGCTTGTGCAAAGCGCAGGATGCGGTCGGCGATGCCGCCGTGCAACATCAGCTCGCCGGAGAGAATGAAGAACGGCACTGCGAGGAACGAAAAGGCGTTGATGCCCGAGACCATTGACTGGATGGCCGTTGCCGCCGGTAGACCTTCATGCAGGTAAGTGAGGATGCAGGACAGCCCCAGCGCAAAGGAAACGGGAACCCCAAGTACGAGGAAGACAAGAAAACTGATAGTTAGAATCGCAAGTTCCATGATTGCTCACGCCCGCTTCTGCGCGAAGAGGTCCACTAGATGTTCGATTGAAAAGAGAATGGTGCAGGCGCTGGCCAGGAATGGAATCGCGTAACGAACGGCTTCCGGCAAACCCAGGATGGGGATCTGGTCGTCGATCGTGGTGGCCGCCATATTGGCCGCGCCGAAGCAGACCGCAACCGAGAAAGCGATCACGCACAGTTGCTGAAACACCGCCATCGCAACCTGGCCTTTGGGCGGCAGTTTCTTGACCAGCGAATCGAGGCCGATATGACCGCCGTCGCGCACCTTCAGCGCAGCGCCGAAGAACGCGATCACCAGCACCATCAGCAGGCCGACCGGTTCGACATAGTCGGGGGCGTCGTTGAAGATGTAGCGCATCACCACGCTGTACATCACCAGCACCACCAGCACAGCGAGGCAAATCGACGCCACCACTGTCGCCACGCGGGCAAGAACCCTGAGCGGGCATTTCACGAAGTTCATCTATCTCTTCCTCGTACAAAACAGCGCAGCCGTGACTCCCCACACGAACCTGCCGGTACACCGGGTTGGGCTCGCTGCCGAGTCCAACACAAACGACGAACGCCGGAAACCTTGAGATTGCTCCGCAAGGATTTCCGGCTGGACTAGCGATGGGGATGGCTTACTGGATCGCCTGGATCTCGGTGACGATCTGCTTCATTTCAGGGGTTTTTTCATACTTCGCCCAGACCGGTTGCATGGCCTTCACGAAGGCTGCACGATCGATCTGCGAAGCGGGCGTGATCGTCACGCCTGCCTTGGTCACCGTCTGGACGCCCTCGGCTTCCTTCGCGGTCCACAATTTCACGTAGTACGGCACCGAGTCGGCCGCAGCCTTGCGGATGGCCGTCTGTTCCTGCGGCGTCAGCGTGTCCCATACCTTCTTGGAGAACACCAGCACTTCCGGTGTCATCGAATGTTCGGTTTCGGAGAATTGCGTCGCCACTTCGTAATGCTTGGTTTCGACGTACGACGGCATGTTGTTCTCGGCCGCGTCGACCAGACCGGTCTTCAGCCCCGTATAGACTTCCGCGAACGGCATCGGCGTGGGTGTGCCGCCCATGGCCTTGATTTCGTCAACCATCAGGTCGGACGGTTGCACGCGCACCTTGAGGCCCTTCATGTCGGCCGGCGAGTGAATCGCTTTCTTGGCGTAGATCGAACGCGCGCCGCTCTCGTAGAACGTCAGCGCAATCATGCCCTTCGCTGCGAAAGCGTCGAGAATCTTCTGGCCTTCCGGACCGTACATGACCTTGCGGAACTGGTTGACGTCGCGGAACAGGAACGGCAGCGACGGAATCATCGACTCGGGAACGATGTCGTTGAAGGCCGCGGCGTTGGCGCGCACCATGTCGATCGCACCGATACGCACCTGGTCGATCGTGTCGTTTTCCGAACCGAGCGCGCTGTTGCTGAAGACCTTCACAGTATCCGCGCCGTTGGTCTCCTTGGACAGTTCGTCGCCCATATACTTGAGCGCCAGGACGGTCGGGAAGGTGTCGCTATGGACGTCGGCCACACGGAAGGTGTGGGCTTGCGCGGCGCCTGCGCTCAAGGCGAGAACCGAGGCGGCAACCAGCATCGAGATACCGGACAGGGCGAAATTTTTTTTCATCTGTGATCTCCTCAAAATTGTTTCATCAAGTGCGCAATCGGTGCGGCCAGCCCCTCCCCGATTTACAACTTAGCACAAGCCGCCATGTTGTAAGACAAGATGTGATTGTATAAATATCTCACCCGCTTGCGGCCTAGGACATACCCGTAGGCGGGATAGGTCGTAGAGATACAAGAAGATGGGGTTTTACAGCTTCCCGGCGAGGCTGGCCGGGGCTGCGGGACGGTTAGCCGGCGTCCGATATTTGCTTGATAAGATGGGGATTCGGCCGCGATGATGTCTTACACATCGGCGTCTGGGCCGGCGGTTGCCCGCCATAACAGGCTTTACAGAAGTTGAATTGGCACTCGTGCCGTCGACGGGCGGCACAGGCTTCTTTTTCACGGGTCTCGCTCCACATGCCATGTCTGGCGCGTCTCCAGACCCGGCAATTCAAACTGCCTCGAACAGCGCCTGACCTGTCGATTAACCGTCAATACGTAAGCATGACTAAATAATTGACAGGACCGAGTAAGATTCGGCGCGATAGCGGGGACGTCGAAAAAACGCCCCCGCCATCAAGCTGCTACTGCATCAGAACTGGTGATTGATACCGATCGTCGCCGCGAACTGGCTGCGGCTCGATGCAGCGGACTGTTCGCCGATCGCTGCCGTGGCGGTGACCACCTTGCCGCCGTTGATCGTCTGGCCGTTGGCGCGCTCGTACGCTTCCAGCACGTAGATACGGGTGCGCTTGGACAGGTTGTAGAGCTCGGTCAGGTTGATCTGTTGATAGCTCGCAGCATCCTGGACACCGTTCGCCTGGGTCGCACGCGTGTAGCTATAGCCTGCTGCGAAGTCCCACGACACCACCGGACGGTAGTGGAGCACGGCGCCGCCGGTGTTGAAGATGGCGGTCGTCGAGAAACCGGAATTCGGGCCGGCGATGTATTGCACATTCGAATACGACGCCGAGACATCCCATTGCGAGTTGAACTGATAGCCGCCCGTCACCGCGAAGCGCTGTTGCGCCGCTGCGTTCTGGTAACCGTTCGTGATGCTCGATTCACCCTGCTCGCCCGTGCCCGAATACGCCGTGGAGCTGGAGCTCCATGCGCCGCCGCCTTCGGTCGCATTGTTAAAGCGCGCGAAACCGACGCCGATGCCCGCGGCACCCGCCAGATACTGCGCACCCACGCTCCAGGACGAGCCCAGATTGGTGCTGCCCGCCACGCCACCCAGTGCATACATGCCGCTCAGCTTCAGGCCGCCAAAGGTCGGCGTCGTGTAGACGAGCGAGTTGTTGACGCGGTAGTCGGTATCGAGGGCGTCGAGGTCGCCCGGGTGAGCGCCGTATGCGCCGGTCAGCCACGGCGTCGGGCCGTACTGCGCGAGCATGTTGTAGTAAGGCGTGTACTGGCGGCCGGCCGTGAAGGTACCGTAGGTGTCGTTGCTCAGGCCTACCCAGGAAGCGCGGCTGAACATCAGGCCCGACTTGCTTTCTGCGCCGGTGTCGGCGTTGAAGCCTTCTTCGAGCTGGAAGATCGCCTTCGTGCCGCCGCCGAGATCTTCGCTACCCTTGAACCCGAAGCGCTCGCCGCCCCAGACCCCTTCGATCATCTTGAACACCGATTGACCGCCCTTCGTTGCGCCCGTCGAAGGCGCCTGGCTGCTCAGATAACCGATGCCGGTATCGATCACCCCGTAGAGGGTCACGCTGCTCTGCGCGAAGGCTCCGCCCGTAGCGAGCATGGCCGCCACGCCGGCAACGGCCAGCTTGGCTTCTTTGTGGTAACGCTTTTTCATCAGATCGTCCTTTGTTGTCATTGGAGTTATGGCGGCACGTTATGCCGCACGAAATTGCCTGGCCGCCATCGGGCACCCAGTATTCGCTCTCGTTGACGCACATCCGCCGGTAAGTCGATCGGCACGATATGCAGTCCTTATCGTAGGTTTCGCCGCCTGGTCTCCTGCGCGCGGCCTGACTGCCCAAAACTTTTTCGGTCGGGTGATCTCCGACGCTAGTGCCGCTGTTCGAACCGCGTGGTTTGGAACAGCAGCACTTTTAGCTAACTCAGTGAATCTCCGGCTCGGCTGCAGCGCCGCCGCAGCTCGCCGCGCCGCCCGCACCTTCGCGTTGCAGGAAGTCGAAGTCGCAGCCCTTGTTGGCCTGCATCACATGCACCTGATGCATCGCGCCGTAGCCACGCGTGAAGCGCGGTTCCGGTTCCACCCACGCCGCCTTGCGCCGCGCCAGTTCCTCGTCCGGCACCAGCACGTTCAGCTTGCGCTGCGGCACGTCGAGTTCGATCAGGTCGCCGTCCTGCACCAGCGCAAACGGTCCGCCGATGAACGACTCCGGCGCCACGTGCAGCACGCACGCCCCGTAGCTCGTGCCGCTCATGCGTGCATCGGAAATCCGCAGCATGTCGCGCACGCCCTTTTGCAGCAGCTTCTTCGGAATCGGCAACTGGCCCCACTCCGGCATCCCCGGCGCACCCACCGGACCCGCATGCTGCAGCACGATCACGCAGCTCTCGTCGATGTCGAGCGCGTCGTCGTCGATACGTGCCGCCATGTCGTTGTAGTCCCTGAACACCACCGCACGGCCTGTATGCACATGCAGCTTCGGATCGGCCGCGCCCGGCTTGATCACCGCGCCGTCGGGCGCGATATTGCCGCGCAGGACCGCGAGACCGTTGTTCGGCAACAGCGGCGCCGCGCGGCGGCGGATCACGTCGTCGTTGAAGATCTTCGCGCCTTCAAGGTTCTCGCCGAGCGTGCGCCCGTTCACCGTCTTCTGCGAACGGTCGATCAGCTCGCCCAGTTCGGCCAGCATCGCCTGCAGGCCGCCGGCGTAGTAAAAGTCCTCCATCAGGTACGAGCCGGTCGGGCGGATGTTCGCCAGCACCGGCGTGTGACGCGAGATGTCGTCGTAGCGGTTCAGGGTTAGGTCGATGCCGGCGCGGCGCGCCAGCGCGATCATGTGGACGATCGCATTGGTTGAACCGGACAGCGCCAGGCACGTGGTGACGGCGTTATCAATCGAACCCGCCGTGATAATGTCCGACGGCTTCAGGTCCTCCCACACCATCTCGACAATCCGCATGCCGGTTTTCGCCGACATCTGCGCGTGGCGCGAATCCGGCGCCGGAATCGACGCGAAGCCCGGCAGCGTGAAGCCCAGCGCTTCCGCGGCGCTCGTCATGGTGGACGCCGTGCCCATCGTCATGCAGTGGCCCGGCGAGCGCGCAATGCCGCCTTCCACGCCCTGCCAGTCCTGCTCGGTGATCTTGCCCGCGCGCAGGTCCGCCCAGTACTTCCAGGTGTCCGAACCCGAACCCAGCGTCACGCCGTTCCAGTTGCCGTTCAGCATCGGGCCGGCCGGCAGGAAGATGGTCGGCAGGTCCATCGAGATCGCGCCCATCAGCAGCGCCGGTGTGGTCTTGTCGCAGCCACCCATCAGCACCACGCCGTCAGCCGGGTACGAGCGCAGCGTTTCCTCCGCTTCCATGGCGAGGAAGTTGCGGTACAGCATCGTCGTGGGCTTCTGGAACGGCTCCGAGAGCGTCTGCACCGGCAGCTCGATCGGAAAGCCGCCGGCCTGCCAGATGCCCCGTTTCACTTCCTCCACACGCTGCTTGAAGTGCGTATGGCACGGGTTCATCTCGCTCCACGTGTTCAGGATTGCGATCACCGGCTTGCCCGCGTACTCCTCGCGGCTGTAGCCCATCTGCGACGTGCGCGAACGGTGGCCGAACGAACGCAGGTCATTCACGCCATACCAGCGGTGGCTGCGCAATTCTTCAGGGGTCTTTCTCTTCGTGCTCACTTCGTAGTGCTCCAGAAAACTTAGTCGGTAAAGCGCCCGCCGCAAGATGACACGGCCGGAAGCCGGACCCGCATGGCCCACCGCAGGGTCGACTCGACGCAGGCAACACACGCGTCGGCGCTGGGTGAAAGGAGTGCGATGCCGCGGCCGCCTGCGACCTGCACTGCCCTGGTGTTGACGGGCGATTGCGGCGCTGGCGCTTCAGTGGTCGGGATAGTGGAAAGGTGGCTCGGGCGTGCTGCCTTCAACCCGGAGATGCTTTCCTGTGTGAGCCTGTGATCGCTCGAGAAGTTGTCAATGTTCTGCGATGCGGGCTGGGCCGCGTTCGCGTCGGCGGCAAGGTCGACGCCGAATGCAAACCACGCATCCGGAGATTTGACTGACAACCCACCCGAGTCGAACATTTCGTCTCCTAACCTTCTTGTTATTTGGACAGTCCGTCCGTCAGATGCCTGACGAATTCCCGCGCGAGGCGGTCCGATGAGCGAACATACCTAACCACGCACAATGATGTCAAGCAACTATACAAACCCCATCCCTTCGGCAACTTGAGGAAATTAGCCACAACCCATTGTTTTTATTGTGTTTACCATCGTAAATCAGGAAAACCCCAATGTTGCAGGGTTGTCAAAGCCTAACATCCGGGATGTCAATCACCACTGGTAAGACAAATATGCGCCACTCATCAGGGCTGACGCCATGCCGCCTGCGCTTGCAGGTCGATCAAGGCGCAACGGCAGAGAGCGACGCACGTGCGAACGCGGACCTCCCTGTCACACAAGGCGATCGGCAAGATCAATGGGGCGGCAAACCACGTTGCGAGGTTCGAGCGGGCAACGCGGGATAAGGGGTGTTTCTCCTGCAATGGGAGAAACGGATCTTTACGGTCGCCAGCCTCGCTGGCGACCATGCAGGCGCCGCTGCAGACCGCGAGCCGTCGCGGCACTCGCAGTCCTCATGCAGCACCGCAGCGGCTAAGGCTTAGGCTGACGCGCTCGCCGCGAGATTGCGTTCGAATGCGAGCAGGGCCTGGGTCGCGGCATCGACCGCGGCGTGGTGTTCCTTCGGCGTGGCGCTTAGCAGCGGCAGGATCGCGCCCATGTCGGCGATACCCGAGAACGTCACGGCATCGTGCAGCACGCGAATCAGCGAAATGTTGTCGCGCAGCGTTTCTAGCGGCATGAACGCGTCGTAGATACGCTGAGCATCGGCGGCTCGCCCTTCCTTCGCGGCGCGCAGCAGCGCGGTTACCGAGTGCGAGGCGATGCAGCCCGAACCCGTCGTCCATGAAGCCAGCCCGAAGTCGCGCACATGGACGAGCGCCGGGCGCTCGCCCATACCCGACACGACGCGCGCCGGGTTGACGCTTTCCAGCAGGCGCCGCAGGTAGGCGTCCTGCGCGGGGTTGTCGCGCACGATGGCGTACTTGACCGCGATCAGCGTGCCGCGGTCGACCAGCCGGGCGAGCGTATCCACGTCGACGTAGTTCTCGCTCTTGATGTACAGCGTGAGCGGGATGCCGGCTGCGTCCACGATCCGCGTGAGGCCCGCTTCGACGCCTTCCGACGTGGTAAAACCGCCGAGCGGCAGCACCATCGCCGTGCGATACGAGGTCTGCGCGAGGATCCGCGCCTGGTCGAGCATCTTGCCGTAGTCCGGGCCGATCGCCGGGATGACCCGCGTGTCCGGGCCGGCGCTTTGCGCGAGCATGTCGAGCAGCTCGCGGTATTCGCTGACGGCGACGTGATAGAAATTCGCGTTGCCGCCGTACAGCAGCGTGCGGACACCGCCCGCCTCGATGTGCCGGATCAGCTTCAGATTTTCGTTGGCGTCGAGCGACAGGTCGGCGCGGCGCGCCAGCGGCGGCACAGCCATCACGGTCGAGGCAAATTCGCTCTCGACGATTGGGGACACGTTCATGGGGTCTCTTGTCTCTTGTCGGAATTGATTGACAGGCTGAACGGTAGCATTGCGATCGTTATGTTGTCAAACAACATGACAAATCAATCGAATTCTCGTTTTCGTCGGGGAAATCGGCGGGCGGCGCATGGCGGCTCCCTGCCGCTTCAAGACACAGCCTAAGCCCCCACCATCCGCTCCATGGCGTTGGCCAGATGCTCCCGCATGGCCCGTTCCGCGCCGCGCGAGTCGCGCCGCCGGATCGCATCGAGCACGGCGAGATGCTCCGCCTGGACGAGGCGCTGCCGCTCGACCGACTTCGCCTGCGAGAGCTTGCGCGACAGGTTCATGCTCGATTCGACCTGCTCGTGAATGAAGGACAGCGCCGTGATGAAGAACTGATTCTTCGACGCGCGCGCCACGGCCAGATGAAACGCAAAATCATCGCGAGCACCGACGCCTTCGCTATGAATCACTTGCTGGAGCGTGTCCCAGGCCTGCTGGATGGCGTCGATATCGGCCTCGTCGGCCTTCTGCGCGGCGAGCGACGCGCCGCCTACCTCGGTCATCACGCGAAACTCATAGCAGCGCCGCACGTCCGACAAGGTTTCGAGCGGCGCGAAGCGGCGCAGGTCGGGATCCGGCCGGCGCCTCACCGTCGTGCCGGAGCCTTGCCGGGTGGCGATGATGCCGTCCGCCCGCAACTGGGCTAGCGCTTCGCGCACGGTCGGGCGCGAGGTCTCGAAGCGCTCGGCCAGCGTGTGCTCGCTCGGCAGGCGGTCCCCTTCCCGATACTCGCCGTCGATGATGCGATTCAGGATGTCGCTATAGACCCTTCCCGGCATGCCGGGCGATTTGTGTTCGATCATGGCCGAGGAATCGTCTGAAGTTGTCACGCCAGACAATAATTGTACGACCACTTTTACTGGAAGCGCATAGTGGTAAACAACTTAAGCCACGACCGGACCTGAGCGGGCCCGCGTGTCATCAGCGTGCCTCCACCGCCGCGCTCGCCGGTTGGTGTTGCAGATCGGCGCCCGGGCCTTCCTCGACCACCCGGCCGTAGTCGAGCTTGATGTAGCGATCCGCGAGTCCGAAGTAACGATCGTCGTGGGTAATCACCAGCACGGTTTTGCCCTTTGCCTTCAGATCGGGCAACAGGCGGCGGTAGAACACGTCCTTGAAGGTTGGGTCCTGGTCGGCGGCCCATTCGTCGAACACGTAGAACGGACGATCCTCGAGATACGCGACGAGTAGCGCGAGACGTTTGCGCTGCCCCTGCGACAGATTGATCGTCGACAGGCGGCCATCGCGAATCGTGACCTTGTGTTCGAGATGCAGCAGTTCGAGCAACTGCTGCGCCTGCGCGTCGAGACCCTCGATATGCAGGCCATGCAACTGGTCGAACAGAAAGAAGTCGTTGAACACGACCGAGAAGTGCTGACGATAGATATCGCGCTCGGCCTCACCTATCGCCTGGCCGTTCAGCAGAATCTCGCCGCCTTCCGGCGCATAGAGACCGACCAGCATCTTGGCAAGCGTGGTCTTGCCGCTGCCGTTGCCGCCTATCAGATACACCAGTTCGCCGGGCTTGAACGTCAGGCTCACCGGGCCAAGCGTGAACACCTCGTTTTCTTTCTCGCGGAAATAGCTGTGCGTCACGTGCTTCAACGCGATGCTCTCGAACGCATGCGCGGATTCGGCCGGCAACACGTCCTCGCGCGGCAGATCGCGGCTGACCTGATCGATGCGTTCCAGCGCGACCTTAGCCGAACTAAGCGACGGAATCGACGACAGCAGGCTTTCGATCGGCATGATCATGTACAGGAAGATCACCGCGTAACCGGACAGCACATGCGGCTGCACCGGATAGATGCGCGTCAAAAGAAACAGCACGCAGCCGATAAAGGCCAGAAAGATCATGCTGCCCCAACTGGCCGCCGCCGTGTACAGCACATAGCCGCGCGTACGCTGCACACGCACGGCCTCGACGCTGGCCGCGAGCGAATCGTCGACGAAGGCCTGCCTGCGGCGGCGATGCAGCTTCAACTCCTTCGCGCCGTCGAACAGCGAACGGAAGTCGCCCACCAGATTGTCTTCTCGCTTGCGCGAACTGCGCAAATGGAACATGGCGCGCGTATTAGCCAGATGGAAGCCGAGCGAGCCGATCAGGATCGTCACCAACGCGAACAGCAGTATCTGCCACGAGAGGTAGCCGAGATACGCGAGACAGCCCAGCACGATCGAGCCGTTCATCGCGAGCGTCGGCACGCTCAGGAAGAACACGACGATCGTATCGAGGTCCTGGGTCAGCACGGCCATTGCCCTTGCGCCGCCCTGGCGCTCCAGGTTTTGATAGGAGGCCTCAGTGACGCTGCGGATGGTCCGCATGCGCAGCGCGGCTTTGGTGCTTTGTCCAAGCCGCACGAAGAAGGTCTGCGACAGCGTGCGGGTGACGAGTACGGCGAGCGCCAGCAGCAGGAAACGCCAGCCGAGTTCCGGCAGCTTGTCGGCCGATACGCCGAGTGCCTGATTGATGATCGCGACGAGCGCGGCGTTGCTCAGACCGCCGACCACACTCGTGATCAGCGCGAGCAGCAGAATCCAGCGGGATTGCCGGACCAGGGTCAATAGCAGGGACATGAAAACCTTTTTTTGAAGTGATTGAAAGCGCCCAGCGTGTTCGCGTTGCGCATGACTGGCCGAACCATCGTCATAGCTCCGCGAGAATATCCTGCATTTCGGCGGCCATCGCATCGTCGTCTTGCGCGACCCGGCCGGTGGACATGAGCGTCTGCGCCAACCGGTACAGCGGCTGATTATTCATCAGATCCGCGAGCTGCGCGTCGATTCCGAGCGTGCGCCGGATCGACGCTTGCACCTGCATCGCCGCCAGCGAGTGGCCGCCGAGTTCGAAAAAGCGGTCGCTGCGCTGCACGGGTTGTACGTCGAGCACCGTTGACCAGATCGCGGCAAGCGCGGTTTCCAGTTCGCCTTGCGGCGGGTCGGCCGCTTCGCTCATCCCGGCCGCCACCGCTTCATGCGCGCCGGGTAAAGGCAGCGCGTGCCGGTCGATCTTGCCGTTCGGATTCAACGGTAACGCATCCAGTACCAGCACGGTAGACGGCACCATATAGTCCGGCAGCGTGGCGGCGAGACTCGCGCGCAACGTCGAGCCGTCGAGTTGCGCGTTAGGCGCGGCTGCCACGTAGGCCAACACGCGAGCGCCACCTGTGCCCTCGCGGACCACCGCCACTGCCTCGCGCACCGTGGGCAGCCGCAGCAACTGCGCCTCGATCTCGCCCAGCTCGATGCGAAAACCACGCACCTTGACCTGATGATCGAGACGGCCCAGATAGTCGAGCGTGCCGTGTGCATTCCAGCGCACCAGGTCGCCGGTTCGATACAGCCGGCCACCGGGCGATGCGGCATGCGGATCGGCGATGAAGCGCTCGGCCGTCAAACCCGCTCGCCCATGGTAACCGCGCGCGAGCAGCGCACCGCCGATGCACAGCTCCCCCGCGACGCCAACCGGCACCGGATTAAGCTGTGCGTCGAGCACCCGCAGCGAGCGCCCCGCGAGAGGCCCACCAATCGAGATCTGCGCCGGCACTTCGGCTGCCGCCTGCAGATAGGGCGAGCAATCGAACGCACTTGCTGTGACGGTTGCTTCGCTTGGCCCGTAGGTGTTCGCGAGCGCGACGTGGGCGAGGCCCGCCATGCGCCATGCGAGGATGCCGTCGGCCGGCATCGCCTCGCCGCCCGCATGCACGCGGCGCAGGCTTGCGCAAGCGGCGCGCGCACGCGGATTGACGGCGAAGTCCTGCGCGAGCACGTTCCAGTAGGCCGTCGTCAGATCGGCCACGGTGATGCGTTGCCGCACGACCTCGTCGAGAAAGCGCTCGCTGCTCCACAACTGCGGGCCGCGAAGAATCAATGCAGCGCCTACGCTCAACGTCGCGAACACCTGTTCGACGAAGCCGTCGAAGTTGAAGGTGGAGAACTGCAGCACGCGGTCTTCGGCGGTGACGCCGAACAGATCAATCGATACCTGCGTATGCTGCGCCAGTGCGTCGTGCGTGATGCCGACGCCTTTGGGGCGGCCGGTCGAACCCGAGGTGTAGATCACGTAGGCGAGGTTGTCGCGCGATACGTTACTGGATGGCGCGTCGTCCGCGTGATGTCCGCGATCGGGATAGGCACTCGCCGGCGACGCGGACTGCGTCACGTCGATGCATGCCACGCCGAACTGCGCCAATGCGTCCGCAGAGGCGCCGGACGTCAACGCCAGCTCGATCCCGCTGTCTTCGATCATAAACGCGAGCCGTTCAGCCGGATACGACGGATCGAGCGGCACATACGCCCCGCCCGCTTTCAGTACGGCGAGCACCGCGACGATCATCTCGAACGAACGCTCAATGGCAATGCCGACCCGCGACTCCGGTCCGACGCCCGCTGCTTGGAGACGATGCGCGAGCCGGCTGGTGCGGCGCTCGAGCGTGTCGTAATCGAGCGACTCGCCGTCGAGTACGAGCGCCTGCTTCGCGCCATATGTTTCGGCCTGGCGAGCGATGCGCTGATGCACCAAAGGCGCCTGCGCGATTTCCGGTCCCGCACCCCATTGCTGCTGTTGTCCGAGTTCGGTGTCGTCCAGCATCGCAAGCGAGCCGAGCGGCGCAGCCGGATTCGCCGCAAACGCGTCGAGCAACGCGGCCAGATGTGCAGCGAGCCGCTCTATCTGCGATGCGTCGAAAGCGTCGCACGTATAGGCAAATTCGATCCGCAGGCTTTCGCCGTCCGGTGACGCGTCAGTGTGTCGCGCGTGTCGTCCATGGCTGATCGATAGCGTCAGCGGATAGCTCGTGCGGTCCTCGTTGCGCTGTCCCGAGAATTGCAGTTCACGCGGCGTCGCGGCTTCAAGGATTTCGTCGACCGGATAGTTTTCGAACACGACGAGGCTGTCGAACAGCGCTTGCCCACCTTCGATCTTCGCCCAGCGCTGGATGTCGTATAGCGCGACATGTTCATGTTCGCGCGCCGCGACGCCGTGCTGCTGGATCTGTTCGAGCCATTGGCCGACGCTCAGCGACGGCTGCGGCGTCGCAATCACGGGAATTGTGTTGATGAACAGGCCGAGCGTGCGCTCGGCCCCTTCCAACGATGCCGGGCGACCCGCCACGGTTGCACCGAATGTCACCGTGCGCTGCCCGGTGTAGCGCTGCAACAGCACGAGCCAGGCGGCTTGCACCAGCGTGTTCAGCGTCACGCGTTGAGCCTTTGCAAAAGCGCTTAGTTGTGCCGTGTGTGTTGCGTCCCAGATGCGTGTGGTTGAAGCGTGGGTGGTCGCAGGCACTGCGTCTGCCGCATCGACCGCGGCCGGCTTCGCCAACGCGCTCGCCAGCAAGGTCGGGCCATCGAGACCGCCGATCTGCACGCGCCACCAGGCCTCGCCCGCATCGCGACCGCGCGCCTGCAGCCACGCGATGAACTGCCTATAGCGCGCAGGCGACTCAGTTGGCTTGCGACCTTCGTACGCACCGAGCACTTCCGCAAGCAGTTGCGCCGCGCTCCAGCCATCCAGCAACGCATGATGGAACGTCCAGACCAGGTGATAGCGCTCCGCCCCCGTGCGGATCAGCGTGACGCGCCACAACGGCGGCCGCGCCAGATCGAAACCTCGCTCGATCTGCGCCGCCGCGAAAGCGTCGAGCCGCGTGGCGAGCGCGGGAGCGTCCGAGGTGTCCCGAGCGCTCACGTCGCGCCAATCCTCGACGCTAAACGGCACGGCGACGCTGCGTGCTACCCATTGACGCGACGCATCGTCGAACGCAAGGAAGCCCGTGCGCAGGATGTCGTGACGCGCAGCCGCCGCTTCCCATGCCGCCTGGAAGCGCGCGCAATCGAGCCGGTCGATATCGACGCGCAACTGGTTCACATACGCGCCCGGCTGCTGCCCGAGCAGGCTGTGAAACACGATGCCGGTCTGCATCGGCGCTAGCGGATAGAGATCCGCAATCTCGCTGGCCGGCACAGGTAAGTCGTCGAGCTGGGCCTGATCGAGCGCGGCAAGCGGCACATCTGAAGGCGTCAGGCCGCTCGCACCGCTTTCGCAATGCGCCAGCACCGCAAGCAGTTCCTGGCGAAAATCTTCCGCGAGCGCTTCGAGCGTCGCTGCATCGTAGCGCTCGCCGTTGGCGTGCAACCAGGTCAACGACAGTTCTCCGCCTTGCACCTGGCCCGCGATTTCGAGTGCATGGGTGCCGCGGCTGCGTTCGCTGTGCGCGTGGCCGGTGCGTTCACTTGCGAGTTGCCACGCGCCGGCCTTGTCGATGTTAGCGTTGGCGTCATTGGCGAGTGTGGCGTCGAACTGGCCCAGATAGTTGAACAGCACCTCGGCGTGACCGACGCCCGACAATGCAGCGCGCTGTTCAGGCGTTCCCAGATACTTCAGCATGCCGAAGCTCATGCCACCGTGCGGTACGGCCCGGCGGGCTTCCTTTACTCGCTTCAGCGCGGCGCCGATCTCGCCGGTGGGCGCCAGCCGGAACGGATAGACCGCTGTGAACCAGCCCGTCGTGCGACTGAGGTCCGCCGCGCCGAAGTGGGTCTCGCGACCATGTCCCTCCAGATCGATGCGCAGGACGTCGCGTCCGGCGAAGCGACACAGCGCGCGACCGGTCGCAACTAGCAACAGATCGGCGAGCTGGGTTCGATAGGCCGACGATGCATCCCGCAGCAGACGACTCGTTGTGGCCGCATCGAAACGCACCGTTGCGCTGACCGGTTTGGCAGTCGATTCGTTGCCGTCGTTAGCATTCGCGTTGACCTCGACACGCTGATCAAGCCCCGCACCCGTAGCACCCGGCGGCAGCGCAGCGGGAACATCCGCAAGCGCTTGCCACCATGCACCATACTGTTCGATCTCCGGCCGGCGCGCTGCCTCCTGCAACTGCCTTCCGAACACCTGGTACGACGTCGTCCGCGCCGGCAACTTCACGCCTTCACCCGCTTGCAATTGCATATAAACGCGCCGCAGGTCGTCGAGCAGAATCCGCCACGACACGGTATCGACAGCAAGGTGATGAATCGCGATAAACAGACGCCAGCTACCGTCGTCGATCTGCATCGCCAGCGCGCGCAGCAGCGGACCATGCGTCAGATCCAGCGTGCGCTGCGCGGTATCGCACAACGCTTCGACGGCGGCGGTACGCACGCCTGTCGCAATCTGCAGCAGCGTCGTGGGTTCGCTGCGCGCATAGCGTTGCCGCCAGTTGGTATCGTCCGCATGCACCGGATCGCACGGCTCGAAGCGCAAACGCAACGAGTCGTGATGCGCGACGATGGCCCTCAAGGCCTGCTCCATGCAGGCAGTATCGATCGCCTGATCGATGCGCAGCAGCACGGCCTGATTCCAGTGATGACGCTCCGGCAGCGGCTCGGCAAAGAACCAGGCCTGAATCGGCAGCAATGGCACGGGCGCATCCGGTTCGATCGTGCTGGACGCGCTGCTGTCGTCCGGTAACCCGTCGACGTTGTGAATCGCGACCGCACAGGTCGCGAGCTGCGCGATGGTCTGTTGCTCGAAGATTTGCCGGGCCGTCAGCAGGAGTCCGGCCTGGCGTGCACGAGCGACAATCTGCAGGCCCATGATCGAATCGCCGCCCAGCTCGAAGAAGTTCTCGTGACGGCCGATGTGTTCGCGCCGCAGCAACTGTGCCCAGATCGCCGCAAGCTGCGTCTCGACAATCCCTTGCGCCGCCTCGCCGCTCTCCAGCGCGGACACCGCAGCGGGAGCCGGCAACGCGCGCCGGTCCACCTTGCCGTTCGGATTGAGCGGCAATGCATCGAGTACCATCAGCACGCCCGGCACCATGTAGTCCGGCAGTGTCGCGGCCAGTCCGGCACGCAGCACCGCGGTATCGAGCGTGCATCCCGGCACCGGGCTCACGTAGCCAACCAGCCGCGTGCCGCCCGGACCTTCCTGGGCGTCGACCACGGCATCGCGCACGCCGGGTTGCGCACGCAATTGCGCCTCCACCTCGCCCAACTCAATACGAAAGCCACGCACCTTTACCTGATGATCGATGCGGCCGAGGTACTCCAGTTGCCCGTCGTGGCGCCAGCGCACCAGATCGCCGGTTCGGTACAGGCGTGCACCGGGTTCGTCGGCAAACGGATCGGGCACAAAGCGTTCGGCCGTCAGCGCCGGGCGGCCCAGATAGCCGCGCGCCATCCCATGACCGCCCAGGTACAACTCGCCTGGTAATCCTTGCGGTACACGGTTCATCTGAGCGTCGAGCACCCAGGCACTGCGATCGCCAACTGGTCGTCCGATCGGCGCATAGCCGCTGTCGAACCCGGCGGTTGCGTTGGACGCTGTGTCGAACTGCCAGAGCGTCGGTGTGATCACCGTCTCCGATGGCCCATAGGCGTTGAAGACCCGTTGCGGCTTTAGATGACTGCACACTGCCTCGAATCCGGATTTCGACCATGCTTCGCCGCCTGCGATACAAACGCGCACGCTTACCGCGCCTGCCTCCGTCGACTGAGCGAACGCGTCGAGATAGGCCGGCGGCAGGTTCACGACCGAGATGCCCTTCGAGCGAATCTCATCGGCGAGCCGGTGCGCGGACCACACTTCGTCGTCGCGCAGCACGATCGCGGCGCCGTGCATCAGCGGCCCGAGGCACTGTTCCGTGGCAGCGTCGAAACTGGCCGATGCAAAATTCAGGTAGCGGTCCATGGCGCTCACCTCGTAACGCTCGGCGACGGCGCGGCAATGCATCGCGAGCGCGCCATGTGCGACCGCCACACCCTTCGGCCGTCCGGTCGATCCCGAGGTGTAAACGACGTAGGCCAGGTTGTCCGCGTTTGGATTGCGCGTCGGGTTGTCTACCGGTTCGTCCGAGACATCGAGCGTGTCGAGATCGAGCGTGCCAGGCGCGCCGGAGAGCGGCAGACGCGCCATCCCCAGGTGCGTTTGCACCAGCAGCAGTTCGATGCCGCTGTCCTCGATCATGTAGGCAAGCCGCTCAGCCGGGTACGCTGGATCGAGCGGCACATAGGCACCGCCCGCTTTCAGGATCGCAAGCTGCGCGACCAGCATTTCGACCGAGCGCGCCATGGCGAACCCAACCCGAACCTCCGGCCCCACACCTGCGCGGATCAGGTACGCAGCGAGGCGATTGGCGCGCTCATTTAGCTCGCGGTAGCTGAGCCGCTCGTCGCCGAACATCAAGGCCAGCGCATCCGGCTGCGCTGCCGCGTGGGCCTCGAACTGCCGATGCGCGAGCGGCGCGCCATCCGACGCGCCGGTGCCCTGTGCCCAGTCATGCAACCGCTCACGTTCTGCGAGATCGAGTAACTCGACTTCGCCCACCGCCTGAGCGGGATTCTCCGCGAGCGAGCGCAGCAGGTTCACATAGTGATGGCCGAAACGCTCGATCGTCGCCGCGTCGAACAGCTCGCGTGCATACATCAGTTGTGCGGATAAACCGCCATCCGTGCTCTCGACGATGTTGAGCGTCAGTTCGAACAACGCCTCGCCCTCCGTGAACTCGTACCATTCGACGGCGAGCCCCGGCAGTGCGTCAAGTACACGGTAATCGCTGCGCAGATGGTTGAACATCACCTGAAACAGCGGATTGTGGCTCAGACTGCGCTGCGTGTGCAGCGCATCCACCAGCACGTCGAACGGTAGGTCCTGGTGCGCCTGCGCTCCGAGCGTCGCCAGCCGGGTTCGCTCAAGCAGTTCGCCGAGTGTGTCGCGTGCGGCCACCTCGGCACGCAACACCTGAGTGTTGACGAAGAAGCCGATCAGCGGCTCGGTTTCGACGCGGTTGCGGTTCGCCACTGGCACGCCTACGCGGATGTCGCCCTCGCCGGTATAGCGATGCAGCAGCGCCTGGAACGCGGCCAGCAGCACCATGAACGGTGTCGTCGAACTGCGCTGTGCGCGCTCGCGTACCGCCTGGGCCAGCTCCACCGGCAGTGTCACGCCGTGACGGGCCGCCCGATACGATGCGTGCGCCTGGCGTGGCGCGTCCGTGGGCAGCGCCAGCACCGGGTGTGTCTCGCCCAACGTCTTGCGCCAGTATTCCAGTTGCTTTTCACGTTCGCCCGCTTCGAGCCATTCGCGCTGCCACGCGGCATAGTCCGCGTATTGCACCGGCAGCG